>NZ_JAMYTB010000005.1:0-407204 GCF_040322275.1 Mesorhizobium sp. M0174
CGCGCGGGCCGCCCCCCCCACCACCCCCAGACTCCCCCCCCCCCCCCCCCCCCCCCCCCCGCCCCCCCCCCCCCCCCCCCCCACCCCCCCCCCGCCGCGGCCCCCCCCCCCCCCCCCCCCCCGCCCGGGCGGGGGCCCCCCCAGGACCGGTCCGCAAGCGGCGGATGGCGATGCCGGCGACAGCCAGCTCGTGGGCGGCCCGCGATGCCGGCGGCAGCGGCGAGGGATCGAAGCCGTCCAGCCTGCGCTCGGCTTCGTCGAGATGGCCGATCAGCAGCAAGCGCCGGACTTCGAGGTTGCGCGCATGTGCGGCATTGACGCGGTCGCCATGCCTTTCAAGCGTCGCCCGCGCGGCGTCGAGTGTCTTGGCCGGCCAGGCGAGGTCCCGCGAGACGAGCGCGATCTCGGCCTCGGCGACTATACACCTCGCGCGGGCCACGGCCTCCCTCGGGCTGAATGCGTGTGCCGCCCTTTTTAGAAGAACCTTCGCCCGAACCAGGTCGCCAAGCTGCGCCATTGCGATACCGCGCAACGCCAGTGCCGGCGCATCGTCGCGCAGCGCAACCCGCTTCAAGGCGCCGAGCGGATCGCCCGCCGCAAGCGCATGCGCCGCGGCCGTGATCAGCGAGTCCATCGGAATCCCGTCACACTTGTCACTCCCATGGCTTCGACATCCGGCGCTAAGTCCATCTCACCAACCAGTCGTATCGACAACGGCGACTGTAGCCAACCTGAGTTGCGGCGCGCCAACCTTGAGTCGCGGCTAGATTGTGCACTGGGCTCGAACGCAACGATAAGCACTAGGAGAGACGCAGTGAAGATCGAAGGTACAGCCATCCTGGTGACTGGCGCCAATCGGGGCATCGGTCGGGCACTGGTCGAGGAAGCCCTGAGCAGAGGCGTAAAGCGCGTCTATGCCGCAACTCGCCAATCCATGGCCCACCCGGACCGGCGTGTGACGTCCCTGACCATGGATGTGACCGACGTTGCGCAGATCCGGGAGGCCGTCGAGAAGATCGATGCTCTCGATATCCTCATCAACAACGCCGGCGTATCGCCCTTCGATGACCTCAGCGACCGTCGTGTGCTCGAACAACAGCTCGCCGTAAACCTCTTCGGCTCGTACGACGTTACCCAGGCTCTGCTGCCGTTGCTGGCCCGGTCGCGGGGAGCCATCGTCAACATTCTGTCGCTGGCCTCGATTGCCGCCGTGCCGTTCAGTCCGGCTTACTCGATCTCCAAGGCGGCCTCGTTCTCGCTGTCGCAGTCGTTGCGCACGCTCCTGGCCGGACAGGGTGTCAGCGTCCACAGGGTCCTTCCTGGCCCCGTGGACACGGACATGACCCGGGGCCTGGACATAGCGAAGGCCTCTCCGGAGACTGTTGCGCGGGCAATCCTGGACGGCGTGGAGAATGGCGAGGAGGAGATCTTCCCCGATCCCATGTCGGAATCCGTGGCGGAGGGCTGGCGCAGCAGCGCGGTCAAGGCGCTTGAACGCCAGTTTGCAGCCTATGCGGAAGCAAGCCCGGCAAGGGAAGCAAGCCCGTCGAGCAGTGGGCATGAAGGAAAGAGCGAAACGATTACCCGCGAGGCCCATCCTTGCTGCTCGGCCTGAAACTGCGGACGCTTATGCAGGGGTCGCGGCATCGCCGCCCCTCGGCGCCGCCCCGACCCCTCACGGCGCGCAGAGATGCCTCCTGATGTCCGGAGCAAGTTGACCGATCAGTTGCGGTCGTCGGGGAAACTTGGAATAGGCAAGAATTCGACGCCATCCTCGGCGAGGCTCTTGGCCTCCTCCAGCGTCGCCTCGCCATAAATGCCGCGCGGATCGCTCTCGCCAAAATGGATCTTGCGCGCTTCCTCGGCAAATTTGTCGCCAACATAATCGGCGTTCTCGCGCACCTTCTCGGCAAGCGCCTTGAGCTGCGCCAGCGCCTGCTTTTGTGCCTCGCCCATGGCCAGCGCGATCTTCTCCTGGCCGCGCCCGGTCGAGACGGCAGGCGCCATCAGCGCCTTCTCGACCTTGTGCGAGCCGCAGGCCGGGCAATCGATGAAACCGCGCCTCTTCTGTGTGTCGAAATCGTCGTTGCTGCGGAACCAGGCCTCGAATTCGTGCTCGTGTTCGCAGATCAGGGAAAAGCGGATCAAGAGGCGGCACCCCTGAGCGGCATTGCCTCCGCCGAACCGGCGTTTACGGCAAAATCGCGTGCGTTTTTGAGATTCGGTATCTTCTTGCGCGCGGCGACTGACTGCACCGGGTCGATCTCGGCGACAATCACCGCCGGCTCGTCATGCGCCGCCTCGGCGACGATGCGGCCCCAGGGATCGACGATCAGCGAATGGCCATAGGTTTCGCGGCCGTCCTCGTGCACGCCGCCTTGCGCCGCGGCAACCACATAGGCGCCGTTCTCGATGGCGCGCGCCCTGAGCAGCACATGCCAATGCGCTTCGCCGGTCTGGCGGGTGAAGGCGGCGGGCACCGAAAGCAGATTGGCGCCGGCCAGCGCCTCGGCACGGAACAGCTGCGGAAAGCGTAGATCGTAGCAGACGGCAAAGCCGAGCTTCACGCCATTGATTTCGGCGACGACGGCCTCGGTGCCAGGCTCATAGGCGGCGGATTCGCGCCAGCTCTCGCCATTGTCGAGATCGACATCGAACATGTGGATCTTGTCGTAGGTGGCAATCGTGGCACCGTCCGGCCCGAACAGAAGGGCGCGGTTGGCAAGCTTGCCGTCGGCGCGCAGAATGGCGGTCGAGCCGATATGCAGGAAGATGCCGAGCTCCTTGGCCAGCCTCCGCGACGTCGAGACGACGATGTCCTTGTCTTCGGATGTGAAGGAAGCGGCCCGCGCTTGGCTGTCGCGGATCAGCGCGCCGGTCATTTCCGGCGTCTGGACATAGGACGCGCCAAGACCTGCCGCCTCGCGGACCAGCCGTTCCAGATCGACCGCATTGCGCTCCGGACTGGTTCCCGAACGCATCTGGATCGCCGCAGCCTTGAAAGCACCCCCCGTCTTGAAAGCACCCATGGTCATGTCCTTACCTGGTCGAGCCGTTGGCGAGCAATCCGTCCAGCCGTCCTTCCGCCTCCAATTCGTGGAGATCGTCAGAGCCGCCGACATGCGTGTCGCCGATGAATATCTGCGGAAAGGTGGAACGGCCATGGGCCCGGGAAATCATTTCCTGGCGCAGTTCCGGCGAGAAGGAGGCGTCGTGCTCGGTATAGGCGACGCCCTTCCTGTCGAGCAGCCGTTTGGCCGCGGTGCAATAGCCGCACATCATCCGCGTGTAGATCGTCACATCGACCATCGGTCAGCAATCCTGCCTCGTTCTGCTGTCATATAGGCTATATAGGCGCCGATTCGTCGGCCCGAAAGTCCCCCGGCAGCACGCGCGCGAAGGTCAGTACGTCGACCGCGCCGGCACCGCCCTTCTTCAATGCCTTGGCGACCGCGCGGACGGTGGCGCCGGTGGTGTAGACATCATCGATCAACAGCACCCGGCGGCCGGCGATTTCGATCTCCGCCTCATCCGGCACTTTGAATGCGGCGCGAACATTTTCCTCGCGTTCCCGCCGCTCCAGCCCGACTTGCTGGCGCGTGAGTTTGACGCGCTTGATGCCTGATGGCGCGAAAGGCCGCTCCCCGAGCTGCGCCACCGCCCGCGCCAGTTCCGCGGACTGGTTGAACTGCCGTCGGAAGAAACGCCGCCAGTGCAGCGGCACCGGCACGACCACGTCGGCCTCGGCGATGAGCTCGGCACCGGCGCGAAGCATCCAGCGCGCCATCCACGGCGCCAGATCGGTGCGGTCCTGGTATTTCAGCCCTTGCACCATCTGGCGGGCAACGCCGGAATAGGCGACCGCCGCCCGCGCGCGCTCGAACGGCGGCGGGTCGGCTATCGCCTCCGCCGACAGGAAACCCTCACCCATACTGTGGGTGAACGGCGTGCCCATCACCGGGCACCATGGCCGTTCCAGCAGCCTGAGTTTCGGCCAGCAGGCGCCGCACAACACGCCGGGCTGCGAGACATGGCGGCGGCAGCCGGCGCAGACCGGCGGGAACAAGAGGCGCGCCGGCCAGCCCAATGCCTTGCGGGCAATGCTCTTGATCGCAATACGCTTGATCTCTGGCATGGGATCGGCCACGTGGTTGGTCCTCCGCATCACTATATCAGAGAGCGAAGCACAAGGACCTGCCCATTGCAGCCTGTAATCGACACCTCGCTCTGGCTGGCGCGCAAGCGCCGGGCACTGACCCGTCCCATCGCCGGCGCGGATTTCCTCATGCGGCGGGCGGCCGAGGATCTGGCCGACCGGCTCGGCGCCGTCGAACGCAGGTTCGGCAAGGCGGCCTCATTGTTTTGCCAGACGCCGGCAGCAGCAGAGGTGCTCGCCGAAAGCGGCAAGGTGACGGAAAACGTGCGCGTCGAGGCCGACGCCGCTTTCCTGGCTGGCCAGCCAGGAGTAGTAGCGCCGTTGGAAACCGTGCCATTCGAACCGGAAAGCCTCGACCTCGCAGTCTCGCTGCTGTCGCTGCAGGCGATGAACGACATTCCCGGCATGCTGGTGCAGATCCGCCGGGCGCTGAAGCCGGACGGGCTTTTCCTCGGTGCCTTCGCCGGCACAGGTACGCTTTCCGAGCTGCGCGAAAGCCTGCTTGCCGCCGAGACCGAGCTCTATGGCGGCGCCAGCCCGCGTGTGATCCCGTTCACCGACGTCCGCGACGCCGGCGCGCTGCTGCAGCGCGCCGGCCTGGCACTGCCGGTTGCCGACGTCGAGACGATCACGGTGCGCTACGATTCGCTATTTGGCCTGGTCGCCGACCTGCGCGCCATGGGTGAGACCAGCGCGCTTGTCGACCGCAGCAGGCGGCCGGGCACGCGAGCGCTGTTCGCGCGCGCCGCCGAAATCTATGCGGAGCGGTTTTCGGATGCCGATGGCCGCGTCAGGGCGAGTTTCTCGGTGGTCTGGATGTCAGGCTGGGCGCCCGATGCCTCTCAGCAAAAGCCGCTGAAGCCGGGCTCCGCAAAAATATCGCTGAAGACAATCCTGGAAAACCCCGGCGGCCCCTGAGCGTATCCTTGCGCAAAAGCTAAGCGTATCCCATCAAAGCTAAGCGGGTCACTGCGCAAAAGCGTTGGCAAGCCTGCTGCTGTTGTCGCTGAACAGCCACTGAATCGCATCGGCAGCCCGGCCGACACCAGCGACAATGGCAAGCGACAGCACGGCAACGATCAGACCATATTCGATAACCGTCGCACCCCTCTCGTCTTCTAAAAATCGTTGCAGCAAGATTTTCATGGGCGCCCATCCCTCTTGCCCGAACCTAGCGCCGACCCGTTAAGAAAGGTTAACGTGACAGGCTTAACGCGCGGTGAACCAGCCGCATTCTAGGAAACAGCCGAATCCTAGATAGTTGTTGAGGAGTCAGCAGTCGCCGCTGCTTCTGCCATCGGCCCGTATAACGCAGACCGAACTGGGCAGCGGCTGCAGCACGCTCTTGCGGAGCGTATAGCTATCGCGCTGGCCGATCGAGCCGGTGCTCATCGTATCAAGCCCATCGCGGGCAAACTGCGAGCGGGTCCGGCTGTCGAGGTAGGGCGTCGCGATCAAGGCCAGAGCCACCGCGGCCGAGCCGAACAAAAGGGCGATGCGCAATATTGCCATGCCGGCATTGGCCGCGCCAGGAAGGCGGTCGGGCCAAGGCGAGTCCCAGTCCTTGTCGAGGCTCATGCAAATCGCTCCCCAGCGGTGGAATCGGCGTAACCGCTTTGCGTCAATTTTTCACGACCAGATAAATCTTTCATTAATGCTGCCGATATCGCGTTGAGGAGTTGCCGGTTTACGGCAGGCCGGCCGTTAGAGCAGATCGATGAGGAACTGGATCAGCGGGGCGTCGGCCGGCGGCATTGGAAAATCGCGCATCTGGCGCGGCCGCACCCATTTCAGCACCTGGCCTTCCTTCGGCTGGGCAATGCCGCGGAATCGACGGCAGACGAACAGCGGCATCAGCAGGTGAAAATCGTCGTAGGAATGGCTGGCGAAGGTGAGCGGCGCCAGGCAAGGGATATCGGTCTCGATGCCGATCTCCTCGTACAATTCGCGGATTAGGCATTGTTCCGGCGTCTCACCGGGCTCGACCTTGCCGCCCGGAAACTCCCACAGGCCGGCGAGTTGCTTGCCTTCGGGCCGCTGCGCCAAGAGGACGCGCCCGTCGGCATCGACCAGCGCGCAGGCGGCGACCAGGAGCAGGCGTTTGCCGACCGTATCCAAGCCGCTCATGCGCCTTGTGGCCGGCGATAGTGATAGCGATAGACTTCGTCGAATCCGAGCGAGCGATAAAGCGCCAGCGCCGGCGCGTTGTCCGCCTCGACCTGCAGCCAGGCTTCCCGCGCCCCGCGCAGCCGCGCCCATTTCAACGCCGAACGGATGAGGTGGCGGCCATGGCCCTGGTTGCGCACCGACCTGTCGGTGGCAATCTCGAACAGGCCGGCAAGGTCGCCGTCATGCACGCAGATCAACGTCGCCAGCGGCTCGCTGCCGGCCTCCAGCGCAAACAGCCCGGCCTCCGGCTGGATGGCGCCGATGATCTCCGACAGGCCCGGCCGCAGCGACACATCAGAACCGCTCACCTTGAGCGCCGCGCCGATGAAACGGCTGATGTCCCTCAACGGAATCTGGTCCATGGCGTCGTCGAGCGCGGCGTCGGCGAGCGGCAGCCGCATGACCAGCGACTCCGCGAACGTGCTCCAGCCTTCGCCGTCGAGGTACTTTGAAAGATCAGGCCCCGACAGCGGTGAGATGCGAAAGGTCAGCGGCCTGCCATAAGCGTCGAAGCGGCGGCTGGCGCGACCGATGCGCTCGGCAATGTGCTGGATGTCGCCCGGATCGAGCGGATTGACCGAGTTCAGCCGCTTGGCCGGGTGGCCGGCCGTCAGCCGAACCACCCAGGTGCCGTCATAATGGACGGCGGCCGCCGGCCAGGCGCGGAAGCCGGCCGCCTCGTAGCGGCGCACGATCGCCAACACGCTTGCCGGATGTCTGGAAGCCAACGCCATCAGCTCCGATAATCGCCGTTTATGGCGACATATTCCTTGGTGAGATCGCAGGTCCACACCGTCGCCTTGCCGCGGCCGATGCCGATATCGGCGCGGATGCGGATCTCGTCGCGCTTCATATACGCCGAAGTCGCCTCCTCGGAATAGGCGGCGTCGCGCTCGCCCTGATAGGCCAGGCGGTTGTCGCCGAACCAGATCGACAGAAGGTCGCGGTCGGCCGGCTCGCCGGCCTTGCCGACGGCCATGACGACGCGGCCCCAATTGGCGTCCTCGCCGGCGACCGCCGTCTTGACCAGCGGCGAATTGGCGATCGACAGCGCGATGCGCTTGGCCGAGCGGGCCGATTTGGCCCCGGTGACGGTGACCTCGACCTGCTTGCGGGCGCCCTCGCCGTCGCGCACCACCTGCAGTGCCAGCGATTTCAGCACCTTGCCGAGGGCACGGCGGAAGGCGCCGAGGCGCGCATCCTTGGGGTCGGAAATTGCCGGCGCGCCGCGCCTGGCGGCAGCACCCGTGGCGAACATCAGCAGCGTGTCGCTGGTCGAGGTGTCACTGTCGACGGTAACCGCGTTGAAGGTCTTGGCCGTGCCGCGCGACAAGAGATCCTGCAGCACGGGTGCTGCGATCGGCGCGTCGGTGGCGACGAAGGAAAGCATCGTCGCCATATCGGGCGCGATCATGCCGGCACCCTTTGCGATACCGTTGATGGTGACGTCGGCATCGCCGAGCTGGACCGTCACGGTCGCCAGTTTGGGATAGGTGTCGGTGGTCATGATCGCCTTGGCGGCTTCGGTCCACAATTCCGGCTTGCCGTCCTTGACTAGGCCGGCCAGCAGATGGCTGAACTTTCCGGCGTCGAGCGGTTCGCCGATCACGCCGGTCGAGGCTAGGAACACCTCGCCCGCTGTGCAGCCGGCCGCCTTCGCCGCCACCTCGCCCGTGAGTGCCGTCGAGGCGCGGCCCTTCTGGCCGGTAAAGGCATTGGCATTGCCGGAATTGACCACCAGCACGCGTGCCTTGCCAGCCACGAGGTTCTGCCGGCAGAAATCGACCGGCGCCGACGGGCATTTCGACCTGGTGAACACGCCGCCGACGGTGGTGCCGGCGTCGAACACCATGGCCAGCAAGTCGGTGCGGTTCTTGTATTTTATGCCGGCCTCGGCGGTGGCGATGCGCACGCCCTCGATCACCGGCATCTTGGGATATTTCTTCGGCGCGAGCGGCGAAACCTGTGCGGACATGGAAGACCCCGGGCGGGAAAAATCGAGAAAGGAACGCCGGTTTGCCCGATAGCACGCGCCGGCGCAAGGCGTTTTCACAGCCGTTATGGGTACCGGAAGCCTGACACCGCCTCATGCCGCAAGCAGGCTGTTGCAAATTTGTTGGTATCGCTGCGATCGATAGCGCTATGATCCTGCCCCATGGGCAGGCTTGTGGTCTTGGCACTGGCGTTTCTGGGCTTTCTGCTGCTGCGCGCCGATGCGCAGACGGCGCGGCGCGTAGCGCTTGTGGTCGGCAACGGCAGCTACGCCGAAGCCGGCACGCTGGCCAATCCGGTCAACGATGCGCTCGACATCGCCGACAAGCTGCGCACCATCGGTTTCGAGGTGATCGAAGGCAACGATCTCGGCAAGCGCGAGCTCGAGCGCAAGATCGGCGAATTCTCAGATGCGCTGCAAGGTGCCGGTGCCGGGCTGTTCTACTATGCCGGCCACGGCCTGCAGGTCGACGGGCGCAACTTCATCGTGCCGGTCGACGCCCGGTTGGACATGCCGGTCAAGCTGCAACTCGAGGCGGTGCCGATCGACGAGGTTCTCGACATCATGGAGCAGCAGACCAAGGTCAGCCTGGTCTTCCTCGATGCCTGCCGCAACAACCCGTTTGCCCGAAGTCTCAGCCGCGGCGCCACGACGCGCTCGGCGACGGCTCTCGCCGGCCTTGCCCAGTTCGAGTCGACACGCGGCTCCTTCATCGCCTTCTCGACGGCGCCCGGCGCTGTGGCAATAGACGGGACGGGGCGCAACTCGCCCTTCGCCGCGGCGCTTTTGCGGCACATGGCCGAGCCCGGACAAAGCATCAACGACATGATGATCGCGGTGCGCCTCGACGTCGTTTCCGCAACGCGCGAGTCGCAGCGTCCCTGGGAGCAGGGGTCGCTGCTCGAGCGTTTCGAATTCGTTCCGGGCGGAGACACTGCCCAGCAACCGAAACCGGCCGTCAGCCCGGCTCCCGCGTCGCAGGTGGCTGCGCTCGAACGCTCCGTCGGCGACGAGGGTGCCATCGAAAAATTCTTGCGCGAAAACTATCTGGCGCCTGATGCCAGGAGAATGCGCGAAACCGTCAAGCGGCTTTACGGTTCGTCGGCCACCATCTACGGCACGCGTTACGACAGCGAGGCCATCGTCAAGGTCAAGACCGACTGGTTCGCGCAATGGGCGTCGTGGTCGTTCGGTCTCGAGCCCGGCAGCCTCGAGGTGACGCCGCACGGTAAGGATCGTGCCGACGTGGTTTTCGCCATGAACTACGACTATGTGCCGAAAAACAAATCGGCGCAGCGCCTGACCGGCAAGGCGCGGGTGACGCTGGAACTCGTTCTGGCCGACGGCGAATGGCGCGTTGCGTCGGAAACGTCGCAAGCGCTGGAATGACCGTCACCGGACGGTCGGGTTGAGGAAGCCACGAAACATCCGCTGCACGCCCGGAATCAGTCCCCAGATCATGATCGAGACCATCAGCGGCGCGATGACCAGCGTACGCTGCCAGATCTGCCATTCCTGTGTCAGCAGAAAAACCACGTACAAAATGGCAGTGATCAGCGGATAGACGCCGAGCAGCACCAGCAGGGCGAAGCGCAGGCGCGAAAAACGTGTGGCGACGGCCGAAGTCATTGCTGTTCTCTTATCGTTACGGAACGTTTCGTTTCGTATAAAACGGATCGTTCCGTTTCGTCAAGAGTTGTATATGATGGCTGCTGAAATCGGGGGTAAGGACAAAGAAATGGGCGAAATCACCGATCCCGGACGCAGGTCAGCCGGCGCACGGCGCAGCCCCGAAAGCGCCGATGCCATTCTCGATGCCGCCGAGGCGGTGCTGGTCGAAGCCGGCTATTCCGGCTTCTCGATCGAGGCGGTGGCGCGCCGCGCACGCGCCGGAAAACCGACGATCTATCGCTGGTGGCCAAGCAAGGCCGCCTTGCTGCTCGACGTTTACCAGCGGCAAAAGCGCGTCGACAATCCCGATACCGGGAGCCTTGCGGAGGATCTCGTCGGCTTCCTGAAGAGCTTGTTCGCGCACTGGCGCGACACATCGTCGGGCAGCGTGTTCAGATCGCTGATCGCCGAGGCGCAGTCGGACGAAAAAGCCGCCGCCGCCCTTGCCGAATACGCGAGAGGGCGTCGTATCCACACCGGCCAGATGGTCGAACGCGCCAAGGCAAGGGGAGAGGTGGCAACCGATGTCGATGCCACTGTCGTCGCCGACCTCGTCGCGTCGTTTGCCTGGGCGCACCTTCTGACAGACCGCCTGGACGAGGACGAGGCGATCTTACGCAGGGCGGTCGGCTATATCTTGAAGGGCATCGTCGCTGAGGATGCCGGCGACGCCACGGCGGTCCGGCGGCGGCGTCGACGCATCCTCGCTCGCCCTACCAAATAGAAGCGACAGGGCGGCAGCGCGCCCTGTCGTAGCCCAATCTGGCTTATTTGGCGCTTTCCAACGCGTCGACCGTCTTCTTCAGGTTCGCATCGGGGATGTCGACCTTGGCGTTGGCACGCAGCGACTTGACCAGCGCGAAATACTTGTCGCGGATGACCGCCTGGCGCGCCTGGTCCTTGACCTGGTCGAACGCCGGCGGCTGCTTGGTGCGCTTGTCCTCAACCTTGATGACATGCCAGCCGAACTGCGACTGCACCGGCTGCTCGGTGTATTTGCCGACCGCCAGCGCAAACGCCGCCTTGTCGAACTCCGGCACCATCTGGCCAGGTCCGAACCAGCCGAGATCGCCGCCGCTGGTCTTGCCGCTCGGATCGCTGGTGTGCTCGTTGGCGAGTTTCTGGAAGTCGGCGCCGCCGTCGAGCTGCTTGATGATGGCGTCGGCCTCTTCCTTCGTCTTCACGAGGATGTGACGGGCGTGCACCTCGTTGGTGGGCGGCGTGTTGGCGATTTCCTGGTCGTAGCGGGCGCGGACCTCGGCATCGGTAACCTTGTCGATGACGCCCTTCTCGACCATTTCGCCATGCAGCGCGCGCTGCTGCAGGAAGGCCATGCGGCGCTGGAAGTCGGGATCCTTGTCGAGGCCGGTGGTCACCGCCTGAGCCGCCATGACGCGGATTTCAATCGCCGCCGACAGTGCCGCCGCGCGGCGCTGCTCGGGCGGAAGCTGCGCGAACTGCTGCGACAGCTCGCCCTCGGCAAGCCCAAGGTCTGCCTCGGTCAGCGTCTGGCCGTTGACGGTGGCGACCACGGCGTTCGGATCGACCGGCTTGGCCGCCGGGGCGGGTGCTGCCGGCTGGGCAGGGGCGGCTTCCTGTGCCATCAGCGGCGACAGCGAGAGGGCCGAGAGGCCGAATGCCAGACCAAGGCTGGCGAGCGACGCACGGCGGAACAACAAGGACATTACGATTATCTCCAAAGCGGGGTAGCTAGAGCGGAATGGCTTCCAGACCAGCAGGATTGTGGCGGAATTTGGCGCGGTCGACAGGGCGAGCGCGGCGTTGACATCGAATGAGCCCCCTCTTATCTGTCCAACGACTTTGCGTCCAGAACCGTTTTCCGGGCGCTTTTTGCGTTTGTCCGCGTTCACGTGGATTTGATGGGGCCAGCCGGCGCCTGTCGCAACGACTTGGAATGCTATCGAAAGGGCCATTGGATGGTCAGTCTCGGCGGTCTCGCCCGTAAGGTTTTCGGCTCCTCCAACGATCGTCGGGTCAAATCGACCCGGCCCCGCGTCGAGGCGATCAATGCCATGGAAAACGAGATGCGGGCGCTCTCCGACGCCGAGCTTCAGGCCCGCACCGACAAATTCCGCCAGGACATCGCCAACGGCGCCAGCCTCGACGACCTTCTGGTGCCGGCCTTCGCTACCGTGCGCGAGGCCGCCCGCCGCGTGCTCGGCATGCGCCCGTTCGACGTGCAGCTGATCGGCGGCATGGTGCTGCACAATGGCGGTATTGCCGAGATGCGGACCGGTGAAGGCAAGACGCTGGTGGCGACGCTGCCGGTCTATCTCAACGCGCTCGCCGGCAATGGCGTCCATGTCGTCACCGTCAACGATTATCTGGCCACGCGCGACTCCGAATGGATGGGCCGCGTCTACAAATTCCTCGGCCTTAAGGTCGGCGTCATCGTCCATGGCCTGTCCGACGAGGAGCGCCGGGTCGCCTACGCCGCCGACGTCACCTACGCCACCAACAACGAGCTCGGCTTCGACTATCTGCGCGACAACATGAAATACGAGCGCGCCCAGATGGTGCAGCGCGGCCATAGCTACGCCATTGTCGACGAGGTCGATTCGATCCTGGTCGACGAAGCCCGCACGCCGCTGATCATTTCCGGTCCGCTCGAGGACCGTTCGGAAATGTACAACACCATCGATACCTTCATCGTCCAGCTGCAACCGCAGGACTACGAGATCGACGAGAAGCAGAAGACCTCGATCTTCACCGAGGAAGGCACCGAGAAGCTGGAGAACATGCTGCGCGATGCTGGCCTGCTCAAGGGCGAGTCGCTCTATGACGTCGAGAACGTCGCCATCGTTCACCACGTCAACAACGCGCTGAAGGCGCACCGGCTGTTCCAGAAGGACAAGGACTATATTGTCCGCAACGGCGAGATCGTCATCATCGACGAGTTCACCGGCCGCATGATGCCCGGCCGCCGCTATTCGGAGGGCCTGCACCAGGCGCTCGAAGCCAAGGAGCATGTGGCGATCCAGCCGGAGAACCAGACGCTCGCCTCGGTCACCTTCCAGAACTATTTCCGCCTCTACAAGAAGCTCGCCGGCATGACCGGCACGGCGCTGACCGAGGCCGAAGAATTCGCCAACATCTACAATCTCGACGTCACCGAGATCCCGACCAACCTGCCGGTCATCCGCATCGACGAAGACGACGAGGTCTACCGGACGGTCGAGGAGAAATACAAGGCGATCGTCAAGGAGATCAAGGAAGCCCGCGCCAAGGGTCAGCCGACGCTGGTCGGCACGACTTCCATCGAGAAATCCGAGCAACTGGCCGAGCGCCTGCGCAAGGAGGGTTTCAAGGATTTCGAGGTGCTGAACGCCCGCCACCACGAGCGCGAGGCGGCGATCGTCGCCCAGGCCGGCAAACCCGGCGCCATCACCATCGCCACTAACATGGCCGGCCGCGGCACCGACATCCAGCTCGGCGGCAATGCCGACATGCGCATCGCCGAGGAGCTTGGCGACATGCCAGCCGGCCCCGAGCGCGAGGCCCGGGAAAAAGAAATCCGCGACGACATCGCCCGGCTGAAGGAAAAGGCGCTCGCCGCCGGCGGCCTCTATGTGCTTGCCACCGAACGCCATGAATCGCGCCGCATCGACAACCAGTTGCGCGGCCGCTCAGGCCGTCAGGGCGATCCCGGGCGGTCAAAGTTCTTCCTGTCGCTGCAGGACGATCTGATGCGCATCTTCGGTTCCGAGCGCATGGACGGCATGCTGCAGAAGCTCGGCCTCAAGGAAGACGAGGCGATCATCCATCCATGGATCAACAAGGCGCTGGAAAAGGCGCAAAAGAAGGTCGAGGCGCGCAACTTCGACATCCGCAAGAACCTGTTGAAATATGACGACGTCTCCAACGACCAACGCAAGGTGGTGTTCGAGCAGCGCCTCGAATTGATGGACGGCGAAGGCCTATCCGAGACCATCACCGAGATGCGCGAAGGCGTCATCGAGGAGATCGTCGCCAAGAACATTCCCGAAAACGCCTATGCCGAGCAGTGGAACGTCGCCGGGCTCAAGGCCGAGATCGCCGAATTCCTCAACCTCGACCTGCCGGTAGAAGACTGGGTCAAGGAAGAAGGCATTGCCGAAGACGACATCCGCGAGCGCATCAGCCAGGCCGCCGACGCCGCCGCCAAGGAGCGCGCCGAGCGCTTCGGCCCCGACGTGATGACGTATGTCGAGCGCTCCGTGGTGCTGCAGACGCTCGACCACCTGTGGCGCGAGCACATCGTCAATCTCGACCATCTGCGCTCGGTCGTCGGCTTCCGCGGCTATGCGCAGCGGGATCCGCTGCAGGAGTACAAGAGCGAGGCGTTCGAGCTGTTCCAGGCGATGCTGGGCAATCTGCGCCAGGCGGTAACGGCGCAGCTGATGCGCGTCGAGCTGGTCCGCCAGGCGGCGGAAGCGCCGCCGCCAGAGGCGCCCGACATGTTCGGCAGCCATATCGACGGCTCGACCGGCGAGGACGATTTCGAAGGCGGCGACACGGCCGTCCTGGTCCGCCAGGAGACCAACGCCATCGTCGCCCCCGAAAACCGCGACCCGAAGAACCCGGCCACCTGGGGCAAGATCGGCCGCAACGAAGCCTGCCCCTGCGGGTCAGGCAAGAAGTACAAGCATTGCCACGGGGCGTTTGCGTAAGGCGCTGCTTTGCTTCGCCCCGTTCGCGGGGAGAAGGTGCCCAAAGGGCGGATGAGGGGCAGCGGAGGCGTTGGCAATTAGCCAATCTCCGCACCTGAGCGGGAGATGGCCGGCAGGCCAGAGGGGGCGCTCAGCCTTTTTGGCGATTTTAGGGCGACGCTCTGGCGTCATATTCTCGGTCCGCTTCGGGCCGCCTTTCGCGCCCAGCGCTTTCGCGGCAGGTCTTTACCGTCGTCAACCACGTCATCGGATTCCTCGCCTGTAGCAATACGCATGACGTGGACGGCATTGCCGATCACGTCGGCAGGACGCTTCTGGCCTTTAGGTCCGGTTGGCATTCCTAGTTCTCGGCATGGCTAAAGACGACAGCGCCGTTGTCCTTACGAACTTCAACGGACACGATTCCATCGTCACCCTTTCGGGTTTGAAACATGGAGGTTGCATGATCTTTCGCGGTCTTCTCGTCGTCGAAGATCACCTTGTCGACGATGCCCTGCCTTCCATACCAGATGACAGTGTAGACCATTGTTGCTGCCGTGCGTTCCGCTCAGCATATAGGCGTTTCGCATATGGGGCAAACGGGATAGGCGTTTCCGCGGATTTCAAACTGAGACACTCCCGAGCAGGTTGAAGGGTTGCGCGAATGATGAATATGAAGCAGCCAGCGCCGCCCCTCATCCGCCTGCCGGCACCTTCTCCCCGCATAGAGACGGGCGAAGGAAAGCCCACCCAACCGTTTCTTAATGTGTCTCCGCTACACCCAGCCCCTGTAAATTGGCGGAAAACGGAGTGTGATCGGGGTGCGCTTTTCCGCGGCGACGACAGCCGGGCGGTTCCTGCCGCAGCGCCTTGCGCTGCGCATCAGGCCGCTGCTTGGCCTGATCGATGCCGTGCTGTTCAGCGCCGGCGCGCGCGGCGAGGCCGGCCGCATGTCGCTGATCGCCTTTTCGGTCCGCATCGTCAGCGCCGTCATCGCCTTCGTCAGCCAGGTTTTGATGGCGCGCTGGATGGGCTCGTTCGAATACGGCATTTTCGTGCTCGTGTGGGTGACGATGGTCATCGTCGGCAATCTCGCCTGCCTCGGCTTCCACACCTCGATCATCCGCTTCATTCCCGAATATCGCGAGCGCGGCATGATGGCCGAACTGCGCGGCATCGTGCGGGCCAGCCGGCTGTTCGTGCTGGTTGCCTCGACGCTGATCGCCGGCCTCGGCGCGCTCGGCGTCTGGCTGCTGTCGGCCTATATCGAAAACTACTATGTCGTGCCGTTCATCCTCGGCATCATCTGCCTGCCGATGATCGCCATGTCCGACCTTCTGCAAGGGCTGGCGCGGGCCAATTCCTGGGCGCTGTTTGCGCTGTCGCCGACCTTTCTGGTGCGGCCGCTGCTGATCCTGGCGTTCATGGCGCTGATGCTGCTGGCGGGCTACGCGCCCGATGCCAGAACGGCGATCTTCGCCGCCATCGCCGCCACCTACGCCACCACGCTCGGTCAGCTCGTCGGCGTCACCTCGCGCATCGACAAAAGAATTCCGGCCGGGCCGATGAAGCTGCATTTCGGCCAATGGTTCATCGTCTCGCTGCCGATCTTCCTGGTCGAGAGCTTCTTCTTCCTGCTCACCAATGCCGACGTGCTGATGGTCGGCGCCTATCTCGATCCCAACGACGTCGCCGTCTATTTCGCCACCGTCAAGACGCTGGCGCTGGTGCATTTCGTCTATTTCGCGGTCAAGGCCGGCGTCGCCCAGCGCTATGCGCAGTTCACCCATGGCGAGCCGCAAAAGCTCGCCGCCTTCGCCCGCGAAACCGTGTCGTGGACCTTCTGGCCGTCGCTGGCGATGGCGCTGCTCGTGCTGGCCCTGGGCGAGCCGATGCTGACCCTGTTCGGCCCGGAATTTTCCGCCGGCTATCCGCTGCTGTTCCTGCTGGTGCTCGGCGTCGTCGCGCGGGCCGCCGTCGGCCCTTGCGAAAGCCTGCTCACCATGAGCGGCAACCAGAATATCTGCGCCGCCGTCTACGCCATGACGCTGGCCTTCAACATCGCGCTTAGCGTCGTGCTGATCCCGCTCTTCGGCCTGTGGGGCGCGGCGATGGCCACCGTCTTCGCCATGATCTTCGAGGCCAGCGCGCTGTCCTTCACGGTCTGGCGCAAGCTTGGCATCGTCATGGTCATTTTCGTGCCCGCCAAAGGAGCCGCCTGATGGCTGCCGTCCCCTTGCTCGAGGAAACCAGCGGCGGCCCGGCCGGCGCCATGGTGTCCGGCCTTGCCGGGCTTGCCCGCGAAGCCGATCCCGCCCATGTCGAGATCCTCGCCAACAACCGGCCCGAGCGCAAGCTTGCCATCTATCCGGCCTCCGCCGGCTTCGACCTGGTCGAGGAGCTCGACTATCTCTGTACCCGCACGATCGAGCCCAACGTCTTCTTCAATCCGCGCTTCCTGGCGCCGGCCATGCCCAGGCTCGAGGACCGCGAGGTGCGGCTGGCCGTCATCCGCGACGGTGACCAGTATCGCAACCGGCTGCGCCTGCTGGTGCCGTTCTCGGTCGAGCGACCGGTGATGCCGCTCGGCGTTCCCGTCATGCGCACCTGGTCGAGCCCGTTCGGCCCGATCGGCACGCCGTTGGTCGACCGCGACGATCCGATCGGCGTCATCGAGGATTTCTTTTCGATGCTGTCCAGGCCGCATCTCAAGCTGCCGAAGGTCTTCGTGCTGCCCGACGTAAGGCTGGATGGCCCGGTGGCGAGCCTGCTCGCCAGCGTCGCCGAAACGCGCGGCCTGACGCTGGTCACCACCGGCAAGGCCGAGCGCCCGGTGCTCGAAAGCGCGCTCGATGGCGAGGAATATCTGAAAGCTTCGCTGCGCGCCCACCATTATCGCGAGTTCCGCCGCCTGAAGCGCCGCCTCGCCGACCTCGGCCGGCTGCAGCATGTCGTGGCGCGCGGGCCTGACGAGATCCGCCACGCCATCGAAAATTTCCTGACGCTGGAGGCTGCCGGCTGGAAAGGCCGCGAGCGCACCGCCATGGCCATCGACCGCTACCGCGCCGCCTTCGCCCGCGAAGCGGTGCACCGGCTGGCCGAGCAGGATCTCTGCCGCATCCATTCGCTGACGCTCGACGGCCGCACCGTCGCCTGCCTGATCGTCTTCGTCGAGGCCGGCGTCGCCTACACCTGGAAGACCGCCTATGACGAGACGCTCGCCGCCTATTCGCCGGGCACGCTGCTGATGATCGAGGTGACCAGACAGCATCTCGACGACCCCAACATCATGATGACCGATTCCTGCGCGGTGCCCGACCATCCGGTGATGAGCCGGCTGTGGAGCGAACACAGGCCGATGGGCACGCTGGTGATCGGGCTGACGCCGGATGCCGACCGCCCCGCCCGCCAGGCCGCGTCGCAGCTTCACCTCTATCGCGAGACCCGCAACATGGCGCGCCTGCTGCGCAACCGGATGAGGAGCCTGCTGCGCCGGCGCTAGTGCATGGGGTCCAAAGCGGGACCCGGCCCGGCCGTCCGTCTCCGCACCGTCGGCTCTCTCGGGCCTAGGTCGTCAGGGTTAATTCTCCCGATCAGCGGAAAGGATTAGCATCGACGCAGTCCCAACCGGGATGAGGCGATCAATTACGGCCGCGCGTCCAGCATCACTGCCGCCTCGGTCCTGCACGGCCAGAAGAAAAAAATCTGGGAGGAATGCATGATGAAAACAACTCACTTCAGGCGTGTCGGTATCCTCACCTTGGCAGGTCTCGTTGGCGCGTGTCTGAACGCCGCCACTCCTCGGGCGGCCGAACCCGACAAAGCCGAGATCGATGCCCTGCGTAAATCGCTGTCCAGGTATGAAGACTACAAGGTTGCCATTCGCGAGCTTTATCTATCGACGGTAGGATGCGTCTTCTACAGCGGCGAAAAGGTAGAGGGGGCGATGGACTACCCGAAGGGCGCGATGGGCATCCATTTCGTCAACGTCACGACTGTCGGCCCGACCGCGGATCCGACGCGCCCCAATGTGCTGATCTATGAGCCGGTCGGCGGCGAATTGCGCCTGGTCGGCGCGGAATGGCTCGTGCCCTTGACGCCGGACACAAAGGAGCCGCCGAAGCTCTTCGGCCAGACATTCCAGGGGCCGATGGAGGGGCATTACCCGCTCATCCCGAAGGAGTTCCACCACTACGACCTTCACGCCTGGCTGTTCAAGGACAACCCGCTCGGAATGTTCAGCCCGACGAACCCGGACGTGAAATGCGACAACTATCCGTTTCCGATGCCGGAGCAGCCAACCAAGATGGTGCCGGGGCCGATGTAATAGCGGCCTGGCTGCGATCCGAGCTTGCCAGGAAAGGCAGCCGGACCTCAAAGGCGTTATCCCGGAGGACGCTCCTGGGATAACGTCCAACCAAAAGCCCGTTCCCGGAACCTTCGGACTCGTTTCGCCGTTTGGCAATCACGACTCGACCCTGCCGCGGGTTGACAAAAGGCGTTCCAAGGAGCCGACCGCGAAACGACGGAGGACCAAGTGAAAAGCCTGATCCAGACAGGATTGTCCGCAGCCGTTTCGGGTACGATCGTCAGCTTCGCCACGACAGCTGCGCTGGCCCTGCTTGCAAGGCGGGAAGGCAAAGGCGCCCTGCAGCCCACGAATGCGACCAGCCACTGGCTCTACGGCGAACAGGCCGCGTCGGTGCGGCGGGGTGACGTGGCGCACACGCTCGTCGGCTATGGCACGCATCACGCTTCCTCCATCTTCTGGGCATTCCTTTTCGAACTATGGCTCGCCTCGAGGCCGCCGCGTCCGTCGCTTCTGATATTTCGCGATGCGTTGGCGGCAGCGGCCATTGCCGCGGCAACAGATTATGGCTTCGTGCCGAAGCGGTTGACGCCAGGTTGGGAGACGGTGCTGCCGAAGCGATCTATCGCGGCGACTTTTGTGGTGATGACGGTCGGTCTAGCGATGGGCGGCATGATCAACAAGGAATTGCACCGCCAGCATTAGGGACAGGGATTTGAGACAGATGCTTCGCACGGCGCGTTCACATCATCGCGACGGGCGGATCGCCGCGCTCGTCCCATTCTGCGGCATCTCCACCTCATCGGGAACCTTTCTCAAGGGACATGGTTCCGAATGTGCGGCGAAAGCGTGCTGCTCATTCCTGCTATCGCCAAGGAGATTCGACCATGAAGCTTCGCGAGTTGTTGGATCAAGTAAAGGACCTGCCGCCGGACACCTTGGTCTGTGCCGCCGAAATCGATGAAGCCTTTGCAGTCAACATTGTTGGCGTTGAAGCTGTCGAGAGCGCCAGAATCCAAAGCCGCAAACCGGATGGCACCGAAGCTGTCGAACTCGCCAACGGGACCGACAAAGTCATCGTGATCCGCTGGTGAAAACCGGGGAAGTTGCGTTCAACAGCATGACGTTCCGCTCCACTGTGGGGCGCTGAATTGCAAATGCTGGCAGCCTATCGATGGCGGCGGTCGCCTATGGCTTGGTGGGCATGGCTTGGACGAAAGCCGCCATTTGGCGTTCGAGCGCTTTGAACGCGCTTCCGCGCCAGCTCTCGGCCATGGATGCCGATTTTGGATCAGGGAAGATTTCCTCTTCCCCTCGCGCCATGCCGTCCAGGATGCCTTTCGCGACGCTCTCCGCGGAGCTCTTCGGTATATCGGCGTCTCTGCTCATGTCGGTGTCTATGGGACCGGACAGGACTGCATGAACGCTCACGCCACGAGCGCCGGCGAGAGCACGTACCGATTGCGTCATGGAAAACGCGGCGGCCTTCGACAGTGAGTAAGACGGAATAATCGGGAAGGGAACGAGAGCCGCTTCCGACAGGATGTTGACCACGGCGCCGCGCGAATGCGTGAGCAGCGGCAGGAATGCGTGGGTTACGCCATGCACGCCGAGCAGGTTGACGGCGAGGTGTCGCTCAAGCGCAGCACGATCGCCAAGATCGTCGTAGAGCCCGATGCCGGCGTTGTTGATGAGGATATCGAGAGACCCGATCCGCTCGACAGCCGCCCCAATCTGCACCGCATCGGTCACGTCCAGGATCAGCGGCGTGACGCGCCGATCCGCGTGGGCGAGCGGTTTGCGCGCGCCGGCATAGACCCGGTTCGCACCCCGTCTCAATATTTCCTCGACCAGCGCCTTGCCGAGGCCGCGGTTGGCCCCGGTCACGAGAACGGCTTTGTTTGTGACTTCCATCGATTTCGGCACGACGATCTCGCCTCCTCTTGCATGAATGCAAGCCATTCGTTCTTGCATCATGCAAGTAGGCTATGGTTTTCTGTTCCACGCTTGGACGCCGTCTCCCCCGTTGCATTGCTCCAGGGCAGCCGGCGCTATCGCCGGGCGAACCCTTGCAACTAGGACCCGACTTCCAACGTCGTGTAGGAGATCGGCGAAGGCCGCTCCAGGAAGGCGCCGGTTATGGCCGAAACGAAATTCTTAGCGTCCGCCGAGCGTAGAAAAGCGTCGCGCTCCTGCTTCGATGCCCAGCGCTCGACGCAGATGGTAACATGGGGCTCTGCCTCCGAGCGAAAGACGCTATAGTCGATGCACCCGCTTTGCTTGCGGGCCGCCCCCGCCACGTCCCGCAGGGCATTCCGCACCTTGCTTTCGATGCCGGGCTTCGCCGCTGCCGTCGTCATGACGATCATCCCGGCGCCATCGCCTGCCGCCTTGCGCTCGACGGCGCCGAGGTCCTCGTTTTGCGGCACAACCGTTGGGTTGGCGTTCTCTTCGCCCTTGTTGGGTTGCCCCTTGCCCGTCGAAATCAGGTCGCGGAGACTCGCGACATAGAAGCGCCACGAGTCATGGCAGACATCGTAGCATTCTTCACTCGGCTTCAGCCCGACATGGGTGAAACGCAGTTCGGTCCCCTTATCAGTCGGCGCGATCTCGAAGACCACGTCCGTGCCGGTCCACTCGGTCGCATCCTTGACGAAGTTGAAGTAGTTCTGAGCGACGTGCCAGACGACCTTCTTGCCAGGCACAAGCTCCGTGACCTTGAATGTGCCGCGGTGGATATCCTTGAAATGATAGTAGAATATCGCACCGAGCTTGTTGGTATCGCCATCTATATCTTCCGACCACCAGGCTCGCGGATTGACAATCGCGGCAAAAACCTCTTCGGGGCTTTGCTTAACGACGAATGACGTCGTGTAATCTTCTTTCTTTTTCATAGCATATCTCCTGTCTGGATCTGATTGGTTGATGGACACCCGAAATCTCGGGCGATGAAGTGGAGCGACGCTCTCTCGACCTCTGTCGCTTGCATCATGCAAGCACAATGCATACTTGCATGATGCAAGTCAATAGGGTATGTTCACACCATGCTTGGTCGTCTCTATGAAAAACAAAACTGCTCGGCCTCACGCGCCCTGGAACTGGTCGGCGAGCGCTGGAGCCTGTTGATCCTGCGCGACGCGATATTCGGCGGCTGCACGCGCTTTTCGCAATTCCAGAAGAGCCTGGGGATCGCCACCAACATCCTGGCCAAGCGCCTCGAGGATTTCGTCGAGGCCGGCCTGATGGACCGTCGCCCGGGTGCCCCCGGCGAGCAGGCCGAATACGTCCTGACCCGGAAGGGGCTGGAATTCAAAACGGTCATTATCGCGCTGACCGAGTGGGGCGACAAATGGGTGCGGCCCGGACCCATCGTCTATTGCGACCAATCCGACGGCAAGCCGGTCGAGGTGCAATTGCGTCGCGCCGGCAATGGCAAACAGGCCGACGTCGGCGACGTCGTGGCGGTCCTCCGCTAGAGCAATTCCAGGAAAGTTGTAGAACGGTTTTCCGTCCGGAATTGTGCAGAAACAAAGGGATAGAGCGGTTCGGCCTTTCCGTGAAACGATGAACCGCTCTAGGCGTGGCGGCGGGGCGAGGCCGCAGCACGATCCAGACGAAGCCGTTTCGCGTTGTGCCACAACGTTACCGCATAGCTCACTTCTCCAGGTTGCATCCGGGGCTCGGGTCTGGTGGATAGTTCGCGGGAGGAAACACGTCCGTCGGACAGCGATCGAGTATGCGGCGGCGTCTTTTCGCGTTTCTCGTCGCCGGCCTTGGTGGACTGTCCGGTTCGGCTATACCGGTGCTGACCGCGGACGTTGGCGGCGCATCCCTCGCAATGACCGAGACCGCGGCACGTCAGATTGCGTGTGGTGAGGAACGCCCGGTTGAGCAGCTTGCGGCAGCAGCAAGATGCGATCATCGGCCGCCGTCGAGCGCATCGGAGGACAATCCCAGCCACGCCATTGGGTTTAATACGAAATAGCGTGGGGATTTAGGAAATGGTGCCCCTAGCCGGGATCGAACCAGCACTCCTTGCGGAACTCGATTTTGAGTCGAGCGCGTCTACCAATTCCGCCATAGGGGCTCAGGCCGGACGGCCTGGATGGCGCGGACTATACGGTTGGAGGCCTGTTCGTCAACTGGCCAAATCCCGACATCTGGGCTCGCTCAAGCCTCAGCCTTTCGATTTCGTGAAGCAGCTGCCATTGTGCAGCGCGGAAAATCTTTCTAGACAGGCGGCGCATGTCATTGAAGCGCACCTTGTCCGACGAGGGTGATGCGGGGCGCTTCCAAGTCTTGTTTGTACATGTCGTGATCCCAAGACCGGTTCTGGTTTGGGCGTGCATTAGGAGTGCCGATGCTTCGCGGACTTTACGACTGGACCTTGTCTCTGGCGGCGAGCAAATCCGCCGAATGGTGGCTGGCCTTCATCGCCTTCGTCGAGAGTTCGGTGTTCCTGGTGCCGGCCGACGTCCTCTATCTGCCGATGGCGCTGTCGCGGCCGGATCGCGCCTATCGTTACGCGCTGGTCGCCACCGTCGCCTCGGTGCTCGGCGGCATCGCCGGCTGGTTCATCGGCCATTATGCCTATGATGCGGTGGCGCGGCCGATCCTCGAATTTTATGGCAAATATGACGAGTTCGAAGCGATGCGCGTCTCATCGGGTGTCGGCTTCATCATCCTGATGCTGGTCACCTCCGGCCTCGCCCATCTGCCGCCGATCAAGGTAGTGACGATCCTGTCGGGCGTCATCGGTGTTCCTTTGCTGCTGTTCATCGTGCTGGCAATCGTGGCGCGCGGTGCTCGCTTCCTGTTTCTCGCGTGGCTGTTGCGCCGCTATGGCGAGCCGATCCGCCACTTCATCGAAAAGCGCCTTGGCCAGATTGCGGGCGCCGCCGCCGCTGCCCTGATTTTGCTCTATATCGTCGTCAAATACGCCGTCTGAACGGCATCGAACCGAACGGACTGAGCCCGATGACAGCGACCGTGAATGCCGATACCGGACGCCAGCGGCTGCGCACCGCCCTGTTTCTCGCCGTCGCCATGGCCGCCACGGTCGGCTCGGCGCTGGCCTTCCAGTATGTTGGCGGCTACATCCCCTGCAAGCTCTGCCTCGAGCAGCGCACGCCTTACTACGTCGGCGTGCCCTTGATGCTGCTGGCGGTGCTTGCGTCGGCGCTTCGGGCACCAGCCTGGGTAAGCCGTGGCCTGCTGGCCATTGGCGGCCTGCTGATGCTCTACGGCGTCTATCTCGGCGTTTATCACTCCGGCGTCGAATGGGCGTGGTGGCCAGGCCCGACCGATTGCACCGCAGCCGCAGGGCCGGTGGACACCGGCGGCAAGGGCGTGCTCGACGCGCTCGACAAATTTGTCCCGCCTTCCTGCGACAAGGCGGCGCTCCGCATCCTCGGCCTGTCGCTGGCGGGCTGGAATGCCATCGCCAGCTTTGTCCTCGCCGCCGTCGCGTTCCGCGGCGCCTTCGCCCGCGACTGAGTGGCACAACGCAGAATTCGTTCAGAAATTCGTCAGGCCGGAGTGCATGACGTAGCTTTCGAGAACCGGAGCGGAGCGTGCTAAACTACGTGAGCACCGGCCTACGCCGGCCGTAGCCTTAACTACCACGCCACGACCGCTCATGAATGCTTCGGCCGGCGAAGGCCGGAAGCGTAGAAAGCTGCGTCAGGCGACCGGCATGGCGGATTTCTGCCGAACTCTATGGTTCGAGTTCGACATCCCAGTAAAGATAATCCATCCAGCTTTGGTGCAGATGGTTGGGTGGGAACAGCCGGCCGTTATTATGCAAATCATGCACCGTCGGCTGGTAGGGCTTCTGCAGCGGCCACATCTTGGCGTGGGCCGGCATCATGCCGCCCTTCCTCAGATTGCAGGGGGAACAGGCAGCGACGACATTCTCCCAGGTCGTGGCGCCGCCGCGATGGCGCGGAATGACATGGTCGAACGTCAGATCGTCCGGCGTACCGCAATATTGGCACTGGAAACGGTCGCGCAGGAAGACGTTGAAACGGGTAAACGCCGGATGCCTCGACGGCTTCACGTAAGCCTTCAGGCTGACGACGCTCGGCAGCTTCATCGAAAAGGTCGGCGACGAGACGGCGTGTTCGTATTCGGCGACGATGTTCACCCTCTCGAGGAACACCGCCTTGATGGCATCCTGCCAGGACCAGAGCGACAAGGGGTAATAGCTGAGCGGACGGTAATCCGCATTCAGCACCAGCGCTGGAAGCCCATCCGGAGATACGGCAACCGTCACGTCGTTGACCTCCTTCACCCTAGAACCGGTCGACGCGGATACTGTAAGCCCGACATGACAGGGATGTGAAGCGGATTGTCGATCATGCCCGGTCTCAAAAACGCATGATTTCAATGCTTTTTTGCGGATTCAGGCCGGAGGCGCGGCATCCCTGCCCTTCAATTCTCGATAATAAGCCCAGAAAAGCCGCGATGCGACACCGCGCCACGGGCTCCATGATTCGGCAAGCCGGATCAGCATTTTCTCCGGCGGACGCGGGTCGATGCCGAGCGCATGGCCGACCGCGCTCTGCAATGCAACGTCGCGCGCCGGAAAGATGTCCGGGTGTCCGGCGGCAAACAAAAGGTAGACTTCAGCCGTCCACGGGCCGATGCCCGGCACCCTGGTCATGGCCGCGATAGCCTCGCTTGCATCGAGCCGGCAGAGGTGATCGAGGTCGAGCCCGTTGGCCACCGCCTGGGCGACGGCAATCAGTCCGCGCTGCTTGGGCCGCGATAGTCCCGCGTTGCGAAAGATCGCCTCATCGGCGGCAAGGATCGCCTGCGGCGTCAGCGGATCGAGCAGTTCCGTCAGGCGGCCGAAGATGGCATCGGCGCTCGCGCGGGACACTTGTTGCGAAACGACGATGGAAGCAAGGCTCCTGAACCCCGGCTCCGACAGCCTGAGCGGCACCTCGCCGGCCATGCCGCGCACTTTTTCCAGGCGTGGGTCGAGCAAGCATAGCCTATCCAGCCCTTGCGCAATGTCGTCGAGGCTGGCGATGCGTTGCATGTCTGCTTATTCCAAAATCAAAAGTGCCGCACGTTTCGTCACGTGTCCCTCTGGACGCACGACGCTGCCGGCGCAAAGTAGCAATTGGCGAAAGCGCCGCACAACCCGATTGCCCGCCGGACAATGACACTGCTGACATTCCGCTTCGCGCCGAGCCCGAACGGCGAACTGCATCTCGGCCATGCCTATTCGGCGCTGCTCAATCAGAAATTGGCAAAGGCGGCGGGCGGACGCTTGCTGCTGCGCATCGAGGACATCGACACGACGCGCTGCACGCCGGAATTCGAGGCAGGCATTTTTCGCGATCTGAAATGGCTGGGGCTTGGCTGGGAGGAACCGGTGCGCCGCCAGTCCGAGCATTTTGCCGAATATCGGGCGATGCTCGAGCGGTTGATCGAAGCGGAGCTTGTCTATCCGGCCTTCATGAGCAGAAGTGAGATCCGCGCCTTCATCGCCGACAGCGAAAAGCGCGGCCGCGACTGGCCGCGGGACCCGGACGGCGTGCCGCTCTATCCCGCCGCCGACAAGGCGCTGCCGACGAGCGAACGCAAGCGGCGCATCGCCGAAAATGTGCCATTTGCCTGGCGGTTGAACGTCGATGCGGCAATAGAGCGCGCCGGCAAGGACCTGTCATGGGCCGAATACACGGACGAGACGCTCTCCGCGGCGCGTCGTGTCGAAGCCCATCCGCACGAGTGGGGCGATGTGGTCGTGGCGCGCCGCGAAATCCCGACCAGCTATCACCTCGCCGTCACCGTGGATGACGCGCTGCAGGGCGTCAGCCATGTCGTGCGCGGCCAGGATCTTTATTCCGCGACCAGCGTGCAGCGGCTGCTTCAGCAGCTGCTTAGCCTGCCGCAGCCGGCCTATTTTCACCATCGCCTGATCCTCGGCCCGGACGGACGAAAACTGTCGAAGAGTCTTGGCGATACCAGCCTTGCCGCCCAGCGTGCGGCGGGCGCCTCGCCCGACGATGTTAGGCGGCTGGTCGGTCTCTAGCTAGACCTGCGAGCTGACGGCCATCAACGGCGCTCCTTCAATTCAAATGACTCTATGGATCAACCGTTTGGTTTTGCTTGCCGGCCCGAACGGCATTAAGCAGTCGCCGCAGTCGATCCCTCACCCGAATTCACCGCGGCCTCCTGAAAATGCACAGCCTCAAGCGGTTCATCCCCGCCTCTTTCGTCGTCCTGTGGGCGACCGGCTTCATCGGCGCGCGCTATGCCATGCCGTGGGCGGAGCCCTTTACTTTCCTGGCCGCGCGCTTTGTCCTGGCCGCAATCCTGCTTGTCGCTTTGATGGCCGCATTAGGTTCGAGCCGCGCCACCCGTGATGAGGCGCTGCACGCGACCGGCGCCGGCATCCTGATGCATGGGGTCTATCTCGGCGGCGTGTTCTGGTCCATCCACCGGGGCATGCCCGCTGGGCTTTCAGCCCTGATCGTCGGCCTTCAGCCGCTGATCACGGCAGTGCTCGCCGGCCGGCTTCTGGGCGAGGCCATCCTGCCGCGCCACTGGGCCGGTCTCGGTCTCGGGTTGATCGGCGTGGTAATCGTGCTCTGGCCGAAGCTCGGCGCGCTCGGCGGCGGGGTGACGGCCGAAACACTGGGCGCCTCGCTGGTCTCCGTACTCGGCATGAGTGCGGGCACGATCTGGCAGAAGCGTTTCGCCTCCGGCGGCGATCTGGTGGCTGCCACGTTCTGGCAATATGTCGGCGGCGCATCGGTGATGGCTCTGGCCTCGTTCGCCTTCGAGACCCGAACGGTCATCGTCAACGGCGAACTGATTTTCGCCATGGCCTGGCTCGTGCTGGTGCTATCGATCGGCGCCATCTTCCTGTTGATGGTGATGATCCGCGACGGCGAGATGTCGAAGGTCGCCTCGCTGTTTTACCTCGTGCCGGCCGTCACCGCGGTCATCGCCTGGGCATTGTTCGGTGAGCAGTTGAGCCCGCTCCAGATCGCCGGCATGGCAATCGCGACGCTCGGCGTCGGGCTGGCGACCGCTCAGCCGCCAAAAGCATGATCCCAAAAAGTGGGAACCGGTTTTCGGAAAAGATCATGCTTAACTCAGCCGACTCTCGCACGCGCCTCTAAATAGCGGCTGATCGCGGCGTTGAGCTCGCCACCGAGGATGAAGATCGCCGAGACGATATAGAGGAATACGACGGCGATCATGATCGAGGCGAGGCCGGCATAGGTCGTCACATAGGACGAGAAATGATCGAGATAGGCGGCGAAGATGGTCGACCCGATAAGCCAGCCGATCAGCGTGAAGATGATGCCAGGCACGATCGAAACGAAGCGGCGCTTGCCGGCCGGCAACCAGAAATGCACGGCGAACAGACCGCCGATGATGACGACCGAGGCGATGACGTAACGCCACAGCGTGATCGTGCCCATGTAGGGCTTTATCCATTCGAAATGCGACTCGGCCAGCCGTGCCAGCAACGGCGCGAAGACCAGCAGCACGCTGATCGCCAAAAACCCGGCCGTCGCGATCAGCACGAAGATGATGCTCTGCACCCGCCGGTAGATGATGCCCCGCGTTTCCGAGACACGATAGGCGCGGTTGAGCGAAGTGCGCAGCGCCTCGATGCCGTTCGAGGCGAAGTATCCGGCAAGCACGATACCGTACGTCAACAGGTCGCTGCGCCTAACGGTAAGCACGTTGAGCACTTCGCGTGCGATCGGTTTGGCGATCTGCTCGGGCCATGTGTCGAACACAAGGTGCACGGCGGTGTCGGCGAAGGCCTGCGCGCCGAAAAAACTCGCCAGCGTCGTAGCGAAGATCAGGAAAGGAAAAAGCGCCATCAGCGCGGTGATCGCCAGATGGCTGGCCATTGCCCAGCCGTCGTCGGTGTTGAAATGGCCGAGCGCGTCGTAGAGGACGCGTTTAAGGGCTACGATCTTCCGCAACAAGAACCGCGTTCCCTTCGATTGTCCGGACGCCGCGAATATGGGAAGGGTTTGCAGTAAATGACAACCCTAGGTCAAACCACCATTCCTCCCGGAAAAGAGTTGCGCACCATCATTGTCACAGGTGCCTCTTCCGGTATAGGCGCCTATTGCGCCCATGCTCTTAAGAAGGAAGGCTGGCGGGTGTTCGCAACGGCCCGAAAGCCCGAGGATATCGCCGCGCTCGAGGCCGACGGCATTGAGGCCTTCTATCTGGACTACACCGAGCCCGGATCGATCGAGGCGCTGGTGACGTCGGTGCTGGAACGGACCGGCGGCCGACTCGATGCGCTCTTCAACAATGGCGCATACGGACAGCCCGGCGCCGTCGAGGACCTGCCGGTCCAGGCTTTGCGGCAGCAGTTCGAGGCCAATGTCTTTGGCTGGCATGATCTCACTCGCCGCGTCGTACCGGTGATGCGCCGCCAGGGCCATGGTCGTCTCGTTCATTGCTCATCGATCCTCGGCCTCGCGCCGGTGCCTTTTCGCGGCGCCTACTCGGCATCGAAGCACGCTATCGAAGGGCTGATGCTGTCCCTCTATCAAGAACTCCGGGGTAGCGGCATCCATGTTTCGCTGATCGAGCCGGGGCCGGTAAGATCGAAGATCGCCAGCAACAGCCTCGCATGGTTCCTGGCGAATATCGATCACGAGAATTCCGTTCATCGCCTCGCCTATGCGGCGCAACTCAAACGGCTGCGGGCCGGCGGCAGCACATCGCGGCTGAAGCCCGGGCCGGAGGTGGTTTATGCCGCCTTGCACCATGCGCTTCTGTCGCGGCGCCCGCGCCCGCATTATGTGGTAACAGTGCCGGCCAGGATCGGCGCGATCTTTAAACGCATCCTGCCGGCATCTGCACTCTACCGTCTGCTCGCCAAACGCGCCTGAACGCAATTCAACTGGAACACACCATGGCAACCGTCTTCAACATCCTCGCCGTTCTTGTCATGGTCGCAGTGGTGATCGTGCTGATGCGCGGCCTCATCAACATGATGCGCGGCGGCTCCAGCATGACCTCCAACAAGCTGATGCAGACGCGCGTGCTCTTGCAGTTCGTGGCCTTGGTGCTGATCATGCTGGCGGTGTATTTCACCCGTAAGTGACGCAGCACCAGTCGGGAGGTACCCCGTGGTCAAGCTCAACAAGATCTACACCCGCACTGGCGACGACGGCACCACCGGTCTCGGCTCCGGCGAGCGGCGGCTGAAATCCGACCTTCGCATCGACGCCTACGGCACCGTCGACGAGGCCAATGCCTGCATCGGCATGGCCCGCATCCATACAGCGGCAGTAAATCCGGCGATCGATGCGATGCTCGGCCGCATCCAGAACGATCTTTTCGATCTCGGCGCCGATCTGGCAGTCCCCGATAATGGCAAGCCGCTGGACTACGAGCCGCTGCGCATCGTCGCCTCGCAGACCGACCGCGTCGAACAGGACATCGACCTCCTCAATAAAAATCTGCGGCCGCTCAAATCCTTCGTGCTCAATGGCGGCACGCCGGCCGCCGCCGCCCTTCACCTCGCCCGTACGGTCGCGCGCCGCGCCGAGCGCATCATGGTGGCGCTGTCGCAAGACCCAAACGAGCCCGTCAACCGCGAGACAATAAGGTACATCAACCGCGTCTCGGACTTCTTGTTCGTTGCCGCGCGCGCGGTCAATGACAACGGAAACGCCGACGTGCTATGGGTTCCTGGCAAGAACCGCTGAAATCCGCCGAGCTGGGGACCCGATGTTCATCCCGCTTTACGACACCAACAGGCTGCGGCACATCAAGCTGCAATATGTGACCATCGGCCTGATCGCGCTCAATGTGTTGATCTACCTTGTCACCACGCTTGGCGGTGAGGACTTCTCCAACGCCGCGGTGCTGGGCCTCGGCTTCATCCCGTCGGTCGTGCATGACAGCGTCGAGCTCGCTCCGCAATTCGTCGTCATTCCCGAGAGCCTGAGCTACCTGACCTATTCCTTCCTGCACGCGGATATCTTCCACCTCGGCGGCAACATGCTGTTCCTGTGGGTATTCGGCGACAATGTCGAGGATGCACTCGGCCACATCCGCTACCTCATCTTCTACCTGCTTTGCGCCATTGCCGGCGCTTTCTTCCAGGGTCTGGTGGCCTGGGATTCGCAAGTGCCGCTGATCGGTGCGTCGGGCGCCATCGCCGGTGTCGTCGCTGCCTATCTGATCCTTTATCCGCGCGTGAAGGTGTGGGTGCTGGCCTTCGCCCGCATCCCGTTGCGTATCCCGGCTTTCATCCCGCTCATCCTGTGGATCCTGTTCCAGATCTTCATGTTTGCCCAGGGAGGCGAGGATCAGGTCTCCTGGGCCTGCCATATCGGCGGCATCATCGCCGGAGCCGTGCTGGTGCTTGTCTTGCGCAGCCGCGGCGTGCCGCTGCTCGCCGCTGCGGATGAAGAGACTGTGGTGGTCGCCGGCCATGTGCCCGTTGCCGTAGAGCCGGCGCCAAGCGAACCACAACCTGCGCAGCAGGCGCCGCGCTGGGGCCGAGGAAGCGTTTCCGGTCCGGACTGAACTGATTTGAGTGCTTCGCCGAGGATCCGAGTGCGCCCGGATATTGACGCGCGGGGTCGCCGCAACTACGGAAGCGCCACCCTACTGGCGTGGCGAAGACCAGAATTCCGTCCGGAATGTCGGCTTTCGACAACTCTGAAGAGGTGCACGCTGCTATAGCGCGTCCGACGAGCGTGAGAGACTATCGTGAAAGAGGTGACAGGCAAATGAAGATCCTTGTGCCCGTGAAGCGGGTTGTGGATGCGAACGTCAAGGTCCGGGTGAAAGCGGACGGTTCGGCGGTGGAACTCGCCAACGTCAAGATGGCGATGAACCCGTTCGACGAGATCGCGGTGGAAGAGGCGATCCGGCTGAAGGAAGCTGGTAAGGCCGAAGAGATCATCGTGGTGTCGATCGGGCCGCAGCAGGCACAGGAGACCTTGCGCACGGCGCTCGCCATGGGCGCCGACCGCGCCATCCTGGTCAAGACCGACGAGCAGACTGAGCCGCTGGGCGTCGCCAAGGTGCTGAAGGGCGTCGTCGAGGCAGAACAGCCCGACCTTGTCATTCTCGGCAAGCAGGCGATCGACGACGATTCCAACCAGACCGGCCAGATGCTGGCCGCACTTCTCGGCTGGGCGCAGGGCACCTTCGCCTCCAAGATCGTGCTCGACGGTGAAAAGGCCACGGTGACGCGCGAGGTCGATGGCGGCCTGCAGACGCTGGAACTGAAGATGCCGGCAATCGTCACCGCCGATTTGCGCCTGAACCAGCCACGCTACGCGTCGCTGCCCAACATCATGAAGGCCAAGAAGAAGCCGCTCGACGAGAAGAGCCCTGCCGACTACGGCGCCGACGTCAAGCCGCGGCTGAAGGTGATCAAGACCGAGGAGCCGGGCGGCCGCAAGGCGGGCGTCAAGGTCAAGAGCGTCGCCGAACTGGTAGACAAGCTGAAAAACGAAGCCGGCGTGCTGTAGGCCAGGAAGGGATAAAAAATGACAGTTCTTCTGATCGCCGAACACGACAACGCTGCGCTTTCCGACCAGACCGCCAAGGCGCTTTCGGCGGCGCTGCAGATCGGTTCGGACGTGCATGTGCTAGTTGCCGGCAAAGATGCCAAGCCGGCAGCGGACGCAGCCGCCAAGCTCAAGGGCGTTACCAAGGTGCTGCTCGCCGACGCTGACGAACTGACCGAGCGTCTCGCCGAACCGCTGGCGGCACTCGTCGTTTCGCTTGCTGAGCCATACGAGACGATCATCGCGCCGGCGACCTCGTCGGGCAAGAACGTCGCGCCCCGCGTGGCGGCGCTGCTCGATGTCGCCCAGATATCGGAAATCATCGAAGTCTTGTCGCCCGACACCTTCAAGCGGCCGATCTATGCCGGCAACGCCATCCAGATGGTGCAGTCGAGTGACGCCAAGAAGGTCATCACGGTGCGCACCGCTTCCTTCCAGGCAGCACCCGAGGGTGGTTCCGCGCCGGTCGAGACGGTTCAGGCGGCGGCCAATCCCGGCCTGTCGAGCTTTGTCGAGAACAAGCTCTCCGAGACCGACCGTCCAGAGCTGACCTCGGCCAAGATCATCATCTCGGGCGGCCGTGCGCTGGGCTCCTCCGAGAAGTTCCAGGAGGTCATCCTGCCGGTCGCCGACAAGCTCGGTGCGGCGGTTGGCGCATCTCGCGCCGCCGTCGATGCCGGCTATGCGCCGAACGACTGGCAGGTCGGCCAGACCGGCAAGGTAGTAGCGCCCGACCTTTATATTGCCGTCGGCATCTCCGGTGCCATCCAGCACCTTGCTGGCATGAAGGATTCGAAGGTGATCGTTGCCATCAACAAGGACGAGGAGGCGCCGATCTTCCAGGTCGCCGACTACGGTCTCGTCGGCGATCTCTTCGTCATTCTGCCGGAACTGCAAAAGGCGCTTTGACGCCTTCTGCCAAAGCGTATTAAATTCCGAGGGGTGGGGTAGACGAGTCGCCCCGCCCTTTTAGTTTGCACTGCACAAAAAAACGGGCCGCAAAGGCCTCGACGGGATCGGGTAATGAGCAAGATCGAGACGATCGGCATCATCGGCGCGGGCCAGATGGGTGGCGGCATCGCCCATGTGTCGGCGCTGGCGGGCTATAGGGTGCTGGTTTACGATATTTCGCCCGACCGCATCGAAAAGGGCATTGCTACGATCAGCGGCAACATGGCCCGTCAGGTCGGCTCCGGCAAACTCGAGGAAACGCTGCGCAATGAGGCGATGGCGCGTATTTCGGCGGCGCCGGCCATGGCCGACCTTGCGGGCGCCGATCTGGTGATCGAAGCAGCGACCGAGGACGAGACGGTCAAGCGCAAGATTTATGCCCAGCTCTGCCCGCAGCTCAACCCCGAGGCCATCCTGGCGACGAACACATCATCGATCTCGATCACACGGCTGGCTTCGCAGACCGACCGGCCGGAACGCTTCATCGGCATACATTTCATGAATCCGGTTCCGGTGATGAAGCTGGTCGAACTGGTGCGCGGCATCGCCACCGAGGACCAGACCTTCGAGGCGGCAAAAACCTATGTGAAGCAGCTCGACAAGACGATCACCGTCTCGGAGGATTTCCCGGCCTTTATCGTCAACCGCATCCTGCTGCCGATGATCAACGAGGCGATCTACACGCTCTATGAAGGTGTCGGCTCGGTCGACGCCATCGATACCGCCATGAAGCTCGGCGCCAACCATCCGATGGGGCCGCTGCAGCTTGCCGATTTCATCGGGCTCGATACCTGCCTGTCGATCATGCAGGTGCTGCATGACGGGCTGTCCGATTCGAAATACCGCCCCTGCCCGCTGCTGGTCAAATATGTCGAGGCCGGCTGGCTCGGCCGCAAGACCGGGCGCGGCTTTTACGACTATCGCGGCGAGCATCCCGTTCCGACACGCTGATCCTTATCGCTACCAGCGCACAAAAAGTCGTCCGCCGAGCGCCCCGAGCACGGCAAGGATGGCGACCGCGATCGTATACCAGGTGCCGACGAAAAGCGGCGAATCGTCGAAGCAATGCGCCGCATAGAAGGTCGCCGCCAGCCCGCCGGCAAGCAGGCCCGCGGCCGCACCGGCAAGCACCGGCCTTGTCGGCGCGCCATGGCGCAGGACCGCGAGAAAGACGGCAAGCGGGCCGATCCCGATCAACGGAATGAAGGTCAGGCAGATGACCATGTTCGTCCCGACCAGGCGTGTGCCCCAGTCGGACGCAGGCACGGCGAAGAGTTCGAGAATCACGGCCACAATCACCAGCAGCGGGGCGGCGATCATGCAGCTTGCCGCTCGGCGGGTCGATGCACCGGGGGTCGACAGCGCATGCACCAGGGCAAAGGCGCTGGCCGAAAGAGCGATCGTGAAGACGAATTTGGACAGGAACCGCATCGTGTGCATGGCGATCGCAATGTCGGGGCGCGGGCCGATCGTCAGCCAGAAAACCGCGGCCGCGATCACCATGGCCGCACCGGCGGCAAGCCACCAGGCGGCGCCTAGCGGCAGCGCCTTGCTGCGGGCATCGGCGTCGAGCGCCTTGATGAGATCTTCGGTCCTCATTTTTATTCCCGCCTCGCCCCGAACCGTTTGGCAATGGCGGCAAGCCCGCGGTGCAGTGACACCCGCACAGCCGTCTCGCTGATGCCGAATTTGGCCGCCGTCTCACCGATCGAACGGCCTTCGACCGATACGGCCGAGACGACGGAACGCTGTGCCGGCGACAGGCTGTCGAGCGCCCGGTTGACGTCGCGCTCGCTTACCGTCTCCGCTTCCGGCTCGGCGAAGGTCTCGGCGATTTCGTCGATCTCGACCTCGATCCGCCGGCCGCGCCGCCGGAACGCGTCGATCAGCTTGAAGCGGGCTATTGCATAGACCCAAGGCAGCACCGGCGCATTATGGCGCCAGGTGTGTCGTTTCACATGAATGGCCAGCAAGGTTTCCTGCACGATATCCTCGGGATCCACCCCACCCTGCACGATCTTGCGCCGGGCAAAGCCACGAACGAGCGCGGCGATCCGGTGCAGAAAGTCGGCATAGGCCCTTTCGTCTCCAGCGATCGCGGCCCGCAGCAGCCGTGAAAGCTCGGCTTCGTCCTTGCCGCTCACAAGAGTTCACTCCCCGATATTCGCGTCTCGGCGCTGATTTGTTACGGGGCCGGCGAAATAGTGTCCAAGGCAAATTAGCTGAGCATCACGAAAGTTTGCCCTTTTGAGCAATTGAGTGGGCCAGCAATGTTGACTGCGCTAGTCATGTATTGGTAGGTGCAGCGTGCCAAGCCAACGACCATCGAAATCGAGGACGACGCCATGAAATATGCTCTTTCCGCCCTTGCCGGTGCGACAGCACTTGCAATCAGCCTGATCGCCGGCCCGGCAATAGCAGAGGACGAGGGCATCGTCGTCTACAACGCCCAGCACGAAAACCTGACCAAAGCCTGGGCGGAGGGATTCACCAAGGAAACCGGCATCAAGGTTACCGTCCGCAATGGCGGCGACAGCGATTTCTCCAATCAGATCGTTGCGGAAGGCACCGCTTCGCCCGCCGATGTATTCCTGACGGAGAATTCGCCGGCCATGGCATTAGTCGAGGCGGCCGGCCTGTTCGCACCGGTCGACACCGAGACGCTGGCCCAGGTTCCGCAGGAGTACCAGCCGGCGAGCGGCAAATGGGTCGGCGTCGCCGCGCGCAGCACGGTCTTTGCCTACAACAAGACCAAGCTGGCCGCCGACCAGCTGCCCAAATCGCTTCTCGATCTCGCCGATCCGAGCTGGAAGGGCCGTTGGGCCGCATCGCCCTCCGGCGCCGATTTCCAGGCGATCGTCAGCGCGTTTCTGCAGCTCAAGGGTGAGGCAGCGACGGCCGAATGGCTAAAGGCGATGAAGGAGAATTTTACCGCCTATAAGGGCAACAGCACGGTGATGAAGGCGGTCAATGCCGGCGAGGTCGAAGGCGGCGTGATCTATCACTATTACTATTACGGCGATCAGGCCAAGACCGGCGAGAACAGCAAGAACGTCGAGCTGCACTATTTCAAGCACCAGGATCCCGGCGCTTTCGTCTCAGTTTCCGGCGGTGGCGTGCTGGCCTCGAGCAAGCACCCGAAGGAAGCGCAGGCTTTCCTGAAATGGGTCACCGGCAAGGGCGGCCAGGACGTACTGAAGACAGGCGATTCGTTCGAATACGCAGTCGGCAAGGGCGCCGAGTCCAATCCGAAGCTGGTGCCGCTGGCCGATCTGCAGGCGCCGAAAGTCGACCCGACGACGCTGAACTCGAAGAAGGTGACCGACCTGATGACGGCGGCCGGCTTGCTTTAGCCGGCGTTCGTCCTAAAAGGGCAACCGACTGCGCTCCTGTGGGAATTCGCTTTCCGCGGGAGCGCTCTGTTTTCAAGATGGCATTTGTCCATGACCACAAGCTGCTCGCCGCATTCGCCGACGATTGTTTCCGCCTTCGGGCGGAAACGGCACAACGTCTGATCTGATGCAGTCGGCGATCGATCTCGCACCTTCAGGCTTGCCAGCCGATACCACGGCCGTGCGGGCACGTCGTTGGTCGGTCTCATGGATTGCGCTGGCTGCCGTCTTTGTCTCGCTTTTCGCGCTGCTGCCACTTGCCTTCATCGTCTGGGTGGCGGTTCAGACTGGCTGGGAAACCGTGGCGGCGCTGGTGTTCAGGCCGCGCGTCGGCGAACTTCTGGTCAACACCAGTCTGCTGGTGGTGCTGACCGTGCCGATTTCGATCGTGCTGTCGGTGGCGCTGGCCTGGCTCACCGAGCGCAGCGATCTGCCGGGGGCCCGCCTATGGGCCTGGTTGTCGGTGGCGCCGCTCGCCATTCCCGCCTTCGTCCACAGTTACGCCTGGATCACCATGGCGCCCAGACTGCACGGCCTGTGGGCCGGCGTGCTTGTATCCGTCATCGCTTATTTCCCGTTCCTCTATCTGCCGATAGCGGCAGCTTTGCGCCGGCTCGATCCCGCTCTCGAAGATGCAGCAGCGGCCCTCGGGCTTGGCCCATGGCGCGTGTTCCGGCGTGTCGTGCTGCCGCAGCTCCGACTCGCCATTTGCGGCGGCTCGCTGCTGGTCGGCCTGCACCTCCTGGCCGAATACGGCCTTTACGTTTTCATCCGCTTCGACACCTTCACCACCGCGATCGTCGACCAGTTTCAGTCGACCTTCAACGGTCCCGCCGCCAACATGCTGGCCGGCGTGCTGGTGACTTGCTGCCTTGTGCTGCTCGGTCTGGAGGTGCTGGTGCGCGGCGAAGAGCGCTATGCCCGCGTCGGTTCGGGTGCTGCGCGCCAGCAGCAGCGCACGGGCCTTGGGCGCGCCACCATTCCTTGCCTGCTGCTGCCCGCCATTACCACGCTGCTGGCGCTCGGCGTGCCGTTCGCCACCATCGGCCGCTGGCTCGTGGCCGGCGGCGCCAATGTCTGGCGGCTCGACGAGATCGGTCTGGCGCTTGGCCAGACGCTGTTCCTGGCGATTGCCGGCGCGCTGCTCGCCACCGTCGCGGCAATGCCGATGGCGTGGATCTCGATCCGCGCGCCGGGAAGGCTGCAACGCGTCCTGGAGGGCTGCAACTATATCGTCGGCGCGTTGCCTGGCGTCGTCATCGCGCTGGCGCTGGTCACCATCGCCGTGCGTATCGCCATGCCGCTCTACCAGACCCTGTTCACCATCCTGGTCGCCTATGCGCTGATGTTCCTGCCGCGCGCCCTGATTAGCCTCAGGGCGTCGATCGCACAGGCGCCAGTCGAGCTCGAACGCGCCGCCTCGAGCCTAGGCCGGTCGCCGCTCAAGGCGCTGTGGTCGACGACCATCCGCCTGTCGGCGCCGGGCGCCGCAGCCGGCATGGCGTTGGTCGCGCTGGGTATCATGAACGAATTGACCGCAACCCAGATGCTGGCACCCAACGGCACCCGCACGCTGGCCATGGCGTTCTGGTCCTATAGCGGCGAGATCGACTATGCGTCGGCGGCGCCTTATGCCCTGATCATGGTAGCGATGTCGCTGCCTTTGACCTGGCTGCTCTACGTCCAGTCGAAGCGGATGGCCGGGCGATGAGCTTTCTCGAGCTGAGCGGCATCCACAAGCACTACGGGCCTGTCGCAGCACTTGCCGGCGTCGACCTCAGCGTGGTCAGCGGCAGCCGTACGGCAATCGTCGGGCCATCCGGTTGCGGCAAGACCACCTTGCTGCGGCTGATCGCCGGCTTCGAGGCGCCGGACCAGGGCCGCATCGTGCTCGATGGCGAGGTGCTGGCCGATGGCGACACGGCCGTGCCGGCGCATCGCCGCGGCATCGGGCTGGTGGCGCAGGACGGCGCTCTGTTCCCGCATCTGAGCATCGCCGCCAATATCGGCTTCGGCATGGGGCGTCACGAGGAAAAGCGCAGTGAGCGCATCGCCGAGCTCGCCTATGTCGTCGGACTGGACAAAGGAATCCTGAGGCGCCGCCCGCATGAGCTCTCCGGCGGCCAGCAGCAGCGCGTCGCGCTCGCCCGCGCCATGGCCATGAAGCCGCGGCTGATGCTGCTCGACGAGCCGTTCTCGGCGCTCGACACCGGCCTGCGCGCCTCGATGCGCAAGGCCGTGGCCGAGCTCCTTGAAACCGCCGGCATCACCACCATCCTGGTCACCCATGATCAGGCCGAGGCGCTGTCATTCGCCGGCCAGGTCGCGGTGATGCGCGACGGCAAATTCTCGCAGGTCGGCACGCCGCGCGAGCTCTATTTCAGGCCGAAGGACAGGATGATCGCCGAGTTCCTCGGCGACGCCATCGTCTTGCCGGCCCGGATCGCTGATGGCTTCGCCACCTCGCCGCTCGGCCGCATCGCCGTCGACAGCACCGAGCGGCGCGACATCGCCCGTATCATGCTGCGGCCCGAGCAGGTGCTGCTGAAACGAACCTCGCGTGAAGGCATGTCCGGCACGCCGGACATGCTGTTCGGCGAGGTCACGGAATCCGAATTCGCGGGCTCGATGTGCACGATCGCCGTACGTCTCTTGAACAGCCCAGATCCGCCCGACGCCGCCGCCATCGGCAACACGCCATTGATCCTGCGCAAGCCGGGCATGGACGCGCCTGCGGTCGGCGAGATCGTGCGGCTGACCGTGTCGGGCAAGGCGCATGTGTTTGCCTGAACGGTTTTGCGCAAGGCCGATTTCAATCGACCCGTTTGCCCGCTTGATCGAACCAATGCAGCTTTTCGGACCTGGCCACGACGCGCAATCGGTCGCCTGGCTTGGCGCTGGCGCGGCCTGAGACGCGCACCACGATGCGGCTGCCGGCTGCCACGCAATGGAGAAAGCTTTCGGCACCGACCGGTTCGACCGCTTCCACTGTCGCCGGCAGCGCGAGCGCGCCGGCCGGCGCCTCTGCCGCGAAGGTGATATCGGCGTCCTCCGGACGAAAGCCCAGTGTCACCGCCTTGCCCTGTCGAGGCGCCAAGCCAATCACCGTACCGTCGGCCAATACCAAGCTTGGGGAGGCCCCTGTGAGCGCCAGCAGATTCATCGGCGGTGCGCCTATGAACGAAGCGACGAAGGTCGAGGCCGGTTTCTCGTACACATCAAGCGGCGCGCCGGTCTGCTCGACCAGTCCGGCGTTCATGACGACGAGGATGTCGGCCAGCGTCATCGCCTCAAGCTGGTCGTGCGTGACATAAACCGAGGTGACGCCAAGCGAGCGCTGCAGATTCTTGATCTCGATGCGCATCTGCCCGCGCAATTTCGCATCGAGGTTGGACAGTGGTTCGTCGAACAGGAAGACCTTCGGGTTGCGCACGATGGCGCGACCCATGGCGACGCGCTGGCGCTGACCGCCTGAAAGCTCGCGCGGGCGCCGGTCGAGCAGCGCCGAAAGCTCCAGCACCTTGGCCGTCGAGCGTACCCTGCTATCGATCTCGTCCTTCGGCGTGCCGCGGTTGCGCAGGCCATAGGCCATGTTGTCATAGACCTTCATATGTGGGTAGAGCGCGTAATTCTGGAACACCATGGCGATGTCGCGCTCGGTCGGGCCGATGGCGTTGACCACCTTGCCGTCGATGGCGACTGTACCGGCCGAAATGGTCTCCAACCCGGCGATCATCCTCAGCAGCGTGGACTTACCGCAACCTGACGGCCCGACCAGCACGCAAAGCTCCTTGTCGGGAATGGCGATGGAGACGCCCTTCACGGCTTCGACGCCGCTGGGATAGACCTTCTTCACGTCCTTCAGATCGACGGTCGCCATCAGAGTCTCACTTTTCGGATTCGACCAGGCCGCGCACGAACCAGCGTTGCATCATCACCACGACGAGAATCGGCGGCACGATAGCCAGCATTGCCGTGACCATCACGAGGTGCCATTGGGTGTCGGCATCGGCGAAGGAAACCATCTTTCTCAGCGCGATGACGATGGTGTTCATGTCGCTGCTGTTGGTGACGAGCAGCGGCCAAAGATACTGCGTCCAGCCATAGATGAAGAGGATCACGAACAGCGCGGCGATGTTTGTCCGCGACAGCGGCAGGAGGATATCAAAGAAGAAGCGCCATGGCCCGGCACCGTCGACACGCGCCGCCTCGACCAATTCGCCCGGTATGGTCATGAAGAACTGGCGAAACAGCAGCGTTGCAGTGGCTGAGGCGATCAGCGGGACGATCAGGCCGGCATAGGTATCGATCATGCCGAGATCGACCATCACCTTGTAGGTCGGCAGGATGCGCACCTCGACTGGAAGCATCAAGGTGATGAAGATCAGCCAGAAGAAGGTCATGCGCAGCGGAAAGCGAAAGAACACGATCGCGTAGGCCGACAGGATCGAGATGAAGATCTTTCCGACCGCAACGCCGAGCGCCATGATCGTGGTGTTGAGGAGCAGCTTGCCGACGCTGACCCCGCCGATACGGCCGATGCCGCCGAACAGCCCCTCGCTGTAGTTGTTCCATAGCTGGCCGCCCGGCAAGAGCGGCAGCGGCGGCCTGAGGATCGTTTGCAGCGTGTGCGTCGAGGCAACGAAGGTGTAGTAGATCGGAAAAGCCACGATCAATATGCCGAGGATGAGCACGGCATGGGCGATGAAGGTGCGGAGCGGGGACTGGCCGATCATCGCTGCCCTCAGCCGTAGTGGACTTTGCGTTCCACATAGTGGAACTGGATCGCTGTGAGCGCGATGACGATGGCCATCAGGATGACCGACTGCGCCGCCGAGTCGCCCAGGATCAGATTGACGAAGCCGTCATTGTAGACCTTGTAGACCAGCGTCTCGGTCGTCTTGCCAGGCCCGCCGCCGGTGACGGCATGAACGATGCCGAACGTGTCGAACAGGGCATAGACGGTGTTGACGACCAGCAGGAAAAACGTTGTCGGCGCAAGCAGCGGGAAGACGATGGTCCAGAAGCGCTTGGTTTCGCCGGCGCCGTCCATGGCCGCCGCTTCGATCAGCGTTTTCGGCACCGCCTGCAGGCCGGCGACGAAGAACAGGAAATTGTAGCTGATCTGCTTCCAGGCAGCCGCCGACACCAGCAGGATCATGGCGTGGGTGCCGTTGAGCAGTGGGTCCCATGCGATGCCGAGGCTTCTCAGCAAATAGGCCAACGAGCCTATCGAAGGGTTGAACAGAAACAGCCACAGCATGCCGGCGATCGCCGGCGCCACGGCATAAGGCCATATCAACAGTGTGCGGTAGAGGCCTTTGCCGCGCACGGCCTTCTCGGCCATGACCGCGAGCAGCAGGGCCACAACCATGGCAACGATCGCGGTCGCAAGCGAGAACACCACCGTGACCTTGATCGAGTTGAGGTAGGCCGGATCGGCCAGCACCTTCCGGAAATTGGCAAACCAGACGAACCTGCTCTTCAGTCCGAACGGGTCTTGCCTGAGCATCGACTGGTAAAGCGCCTGACCAGCCGGCCAGTAGAAGAAAACCAGGGTTATGGCGAGCTGTGGCGCCACCAGCAGGTAGGGCAGGATCTTGTTGGGAAAGACGACGCGTGGAGACAGGCTGATTTCCCTCGCTATCCAGGCATCGCCCACGCGCGCTCGCGTGGGCGATATTCCAACCGACTGACCGAGACGATCTCGTTAGTTGTCCAGGGCTTCCTTGATCGCGGCGTTGCCGCGCGCGACCGCATTGTCGAGCGCCTGCTGGGCGGTTTGCTGGCCGGCCAGCATCTTCTCCAGCTCCTCGTTCTGGATATCACGCACCTGCGGCAGATTGGGCAGACGCACGCCCTTCGAATTGTCGGTCGGCGACTTGCCGATCATCTGCAGGATGGGTGTCTCGCGGCCGGGGTTCTTGTCATAGAAGCCTGATTTCTTGGTCGCCTCGTACGCGGCGAGCGTCACAGGCAGGTATCCCGACTTCTGGTGCAGGTATTCCTGTACATCGGTCTTGGACAGATAGGCAAAGAAGGCGGCAACGCCCTTGTATTCCTCGTCCGACTTGTTGCCGAACACCCATAGGCTGGCACCGCCCGGCGTCGTGTTCTGCGGGGCACCCTTGGCGTCACTGTCGTAGGGAAGCTGGCCGATGCCATAGTTCATGCCGGACTTGACGATATCGCCGAGGCCGCCCGACGATTCGGTGAAGATGCCGCATTCGCCGGCGAGGAATATCTGCTTGGCTTCGGAGGTGCGTCCGCCATATTTGAACGTGCCGTCCTTGGCCAGGTCGGCGAGCGCCTGGAAGTGGTTGACGAAAATCGGCGCATTGATCTTGAGTTCGACGTCGCCGCCGGCCAGGCCATTCTGCTGGGTGGCCCAAGGCACGTCATTCCACGCCGCGAAATTCTCCAGATGGATCCAGGTCAGCCAGGTCGAGGTATAGCCGCAAGAGGCGGCGCCGCTCGTTTTGATCTTCTTGGCGGCTTCCCAAACCTCGTTCCAGGTCTTGGGCGGAGTGTTCACGTCGAGGCCTGCCTTCTGGAAGATGTCCTTGTTGTAGTAGAGGATCGGCGAGGAGGAGTTGTAGGGGAAGGACAGCATGGTGCCGTCCGGCTTGGAATAATAGCCGACGATGCCGGGCAGATACTGGCTCTTGTCGAAAGTCATCCCGGCGCCGGTCATCACATCGGCCACCGGCTTTATCGCACCCTCGGCCGCCATCATCACGCCGGTGCCGACGTCGAACACCTGGAGGATATCGGGCGCTTGCCCGGCACGAAAGGCAGCGATGCCGGCATTCAGCGTCTCCGGATAGGTGCCCTTGAACACCGGAACGAGCTCATATTCGCTCTGGCTGGCGTTGAAATCCTTGGAGATCTTGGCGACGACCTCGGCGTTGGCGCCGGTCATGGCGTGCCACCAGCTGATCTGCGTGACGGCGAAGGCGGAGGTGGTGGAAAGCAGGGTCACGGTGGCGGCGATACCGGCCGCAAAGCCGAAGAACTTCATGTTTCATCTCCCGTTTGTCATTGGCGAAAGGGGCACCTCCGCAAAGGCAATATGTGGCGCTGATGACAATCGGACAACGGTTTTGTTGCCGATCAATGAACACCATTCCTTCCTAAAGTGCACTCGCTACCGAAACCGGGCGTCAGAAACGACATCACCGCCTTTTCGGCGCAGCGGCATCGGTTTTCCCCCGAAAAGACCCGCCTCATGGCCTACGGGTTAACTATTCGTTAAAATCTCCAAGAGCTAATCCGTCACACCTCCCCTGTTAGTTTTGACCGAGTGAACCAGGATGCTGACGGTCTATAATTGTATCGTAAATCAGCACGACCTGAGACTGGTTGCGCTCGCCGCACTCGTCTGTGGAATTTCTTGTTTCTCAGCAGTTAATCTCCTTAAGCATGTCGGCCGATCGACCGAGCGAAACCGGCTTGTCTGGCTGATGATCGCCGCGGCCTCGACCGGGTTCGGCATATGGGCGACGCATTTCATCGCCATGACCGCGTTTACGCCGGGAATACCGAACGCATACAATCCGGGATTATCCGCCTTTTCGCTTGCCGCCGCCGTCATCCTGACCGCGCTTGGGATGTGGGTCGCCACCTTGCGCCGCGGCATCGACCATTTCCTCGTCGGTGGTGCCATTCTGGGCGGCGCCATCGCGACGATGCACTACATCGGCATGGCGGCTTTCGAGGTCGAAGGCCGGGTCGTATGGAACCTGCTCCTTGTCGCGATGTCGCTTCTGGCCGGCGTGACCCTTGCGGCACTGGCACTCCTGGTCGTTTTGCGCCGCCCGTCAGCAGTCGCGACTCTCGGCGGCGCCGCGCTTTTGACGCTGGCCATTTGCAGCTTGCATTTCATCGCGATGGCCGCGGTGTCGATCATTCCGGATTCCTCGATTGAAATATCCGAACATTCCATCGAGCCCATTTCCCAGGCCTTTGCCGCAGCGGTCGCCAGCCTTGTAATCCTTGTGCTGTCAGGTGCCGCGCTGTGGATCGATCTGCGCTTTCGCCACCAGAAGCTCGAGGCCGAGCGCATGCACGATCTCGCCAATGCGGCGGTGGAAGGTCTGATCGTTTGCGATGGCACCCGCATCGTCAGCGCCAATGACAGTATGGCGAAGCTGACCGGAACAGCGACAGCCACCCTGAACACGATGCAACTCGGCGAGCTTTTCGACGGACAGAGCGCAGCCGCTATGTCCGGCTTCGGCGAACAGGCGCAGGAAGCGAAATTAAGGGGCAGCGACGGCGCGAGAATTCCTGTCGAGCTGATCGCCAGGAAGATCACCTACTGCGGCAGGCCTCATACGGTGCTTGCCGTTCGCGACATCCGTGAGCGCAAGAAGGCAGAAGAAGAGATTCTCCGCCTCGCGCATTTCGATCCGCTTACCGGGCTTGCCAATCGGCGGAGCTTTTCTTCCCGGCTGGAAGCAGAAGTCGCCTCGATGGATCGTGGCGGCAAGGATGGATATCTGGCGCTCCTGCTGCTTGACCTCGACCGGTTCAAGCAAGTCAACGACCTCTACGGCCACAGCGCCGGTGACGCGATGCTGCAGAAGCTCGCGCACTGCATCTCCGGCATCCCGCGCAACGGACAGATGCTCGCGCGTCTCGGCGGTGACGAATTTGCCATCATAGCTCCGAACCTCCCCGACCCCTTGGCCGCAGGCCGGATAGCCGAGGACTTGCTGGCGGCGATCCGCGAGGAAAACAGGGTTTCGGTCGGCTCCGGCCTCGTCTCGGCCAGCATCGGCATCGCCTTCTTTCCGCTGGATGCCGAAGACCAGGCCGGCCTGATCAGCCATGCCGACACGGCACTCCATCGCGCCAAAACCGAAGGCAGGGACACTTACCGGTTTTTCGAGATAGCCATGGGCACCGCGGCCCGCGACAAGCGCGTGATGGAGCATGAATTGCGCCAGGCCATCGCCCGCAAGGAGTTCCACCTCGTCTACCAGCCTCAGAAGGAAATCCGCGGCGGCAGGATGATCGGCTTCGAAGCCCTGGTCCGGTGGCAGCACCCTGAGCGGGGTGATATTTCTCCGGCTGTTTTCATCCCCGTGGCCGAGGACAGTGGCGCGATCGCCCAGATCGGCGACTGGGTGCTGACGACGGCTTGTAACGATGCTGCTCGCTGGACAAATCCGCTGATGGTCGCCGTCAACGTCTCCGCCGTGCAGTTTCACAATCCGAACTTCAGCCGCAAGGTGCATGATGCACTGGCGAGGTCCGGCCTGGCACCCGGCAGGCTGGAACTGGAGATCACCGAAACAGCCCTGGTGAAGGATATGCCCCGCGCGCTGGCGGCCTTGAGGCAGGTCAAGGCGCTTGGCGTGCATGTAGCGATGGACGATTTTGGCACCGGCTACTCTTCGCTGTCCAACCTTAGCGCCTTTCCCTTCGACAAGATCAAGATCGACGGGTCGTTCATCAAATCGGTCGACAAGAACGCCCAGTTCGCGGCGATCGTCCGCGCCGTGCTGGGGCTTGGACGCGGTCTCGGCCTACCGGTCCTTGCGGAGGGCATCGAGACGCCGGGTGAATTGCAGTTCTTGGATGCCGAGGCTTGCGAGATCGGGCAAGGCTATTACCTCGGCAAACCGGCTCCGATCGAGACGTTCGGCGAACTGACGGGCGTGGCTGCTCCGGCAATCCGCACAGCCAGCCGACGCGGCGCAAGCATTGCCGTGCTCAAGCCGCGCCTGCGCACGGTCTGAGCCTATCCCGGCTGAAGCGCCGCCTCGACCAGACGCTTGGCATCCGGCCCCGACCATTCGGCCGGGCCGTTCATATGGGCGATGAGGCAGCCTTGCCCATCGATCAGCATGGTGACGGGCAGACCTAGCGCCAGGCCGCGCGTCTTGACGTCGTTGAACAGCGCCATCGTGGCATCGCGATAGTAGCCGAGCGACTTGACGCCGGTGTCCTCCAGGAATTTCTTCGGTTTGGCATCGTCGCCGGCATCGACGTTGACGGCAACAACCTGAAACGCATCGCTGCCCATCTCCTTCTGCAGCGCATCGAGCGCCGGCATTTCGGCGCGGCAAGGCGCACACCATGTCGCCCACAGATTGAGCAGCACCGTCTTGCCGGCATGATCGGCGATCATCGTCGGCTCCCCGTCGGGGCCGTTGAAGGCAAGGCTTTTCAGCGATTGCGGCGGATCCGCCGGCAAAAGCGCGGCAACCTGGCCGGTAGCAGCGGCGGCGATCTTCTTGGCACGGTCGGTCTTGGCGACGCAGGCGGCGTCGTCCTTGCCGCCGCCGGCGGCCACTGGCGCGGGCGCCTTGTTGCCAGAACTGCTTTCCCTGACATATACCGCGACCGCGCCGGCCAGCACGCCCGCAACCAAAGCGGCGAGGATGAGACGCAAAGCCGGGAAAAATCTATTGCCGTCTGCCATTTTTGAAAAACTGCTCCGGAGCACGGGTTATAGCGATGAACGACAAGAAGGCCAGCAACCAGATGTGGGGCGGACGTTTTGCCTCGGGTCCGGCCGCAATCATGGAAGCGATCAACGCGTCGATCTCGTTCGACCGCAAACTCTATGCGCAGGATATTCGCGGCTCGATCGCCCATTGCCAGATGCTGGCGCAAACGGGCATTATTTCGGCGGCCGATCAAGAAAAAATCACTCACGGGCTGAACACGATCCTGGCAGAGATCGAGGCCGGCACATTCGAGTTCTCCACCAGGCTGGAAGACATCCACATGAATATCGAGGCCCGTCTGGCCGATTTGATCGGGCCCGCAGCTGGCCGCCTGCATACCGCCCGCTCGCGCAATGACCAGGTGGCGGTCGACCTCAGGCTGTGGGTCAAGGACGAGTGCTTTCGCGTCGCCGAGGCGCTGAAGGGGCTGATCACGGCGTTCCTAGATCGCGCCGAGGAGCATGCGGCAACGGTGATGCCGGGCTTCACCCACATGCAGGCGGCGCAGCCGGTGACCTTCGGCCACCACTGCATGGCCTATGTCGAGATGTTTGCGCGCGACCTGTCTCGCGTCCGCGATGCGATTGAGCGTATGGATGAAAGCCCGCTCGGCGCTGCCGCCCTTGCCGGCACCAGCTTTCCGATTGACAGGCACGAGACAGCGAAGGCGCTTGGCTTCCGCGAGCCGATGCGCAATTCGCTCGACAGCGTTTCGGATCGCGATTTCGCGCTCGAGTTCCTGGGCGTAGCAGCGATCTGCGCGACGCATCTGTCGCGACTGGCTGAAGAGATCATCATCTGGTCGACGCCGCAATTCGGCTTCGTCAGGCTGTCGGATAGTTTCTCGACGGGTTCGTCGATCATGCCGCAGAAGAAGAATCCCGACGCTGCCGAACTGGTGCGCGGCAAGACCGGCCGCGTCACCGGGCACCTCGTCGCCTTGCTGACAGTAATGAAGGGCATGCCGCTGACCTATGGCAAGGACATGCAGGAAGACAAGGAATCCGTCTTCGACGCGGCCGAGACGCTCGACCTGATGCTGGCGGCAATGACCGGCATGGTGCGCGACATGACGGTGAACACCGCGGCGATGAAAAAGGCCGCCGGCGCCGGCTATTCGACTGCGACCGACCTCGCCGACTGGCTGGTGCGCACGCTCGGCCTGCCGTTCCGCGAGGCGCACCATATCACTGGCCGGGCGGTGGCGCTGGCCGAGGACAGGAAGATCGGGCTCGACAGGCTTTCGCTGGAGGATCTGCAGTCCATTCACCCCGGTATCAGCGCCGACGTGTTTTCGGTCCTTGCCGTGCAGAATTCTGTAAAGAGCCGCACGAGCTTCGGCGGCACCGCGCCGTCCGAGGTGCGCAAGCAGATCCGCTACTGGAAAAAGCGGCTCGCCAAGGCGTAAGACGCGGGGTGCAATGGCCGCAAAACTCGGCTAGAAGCGGCTGCGGGCAAAAGTTTCGGACGGATGGCACGATGACCGGAAGCAGGATTTTGGTGACGCTGACGCTGTTGGCAGCAATGGCCACCGTTGCGGCCTGCGGCAGGAAGGCTGCGCTTGATACGCCCTACGCGGCCGCCGTGCAGGCCCGCAAGGACGCCGAGAAGGCCAAGCAACCTTTGCCGCCGGAGCCGGAAAAACCTGTTGAGGACAAGAAATTCATCCTCGACCCGCTGCTCTGATTTTTCGGACCAATCTCGTGAACCATTTCGACTACCGCGACGGCGCGCTGCATGCCGAGGACGTGGCGATATCAGACATCGCCGCCAGCGTCGGCACGCCGTTCTATTGTTATTCGACGGCGACGCTGACCAGGCATTTTCGCGTCTTCACAGAGGCCTTTGCCGGGCTCGACGCCCTCGTCTGCTATGCCATGAAGGCGAATTCGAACCAGGCCGTGCTGAAGGTGTTGGCAAGACTCGGCGCCGGCGCCGACGTGGTCTCGGAGGGCGAATTGCGCCGCGCTTTGGCGGCCGGCATTCCGGCAAGCAAGATCCTGTTTTCGGGCGTCGGCAAGACCGCGCGCGAAATGGATTTTGCGCTCTCGGCCGGCATTCTCTGTTTCAACGTCGAATCCGAACCGGAGCTGGAGCTGCTGTCGGCCCGCGCGACCGCGCTGGGCAAGATCGCGCCGATCTCGCTGCGCATCAATCCGGATGTCGACGCCAGGACGCACAACAAGATTTCGACTGGGAAGGCCGAGAACAAGTTCGGCATTCCCTGGCAGCAGGCACGAAAGGTTTATGCGCGCGCGGCTGAGCTGCCGGGCATCAAGGTCACCGGCATAGACACCCATATCGGCAGCCAGATCACCGAATTGCAGCCCTTCGACGAGGCCTTTGCGCTGCTGGTGGAGCTGGTCGGCGCCTTGCGCTCCGACGGTCATGCCATCGAGCACATCGATGTCGGTGGCGGCCTTGGCATTCCCTACCGCGTCGACAACAACCCGCCGCCTTTGCCCGATGCCTATGCCCGGATCGTCAGAAAGCATGTCGTCGCCGAACTCGGGCTGAAAGTGATGTTCGAGCCAGGCCGGCTGATCGTCGGCAATGCCGGCATCCTGGTCTCGGAGGTAATCTTCGTGAAGGAGGGCGACGCCAAGAACTTCCTCGTCGTCGACGCCGCGATGAACGACCTGATCCGGCCGACGCTTTACGACGCTTTCCACGACATCAAGCCGGTGGCGCAGCAGCCGGCCGCAGCACCGCGCATGAAGGTCGACGTCGTCGGCCCGGTTTGCGAGACCGGTGACTATCTCGGGCTCGACCGTGACCTGCCCCGGCTGAAATCCGGCGACCTGATCGCTGTCGCCACCGCCGGCGCCTATGGCGCCGTCCAGGCCGGCACCTACAATACCAGGCTGCTGGTACCGGAAGTGCTGGTCGACGGCGACCGCTTCCACGTTGTGCGCCCGCGCCAGACCTATGACGAGCTGATCGGACTGGATTCGGTGCCGGACTGGTTGGAGTAGAACTCTGCAGCTACAGGCGGTGCTGAATGAGCGCCCTGGTTTCGGCGATCCTGTTCTCGTTCCGGCGATAGAATGTCCACTGCTTGATGCGCTTGCTGCGCAAAAGCCCTGCCTGGGTGAGCACGCGCATATGTTCGCTGAGCGTCGCCTGGGTGATCCCCAGCTTTTCCGCGATCAGCAGCGCGCAGACTCCGTCGTCGACCAGATCGCCGTCCGCCTGCGGCGGAAAATGCGAGCGCGGGTCCTTGAGCCAATCGAGGATCTGCAGCCTACGCTCGTTGGCAATCGCTTTGAAGACGTCGACCTCTTGCATTTAGCTACTTTGCCAAGTTACTAAGTAATGTCAACTCTGAATGTCAGCTCTGGGAGTGAAAGCATGCTGCACGGCCACACGATCACACGCGAGCGCATTGCGGCGATGGAACCCCGCATCCGGCCCTTCGTGCGCCACACGCCGGTGCTGCGCGTCGACATGGCCGATTTCGGCCGCCCGGCTCTGCCGGTCGACCTGAAGCTTGAGTGCTTGCAGCATTCCGGCTCGTTCAAGGCGCGTGGTGCGTTCACCAATCTCCTCGAACGGCCGGTTCCTGCGGCCGGCGTCGTTGCCGCATCGGGCGGCAATCACGGCGCCGCCGTCGCCTATGCCGCCATGCGACTCGGCCACAAGGCGACCATCTTTGTTCCCGAAGTGAGCCCGCAGGCCAAGCTGGACCGCATCCGTGGCTACGGCGCCGAGCTGGTCGTCGGCGGCGCCCGTTATGCCGAGGCGCTGGCCGCCAGCGAGAGCTTCGCCGAAAAATCCGGCGCGCTGCAGATCCACGCCTTCAACCAGGAGGAGACGCTGGTCGGGCAGGGCACGCTCGGCCTCGAAATCGAGGCCGACCTGCCGAAGCTCGACACCCTGCTGGTTGCTGTCGGCGGCGGCGGCCTGATCGGCGGCATCGCCGCCTGGTTTTCCGGCCGCATCAGGATCATCGCGGTCGAGCCGGAGGGTGCGCCGACGCTTCATCGCGCGTTCGCGGCGGGCCGACCCGTCGACGCGCCGGCTGAGGGCGTCGCCGCCGATTCGCTCGCGCCAAAGCGTGTCGGCGAAATGATGTTTCCTATCGCCGAGGCATTCGTCGAGCGCTCGATCCTGGTCGGCGACGACGACATTATCGCCGCCCAGGCGGCGCTGTGGGACCGCGTGCGAATCATCTCCGAGCCGGGCGGTGCGGCCGCCTTCGCGGCGCTCCTGTCCGGCCGCTACGCACCGGTTGCAGGCGAGCGCGTTGCCGTACTGATCTGCGGCGCAAACGCCAATCCGGCGAAATTCTGACAATATCCGGGGCATTATTGTTCACGTTTTGGGGAACCGCCTCGCCTTCGCCGTGTTTGTTGGTATCCTTAGGGCGATGTGCATCCGCTTGGACGCACGAAGTACGCGCTAAGATTTTAGGTCTTCGCATCGTGCTTCCCGGAAATCGACTTTTCGGGCCCATGCGATAGACTCGTGAGGCCTGGGCTATCCCGCCCGGCCAGGAAGGGCCGATGACGCAACGACCCATTTTCACCAGCGATCGCAGTCTGGCCAGGCGCCTTGCCTTGAGCCGGCTGGGGACGCAGGTCTCGATAATCGTCGAACGCGGCTGGCCATTGGTGCTGCCGCTGATCATCGTCGCCAGCCTGTTCCTCAGCATTTCGTGGCTCGGCCTGTTCCCATTTTTGCCCGATCTGGCGCGGATCGGTCTTATCACGGCATTCGGCGTCGCAGCGCTTGCCGCACTCTATCCGCTGCGTTTCTTCCGCACGCCATCCAGTGCCGAGGTCGACCGCCGCATCGAGGCGGCCAACCGATTGCTGCACAGCCCGGTGCAGGTCCAGACCGATCGCCCGAGCGGCAAGGAAAGCATTTTTTCGCAAGCCCTGTGGCGCGAGCATCAGCGGCGCATGGCGGACCGGCTGGGCGAGCTTGGCGGCGACGTGCCGCGCACACGCGTGCCGGAACGCGACCCGTGGGCGTTGCGCGCCGTTGCCGCGCTTTTGTTGGTCACTGCCTTTGCCTTCTCCTTCGGGCCGTCGGGCGGCAGGCTGGGCGACGGCTTTGTTGCCCGTGCCGCCCGCGACGTCGTGCCGCCGCGCATTGATGCCTGGGTGACGCCGCCGGCCTATACCGGCAGGCCGCCGATATTCCTGAACGCCCCAGTCCTTGCCAACAACGCCACTCAAACGGCGCCGACCTTCACCGTTCCGGAGGGCAGCGATGTGTCGCTGCGCGTCACCGGCGGTTCGGGCGAGGAAACGCTGAGTTACGCCGACACCGGCGGCAACACCCGCGCCATCGATCCGACCGGGCCGCAAGCCGCCAAGACTGAGGCAGCTCCGGCAACGCCTTCCACCGTGCGCCAGTTCAGCGGCAAGTTGACGGCCGACGGCACGCTGACGCTGCAGTCCGGCGACGGCGAGCTCGGCCGCTGGGCCTTCGCCATAATTCCCGACAAGCCGCCGCAGATCCGCTTTGTCGGCGAGCCGAAGCGCGCCGTCAACGGCGCCTTCGAACTCAACTACCAGATTGACGATGACTATGGCGCGGCCTCCGCCAAGGCCGTTTTCGCATTGGCCGATCCGCAGGCACCCAACGCGCATCCGCTCTATGGCCCGCCGGAAATGCCGCTGACGTTGCCGCGCCGCGGCGGGAAGGCGAATGCCGCTAAGACGACGAAGGACCTGACCGACCATGTCTGGGCCGGTGGTAACGTCAAGCTGTCGCTTGTCGCCACCGACGGTGCCGGACACACGGCGACCAGCGAAACCAAGACGCTGGTGATGCCGGAGCGGCCATTCTCCAACCCGTTGGCGCGGGCTGTTGTCGAGCAGCGCCGCATGCTGGCGCTCGACGCCTATGCCAAGGACCGGGTGCTCGACCTAATGGATGCGATCACGCTCAGGCCCGAAGACACGTTCGACAACATGACGCACTACCTCGCCATCATGAGCGCCCGCACCCGGCTGAAGATGGCTGACAGCGACGACCAATTGCGCGACGAGGTCGCTTACCTCTGGGAGATCGCGCTCGGCATCGAGGAAGGCAATCTGTCGGCGGCCGAGAAGCGGCTGCGCCAGGCGCAGCAGGCGCTGCAGGATGCGATCAAGAACGGCGCCAGCGACCAGGAGATCGAGAAGGCGATGAAGGAACTGCGCGAGGCGATGAACCAGTTCCTGCAGGAATTCGCGGCGCGGGCGCAGCAGAATCCGAATGCGCCACAGATGCAGCAGAACGGCCGGGAACTGCGCCAGAGCGACATCGACCGCATGATGGACCAGATCGAGAACCTGGCGAAATCCGGCAATCGCGACCAGGCGCAGCAATTGCTGTCTGAGCTGCAGGACATGATGAACAATCTGCAGGCAGGCCGCCAGCAACAAGGCGGTCAGCAGGACAGCGAGATGCGTCAGCAGATGGATAAGCTGGGCGAGATCATGCGGCGCCAGCAGGAGATGATGAACGACACCTTCCGCATGGACCAGATGCAGCGTGGCCAGCAACAGCGCGGGCAGAACCGCGACGAGCAGCTCGGCGAGAACGGTGAGCCGGGCCCGATGGACGAACAGGGCAAGCCCGGCCTGGGCGACGACCGCGATCCGCTCGGCCGGCCGGGGCAGATGACGCCGCAGGAATTCGCCGATGCGATGAAGCAGTTGCAGGAAGGCCAGGGCAAGCTGCAGAGCGAGCTCGATCAATTGAGGAAGAGCCTCGAAGGCATGGGCCTCGACCCCAATGAGGGGTTTGGCGAGGCCGGCAAATCCATGGGCAATGCCGAACAGGCGCTCGGCGAGGGCGAAGGCGACCAGGCCGTCGGTCACCAGGGCCGCGCATTGGAAGCCTTGCGCAGGGGCGCCAAGGACATGATGAAGCAATTGCAGGCGATGCAAGGCGACCAGGGCGGCAACGGCCAGGGCGGACGACAGCAGAATGCCGACCGTGACCCGCTCGGGCGGCCCCGCACCAGCGAGGGTCCCGATGACGGGAGTTCGGTGAGAGTGCCTGACGAGATCGACGTGCAGCGTGCCCGCCAAATCCTCGAAGCGATCCGCAAGCGGCTCGGCAATGCACTCAGCCCCGATATCGAGCGCAGCTATCTGGAGCGGCTGCTGGAGCTGAAGTAAGGCTGCCTGTATTCGGAAGATCGCCGCGCGCGGTCCGTGGTGGCCGCCACCGCCGGACTGAGCGGCATTCTTTAACGGTTGGTGAACGCCTCGCGGATCGCCTCTTCCATGCCGTCGATGGCCTCGCCGGAAGCGTTCGGGTTGCGCCGCAGCACCACGTTCGAGGAATCGATGTCGCCGAACCCGTCGGCGGTCGTAAGCTCGCGGCAGCCGGCCGGAATGTTGCTGCGCGAGATCGGCGCAATCGCCAGCCCGGAGGTGACGGCGAGCCGCAGGCCGCCATTGGTATCGCTGGTGTAGGCGACACGATAGGCGAGATCGCGCTGTTCCAGCGACTTTATCGCGAAATCCTTGCACCAACCGGCACGGTTGTAGAGCGCGATCGGCACCGGCCGCTCCTCATGCATGTGATGCAGCTCTGACGTCACCCATACGGTCGGGTCATGCATCAGCACCTCACCGCCCGACAGATCCTGCCATTCGAACACCACCGCCAGATCGAGCTCGCCAGCGGCGAGCGCCGCGATCTGCGCACCGGAATGCGCGTAGCGGACGGTGATGTCGACCTGAGGATGGCGCTTGGCAAAGGCGCCGAGCGCGCGCGACAGGATCGCGTGGCCATATTCCTCCGGGATACCGATGCGCACCGGCCCGCCAAGCGGCGCCGCGACCATCGATGCCGCCGTCTCGTCGAGCAGTGAAACGATGCGCCTGGCGTTGGCGATGAGCTCGCCGCCGCGCCGTGTCAGCGCCACACCGCGCGAGCCGCGCTCGAACAGGCTGTCGCCGATCATGCCTTCAAGCTTCTTCATCTGCATCGAGACCGCCGACTGGGTGCGCCCGGCCCGCTCCGCCGCCTTGGTGAAATTACCACTGTCGGCGACCGCCACGAAGGTTCGCAACAGGTCGCTGTCGAGATTGGGTCGCATGTGCCCGCCATAAGAAAATCTGATTGCTGGCATCATTCCAATTCGTTTGCAACATGTCAAACGGCGGACAATAGTTCGCCTTACCCATTGGATATGCGGCCGCGAAATCGGCCGCGGACCAATCAAAAGTCCTCACTCGTACCCGCTGCCCGAAATGGCGGCGGGTTCTTTTTACCCGGATGCAGGCCTGTGTTCGGCCGCGCACGCGGGGACAGGAGCGCCTATGCAGAATCGGCTTGTGCTCGGCATCCTCAGCCTCTGTCTCGGCGTACTGGTCTTTTCGCTGCAGGACCCGCTGGTCAAGGCGGTGTCGAGCCACTATCCGGTCACCGAGGTGATGGCGATCCGCTCGATCGTCGCCCTGCCGATCCTGGTTTTCCTCGTCCACGCCGATGTCGGATTGCAGGCAATCCTGTCGAAGCGGTTCGGCATGCTGACGATGCGCGCCTTCATCCAGTTCACCTCCTACACGGCCTACTATCTGGCAATCGCCGCCCTGCCGCTGGCTGACGCGGTGGCGCTCTATTTCATGGCGCCGCTGTTCATCATGGCGCTGGCCGGCCCCTATCTCGGCGAACGCGTGTCCTGGCAGGCGCTCGCCACCGTCCTGGTCGGCATGCTCGGCGTGCTGGTGATGGTGCGCCCAGGCGCCGGCTTGTTCGACTGGGCGGCGCTGCTGTCGCTAGGTTCGGCTCTGCTCTACGGTTTCTCGCAGCTGATGGCGCGCAAGATCGGCGACACCGAATCCTCGACCGTCATGGCGTTCTATCAGAACGGCGCCTATCTGGTCGGCGCGGCCTTGGTAGCGGCATTGTTTTGGCTGGCAGGCATTGACCACGCCGTGCATCCGAGCCTCGAGTTCCTCGTCCGGCCATGGGCCTGGCCGGCGACGCCGGATCTCCTCAAGATGGGGGCATGCGGCTTCGTTGCCTCGGCCGGAATGATCCTGTTGTCGCAGGCCTACCGGCTGGCGCCCGCCAACAGCGTCGCCACCTTCGAATACACCGGTATCATCTGGTCGCCGCTATGGGGTTTTCTGTTCTTTGCCGAAATGCCGCGACCAGCGACGGCGGCCGGCGCAGCCCTCATCATCGGCGCCGGGCTTTTTGCGCTCAATGCCGGCCGGCGCCGGAGCGGCGAGCCAGCCATTGCGGCGACCTGCGACCCTGCCTGAAGGCGGTTGACCTTGGGCTTTAGGCGAAGCAGGCGAGCGCCTGTTCGACGCGGGCGCGGATTTCAGCCAGCGCGAACGGTTTTTGCACGACGTCGAGAATAATGCCGTCCAATTCCTCGGCGCGCTCGCGTTGGTCGGCATAGCCGGTCATCAGCACGATCTTCACCGCCGGGAACAGCGCCGCTGCCGCCTTGGCCATCTCGATGCCGTCCATCTCCGGCATGCGGATGTCGGACAGCACAAGGTCGTAGCCCCCCTGCGCCGCCCCGATCAGAGAAAGACCGTGCGCGCCATCGGCGGCAACAGTGACATTATGCCCGGCGCGTTCGAGCGCACGGGCGGCGAGGCTGCGGACGGATTCATCGTCCTCGACGATCAGGAGCTTTGCCATGGGCAGGATATTTGGCGAGGAAAAGTTGATGTTTCCTGAAGGCGCTGAGGGTCGATGAGGCCTTTTCAGAATTCGCTCTGGCGAGTCAGATGGCGTGGTTTTCGAGAACCGGAGCGGAGCGGACTGTCGACTCCGAGAGCACCGGAAGCGCTCAAAACTGCGTCAGGTGGCCGCCGGAGTAGAATTATCAAAAGACCTCAAGCGTCGCCCTTGACGATGCCGACGAACGGCAATTCGCGAAACGCGTGGGCGACGTCCATGCCATAACCGACGACGAAATAATCGGGGCAGTCGAAGCCGACATAGTCGGCGTTGAGCGTGGTCTGGCGGCGCATGCGCTTGTCGAGCAGCACGGCGATGGCACAGCTCCTCGCGCCGCGCGACAGCATGAGGTCGCGGGTGAAACTCAGCGTTTTGCCGGATTCCAGAATGTCGTCGATGAGAAGCACGTCGCGGCCGGCGACCTCGTTGTCGATGTCGCGCAGCACCCTCACCTCACCGCTGGTCGTGCCGGCGCCATAGCTGGAGATGAAGATGAACTCGACCTCCGGCGACAGGCCGACATCGTGCATGGCACGGATAAGATCGGCGGCGAAGATGAATGATCCTTTCAGCACCGAGATTACCAGAAGGTCGTGGTAGTCGTGCCCGGCGATCTCCTTGGCAAGTTCCAGGTTCCGCCGCGCAATGGCGGACGCTGAAAACAGGACTTCGATGTCCTTGCCGCGCACGACTGGCATTGGCTGCCCTTCCAGAAATGATCGCCTTGTAGGCGAAGCCGACCGAAACGGTCTTCAACCCCGTTTCTAGGCATGTCGAGCCGGCTGGCAAGGCCAATCTTTCGCAGGACGCCCGCGAACGGTCGGATGCCCCAGCGCGTCGCGAATCGTTTACTTGGTGACCCGTTGATTTTCCGGCGCCGTTCTAACGAATCAGCGCATGGCCGCCCGACATCCAGAAGGCGGCAAAGGCGGCACCGACGCCGACAATCCAGAAGATCGGCCCACCGTGCACCCACAACGGCCGTTCGACGGCGGTTTCGGGCTTGCGCAACATGTCCATGCCTTCGATGGAAGGCGTGGAAATCATGCGGGCAGGCGGCGGCGCAAAGTCTGGACGTGTAAAATGGCGGGGCAGCACCTCATAGTCGGCATCGATGACGTCGGCGGTCACGTCATGCATGATGCGTTCCGGCCCGGCGGCCGGATCGGTCATGATTTCGCCGGAAACCGGGCGCGCGGTTCGATCCTCAGCCATCATGGCCTGACACTACAGCACCTGTTCGCTGTTCGTTTCTTTTGGGTAAACGGAAATGGTTAACGCTTCCCCACCGGAACCCCTGGGACTCGCTCGAAAAGCCGCCAAATTAACCGTCGGTTAACCATGCCGGCCGATGGTCTTACCACAGAAAGGGCTGGCATCTTGCCGCCAAGAATTTCAGGTCGTCGAAAGTGATCCGCTTCGAAAATGTCGGCCTCCGCTATGGCATGGGTCCGGAGATTCTCCGCGACATCTCCTTGCACATTCCGGAGCGCTCCTTTCAGTTCCTGAGCGGACCTTCAGGCGCCGGCAAGACGACGTTGCTGCGGCTTTTGTTCATGTCGCTGAAGCCGACGCGCGGCCTGATCACCATTTTCGGCAAGGACCGTTCGCGCATCTCGCGCACCGAATTGCCGCATCTGAGACGGCGCATCGGCGTGGTGTTCCAGGATTTTCGTCTGCTCGACCATATGACCACCTATGAGAACGTGGCCTTGCCGCTACGCGTACGCGGCCGCGAGGAAGCGACCTACCGCACCGACGTCACCGAGCTGCTGAAATGGGTCGGCCTCGGCGAGCGCATGCATGTGCTGCCGCCGGTGCTGTCTGGCGGCGAGAAGCAGCGCGCCGCCATCGCCCGCGCGTTGATCGAGCAGCCCGAGATCCTGCTCGCCGACGAGCCGACCGGCAATGTCGACCCGCCGCTGGCGCGACGCTTGCTGCGATTGTTCATCGAGCTCAACCGGCTGGGGACCGCCGTGGTGATCGCCACACACGACCTCGGCCTGATGGAACAGGTCGACGCACGGCGAATGATCCTGGCCGGCGGAAGGCTGGACATCTATGACTGAGCTCTCCGTCGAACATTTCGAGGGTCAGGACGCCGCGGCAGCAAAGCCCCGCGTCCAGCGCAAGATGGCGCCGATCGTGCCGGCGCAGAACATCGCCGGCCGGGCGCTGGTGCTGGTCATCGCCATCATGACGTTTCTGTCCTGCCTGACGTTTGGCGCAGTCACGCTGGTGCGTGACACCGCCTCCGTCTGGGAGAACCAGATCTCGCGCGAAGCGACCATCCAGATCAAGCCGGTCGATGGCCTCGACATGGAGGCCGCACTTGCGCTTGCCTCGCAGATCGCCGGCGAGTTCCCTGGCGTGAAAAGCGCCAGGATCGTCGATCGCGAAGCAACGGCCCGACTGCTCGAGCCTTGGCTGGGCTCGGGCCTGAACATCGATGAGCTGCCGGTGCCGCGCCTGATCATCATCACCATTGACGAGAACAGTCCGCCCGATTTCGCCGCACTGCGTGCGGCAATCACGCCGAAGCTGCCGAGCGCCTCGCTCGACGATCATCGCACCTGGGTCGACCGGCTGGTTGCTATGGCCCGCACCACGGTAACGATCGGTATCGCAGTGCTGGCGCTGATGCTGTCTGCGACGGTGCTGACCGTTGTATTCGCGACGCGCGGCGCCATGGCCGGCAACGGCCACATCATCGAGGTGCTGCATTTCGTCGGCGCCGAGGCGCGCTTCATCGCGCGCGAATTCCGCCGGCATTTTCTGGTCACCGGCATGAAGGGCGCCGCGGCAGGCGGCGCCGCGGCGATCCTCGTCTTCATCGTCTTCTCCTGGTGGTCGTCACGCAATATGGCGACACCGCAGGCCGACCAGGCGACCGCCCTGTTCGGCAATTTCGCCATCGGCTCGGCGGGTTATCTCGGGGTCGCTGTCATGGTGCTGGTGATCGGCGCGCTGACGGCGGCAACCTCCCATTTCACCGTGGTTACCTATCTCAGCGACATCGATATTCGCCAGCCGGACGCCGGCTAAAGGAAAGATCGATCACGGATGAAAACGCCTCGTCACGAAAATTGCATTTTTTTCCTACCAAAGGCCGTATTTCGGGATTAACCATTTCATGATGGACGTTCGGGACTCGACCGATACCGCTGGGTGCATGCCAGTGCTGGTTGCGCGTCCGCATGAATTCGCCGGGCCTGATGAATTTGCCAAGCCGGATCAATCCGCCAAACATGGGCGGCTGCTGGCAGCCCGCTCCTTGCGCCTCTCGGCTCTCCTTCTGCTCGCCCTTGTGGCGTTGTTTGTCGCCGGCTTCGGCTGGTTCGCCAATACCGTCAGCCGTCTGACGACGCCCGCCAATCCGGCAAGGGCCGACGCTATCATCGTGCTGACCGGCGGCCAGTCGCGACTCGACGCTGCTATGGGCCTGCTTGCGTCAGGCAAGGGCGAGCGGCTGCTGATCAGCGGCGTCCATCCTTCCGCCAGCCGCCGCCAGCTTCAAGCCGCGACCGGTGGCGACAAGAGGCTGTTTTCATGCTGCGTCGACATCGACCGCGCTGCGCTCGACACGATCGGCAATGCCGAGGAAAGCGCCAAATGGGTCGAGGACCATGCCTACGGCACCGTCATTCTCGTCACCAACAATTATCACATGCCGCGCAGCCTGCTGGAAATGGGCCGGCTGCTGCACGGCGCAAGGCTCGAGCCCTATCCGGTGGTCAACACCAACCTCGAGAATGGCGGCTGGCTGACCAAGCCGGAAGCGCTGCGTGTGCTGTTCACCGAATATAACAAATACCTGCTGGCGCTGGCGCGCGGCATCATGCCGGTGAAGCAAACCGAGAGCGTCGCGCTGGCCGACGCCGCAGGCGGAAGCTGAACGGCACCGGCACTTTTTATTCCCTAGCTCTTATTCCCTGGCTGCTGCATCCGATCGCAAGCGTGCGATCTCCTGTTCGAGCCGTTCGATGCGCTTGTCGCGTTCGCCCAGCGCCGCCGCCACGTCGGCCGCTTCGAAACGCTGCGGGATGTGCTGCGAGCAATTTGAATCCCAAGCCGAAACCGTAAACAGGATGACCTGCTCGGGTCGCGCCTTATAGTCTTGCGGCATCAGCTTTGCCGTCAGCTCGGCATCGCCCTCGACGACTTGCGCTTTGCCCCAGATCTTGATGCGCTGCCGGTGCGCATAATCGATCAGAAACAGGAAAGCCTGTGGGTTGTCGCTGAGGTTGCCCTGGGTGATGAACTGCCTGTTGCCGGAAAAATCGGCAAAGCCGATCGTCCGTTCGTCGAGCACCTTGAGGAAACCGGCAGGCCCGCCGCGATGCTGGATGTAAGGCTGCCCGTCCGCATTGGCGGTCGACAGAAAGACGCTGGTCTGCGCCTCGATGAAGGCGGCGAGATCGGGCGTGATTGCCGCCTGCCAGCCGCCACGCTCCTCGACACGGGCATAGGCCTGGCGCGAGCCCTTGCGGGCCTGGATCGCCTTCACCGTCGGGGTGAAGGCGACATCGCTGGTGTGAGCGTTCATGAAGATCTCCTTAGGCGCCGCGTTGCGCTGCATTGTTCGCCTACGAGAATAGGGCCTTCCGTCTTCGAGATGCAGACGCCATATGTGCAACCTATCCTTCCGTTTTTCGGAAGGGCAATTTTTCGGTAGAGCTATGGATCGCCTCCAGTCCATGTCGCTTTTCGTTGCCGCGGCGGAGACAGGCAGCCTCTCGGCTGCCGGGCGTCGCTTCGGCATTCCGCTGACGACGGTCAGCCGCAAGGTTTCGGACCTGGAAAAGCACCTGAAGGCACGGCTGTTGAACCGCTCGGCACGGCAGCTGTCGCTGACCGATGCAGGCCACGCCTATCTCGCCGCCTGTCGTCGCATTCTCGATGAGATCGGCGAGGCCGAGCGAATGGCCGCCGGCGAATACAGCGCCCCGACCGGCGAACTGATCGTCACTGCGCCGATAGTCTTCGGCCGCCTGCATGTGCTGCCGGTCGTCACCGGCTTCCTCTCCGTCTATCCCGAGGTAAGTGTGCGGCTTACACTCGCCGACCGGATAACCCAGCTGGTCGAAGAGCACGTCGACCTCGCCATCCGCATCGGCGAGCTTGCCGATTCGAGCCTGATCGCCACCCGCCTGGGTTCAATCCGCCGCGTCGTTTGCGCGAGCCCGGCCTATCTCGCCGAGCACGGCACACCGAAAACGCCGCAAGACCTTGCAGGACACAGTGCAATCACCTTCGAAGGGCTCACCGCCGCCAGTTGGAGCTTCGCCACCGGCAAGACTGAATTCAGCGTGCCGGTCCGCTCCAGGTTACGGGTCAACACGGCTGAGGCAGCAATCGATGCGGCGATTGCCGGCGTCGGCGTGACGAGGCTGCTTTCCTACCAGATCGCCCCCGCCGTCCGGTCGGGTACGCTGCGCCCGGTGTTGCAGGAGTTTGAGCCGGACCCATGGCCGGTGAGCCTCGTGCATGCCGGCCAGGGTCTGCTGCCAGTGAAACTGCGTGCGTTTCTCGATTTCGCCGCCCCGCGCCTGAAGGAGCGGCTGGCACAGTCGACGTGGTAAATCCAGAGCAAAGGAGCGGACACCGGCTCATTGCCCGCCTCGCAGCGTTTCCTTTTTGCCGGCGCTTGGTGTAACCAACGCACACCTCCTCACCGGGCACTTGCTGTATGCTCTATTTCCGCTCGCTGGCGTTCAATCTCGCCTTCTACCTCAACTTGATCGTCCAGATGATCCTCTGGACTCCGTATTATTTTCTGTCGCCGCGCCATCGCGCCTGGTTTGTGCCGAAATTCTGGTCGCGCACCAGCATGTGGCTCTACGACAAGGTCGCCGGCACCAGAAGTGAGATCACCGGCCAGGAAAACCTGCCTGAAGGCTCCTTCATCCTGGCGCCGAAGCATCAGTCCTTCTGGGACACGATCGCTTTCCTGTCGTATCTCGACGATCCCGTTTACATATTGAAGCGGGAGCTGACCTGGATCCCGTTCTTCGGTTGGTACATCTTGAAGATGCGGATGATTCCGGTCGATCGCGGCAGCCGCTCGAAGGCATTGAAGATGGTGATCGCCGCGACCAAACAGGAATTGGCGCGCAATCCGCGCCAGCTCATCATCTATCCCGAGGGCACGCGCCGTGCGCCGGGTGACGAACCGGTCTACAAATACGGCATCGTCGAACTTTATGCGCAACTTGGCATTCCAGTAGTGCCCGTCGCTCACGTCGCCGGCCTCTATTGGCCGCGCCGCAAATTCCTGCGCTATCCCGGTACGATCAAGGCGCGCTTCCTGCCGCCGATTCCGCCGGGCCTCGGCAAGGAAGAATTCATGCACCGGTTGATCGGGGAGACGGAAGCCGCCTGCGACCAGCTCCTCGTCGAGGCGTCGCAGACGCCGAACCCGCCGCCGATGCCGCCGACGGCGGTGAAAAGGCTTGGTGAGCTGGACGCGAAACGTGAATTGAAAGGCTGAGACACCCCGCCGCGAACGCCAGAAGGGCTCACGGTAAGGCAGCCAGGGCGGCTGTTGCAATCAGCGTCACGGCAAACACCAGATTGATGATCCGCGACGCCAGCGGTTTGCGCAGCAAACGTGCAAAAGCCGTGCCGGCGAGAAGCCACAAGAGATGAATGGCAACGATCATCAAGGCGAGGACCGCCAGCTTGGCTGAAATAGCAAGACCGCCGGTGCCGGGCGACGCGCCAGCAAACACGGCGGCAATCGCCACATAGGCTTTCGGATTGGCAATGGCCAGAAGGAACCCGCCAAGGAAAGTGGGAAGCGCTGCCCTACCGACGCGTGCCGCCAGTGGCGGCGCCGTCGCTATCTTGAACGCCAGATAGAGGATGTAGGCTGCCGAGGCGACCGCCAACAGCGCTGCGAGCTTCGGCAGCGCGGTGAGAACGGCCATGATGCCCGTCGCCACCACCAAAAGCACGAGGACCGTGCCGACAACGATTCCCGAGGCATAACGGAGCGAATCGCGCAGGCCGAACGCGGCGCCGATCGCGGTGACACTTATCGTCGCCGGCCCCGGACTGCCCATAACGATGGCCGATCCCAGCACAAGCGCCAGCAATTGCTGCCATAGCTGCTGATCGAGAAGACCCTGTCCGGCCATGCGACGTCCCTGCATCCTGTGACGATGCAGGGACGGTAGGGCAAGGCAGCGGCGCCGGTCTTGAACGATCGTGCGCGGCTATGCGCTGCCCTTGTCGAGCTCGGCGATATCGTCCGGGCTGAGCTGCAACGACGCGGCCCGCACCAGGCTGTCGAGCTGGTCGAGCGTCGTCGCGCTGGCGATCGGAGCGGTGACGCCGGGCCGCGCCATCACCCAAGCCAGCGCCACTTCCGCCGGCCTGGCCGAATGTCTGGCCGACACGGCATCGAGCGCTGAGAGGATGCGCATGCCGCGCGTGTTGAGATAGCCTTTCACACCGCCACCGCGCGGGCTTTTGCCGAGGTCGGACTCGCTGCGGTACTTGCCGCTCAAAAATCCCTTGGCGAGGCTGAAGTAGGTGATGACGCCGATGTCCTCGGCCACGCACAGATCGCGCAGCGGACCATCGAAGGACGAGCGGTCGTAGAGGTTGTATTCCGGCTGCAGCACCTCGTAGCGCGGCAGGCCGCGCAGGCTTGCTACGTCGAGTGCGGCGCGCAGTTGGGCGGCGTCGAGGTTGGAGACACCGGCATAGCGGATTTTGCCCTTGTCGAGCAGTTTCTGATAAGCGCCTAGCGTTTCCTCATACGGCGTCGCCGGGTCGGGCCAATGCGACAGATAGAGATCGACGGTATCGACCTGCAGCCGCTTCAGGGAGGCGTCGACGGCCTTTTCGATATAGGCGGCGGACAGGTCCCTCTTGCCCTGCCCCATGTCCGAACCGACCTTGGTGATGACGACGACCTTGTCGCGGTTGCCGCGGCTCTTCATCCATCTGCCGATGATGGTTTCGGATTCGCCGCCCTGGTGGCCGGCAATCCAGCGCGAATAGGAATCCGCCGTGTCGATGGCGTTGAAACCGGCCTCAATGAAGGCATCGAGCAGGTCGAACGAGGTTTTCTCATCAGCGGTCCAGCCAAACACATTGCCGCCCAGAACCAATGGCGCGATGGATAGGTCGGTGCGACCGAGACGACGTTTCTGCAAGACTGATCTCCATGGTGATTCATGCTGGGGCGGATGGGAGCCGCCGACTGGGCTAACCTATGTCGCGCCGTGGCAACGTCAAACGCATAGCTTCTTTGCCAACCCGCCGGCGCTTCACAAAGCCGCGACCCGCCGCGCCGTGTCCGGCCTCAAGGCGCTGGTCCGGATGTCCAAACCAGCAGCCTCTGAAGAAACGATCTGGCAAGTTTGGCACATAGATTGTCAAATCTGCCAATTCTGACTTTTGCCGGCCGACCGTAGGTTCCGCCGCGCCGACGCGGTCGGGCCGGGCGCAGACTGTTGGCCTGGGATCATTTGTTATGGAGAACGGCATGAAAGTAATCGTATTTGACGCCATCGGTTCGCCGCGCGACGTGCTCTACATGGACGACCTGCCGATGCCGCGCATCGGCGACGGCGAGGTGCTGGTCAGGATGGTCTCGGCCTCGATCAATCCGGGCGACTTCCTGTTTATCCAGGACCTCTATCCCGAACCGAAGAAGCCGCATTTTCCCCGGCAGATCGCGGGAAACCAGGTGCCGGCATCGTCGAAGCCGTTGGCGCGAATGTCTTGCTGGAACCGGGCACGCTTGTCGCGTTCAGCTATTATGGCAGCTGGGCCGAGTACGCGGCCATTCCCGCCGAATGGCTGATCCCGTTGCCTGCGGACTATCCGGTCGAACGCGCCGGGCAGATGGTGAACCCCATTACCGCGTGGGATCTGCTGACGGATTCCCGTGTGCAGCCCGGCCAGTGGCTGGTCACGGCCGGCTATTCGTCGATTTCAACAATGGTGATGCAGTTCGCCCAACGACGCGGCATCAACGTCATCGCGCTTGTGCGGCGCTCGCACCAGAGCTTCGACCTGAAGACGCTTGGCGCCTCTGCCATTCTTGACCTTTCGGACTTGAAGGCAAGTATCCGGGAAGCGGTGATGGATATCACCGGCGGCGCCGGATTGAACGGGATTGTCGACAATGTCGGCGGACCTGTCAGCGGCGAATTGATCCGCACCCTGGCGCTCGGCGGGCAGATGGTGATCAATGGCGGAATGGGTGCTGAGCGCTTCGAACTGCACAATTTCGATGTGCTGCTGAGCGGCGTCGAAATCAGGGCAAATATCTATCGCTACTTCTTTTCGCCGCCTGCCGAAGCCGACCGGCCTGTCCTACGCGAGATCATCGACATCTTTGGCCAGCCGGGCTTCCACGTTCCTGTCGGCGGTCTCCACGCGCTGACCGAGTTCAAGCTTGCGGTGGCAAACAGCCTGGATCGCGCCGATCTTGGTAAACAGATTTTCAGGATGTAGCCCGCGTCACGGCACCGAAAACATCATAATAACGATAAAAGGCGCTACGTCGCCACCCGTCTCGTCACGTCTTCCAGCCAATGATCGCTTATACCCAGTGCTTCGAGGTGCTCCAGCGTGCTGAGCACGTAATCCTCATTCCTCCCCGACTGACCGACGGCGCCGCGAACGACGGACGCCGCCTCGGCCGGGTCGAGCGCACCGGCATATTGTTCATGGCTGCGATCCACGACATAGGCGATGGCGTCGACCGTCTCGCCCCCATCCGTTTCACTCTTGTCGAGGCGAATGCTGAGCACACGTTCGAGATAGACGTTGGTGACCAGCTCGCGTTCGCGCAGATAGGTGATGACCTCGTTGCGCAGCTCGCCTGGAACCCGGAACGCCAGCCCGATGCAGGAGCCGCCGCGGTCGAGGCCGAGCACCAGGCCCGGCCGTTCGCGCGTGCCGCGATGCACGAAAGAATAGACGCAGAGCGAACGGCGGTAGCCATGCAGGCGGGCACGCCGCGTCTCGACATGCGCAAATCCCGGCCGCCAGATCAGTGAGCCGTAGCCAAAAACCCAAAAATCGCCCATATCGCCAAGCCTGATTGTAACGAACCACTCCACCGGTGGTGTTTCAGTCCGTCTACCTGTTGTTGCCGCAAGCGACAGCCCGCCCGTGCCACCCGCGTTAACGAAAGCCGCAGCATGACGTCAAGTGACGAGCGCCCGCCGCCCAGCCAGCGTCGCCGCCTGTTGTGGCTTGCCGCTTTCATTCTCTTGCTGTTCGGCATCTACAGCGCGGGCTGGTTCTACCTGGCGGATCTGGTCGAGAGCGCCGCCGACAAGGCGGTCGCCGATCTCGATGACAAGGGCATCAAGGCCGACTGTGCCAATCTCGCGGTCAGCGGCTATCCCTTCAGCTTCACCCTTTCCTGCGACAGTCTGGCTTACGAGGACGACAGCCGCAACGTCGCGGCATCGACAGGCAAGATCAACGCTGCCACCCAGATCACGCGGCTTCTGTCGCCTGCCGCCGAGCTCAGGGGGCCACTCAGGACCTCCGTTCCCGGCATGACCCCGCTCTGGATCGACTGGGATGATCTGCGGGCCGACATGAAGCTGTCCTGGCCACTGCCGAGACGCCTCTCGCTGCAGGCAGAAGGCCTGTCCGGCCAGACCGATCCGACAGACGATACCGATCCCGTCTCGCTGTTCAGCGCCGGAACTGCCAGCGGGCAATTGCGCCCAAACGGTCCGGCCATCGACTATGCCGGCAATTTCACCGATCTCGAAATCGACGCGGCGGCCATCGACGGGCGCGTCTTGCCGCCGCTCGATGGCAGCGGCGATGTGACCCTGAAGAACGGCGTGACGCTGATCAAGGCAAATCCGAAGAGCCTGCGCGGCCTCACGGCCGAAATCCACGAGCTCGACCTGTCGTCCGGAACTGCGCGCATCACCCTTTCCGGACCGCTGTCGGTCGATGGCGACGGTCTCATAAATGCCGACTTGATGATCAAGCTCAATGATCCAAAGGCCGTGGCGGCGATCCTTGCCACCGCCATCCCCGAGCAGAAGAAAGAGATCCAAACCGGCTTTGCCGGACTGGCGATGCTCGGCAACCAGCCGTCGATGCCGCTGAAGATCGTCAAGGGCAAGGCCTCGCTCGGCTTCATCCCGCTCGGCAAGATCAAGCCGCTCGACTAGAGTAATTCCAGGAAAAGTGTGAACGGTCTTCCGTCCGGAGTTGCGCAAAAAACAAAGAGACCGAGCGGTTCGGCGTTTCCGTGAAACGATAAACCGCTCCAAGCCTGTCTGGCCTGCGATCGGCCTGCCGCGGCTTATCCCTTCGGCGGGTGTTCGACTGCCTGGCGACCGAAATCCGGTACGTCGATGTCCTGGCCGGCCTCGATGATCGAGCGGCGGACGGCGCGGGTGCGGGTGAACAGGTCGAACAGCTTTTCGCCGTCGCCCCAGCGGATCGCCCGCTGCAGCGAGGACAGATCTTCCGAGAATCGCGCCAGCATTTCGAGGATGGCATCCTTGTTGTGCAGGCAGACGTCACGCCACATGGTCGGGTCGGACGCCGCGAGACGGGTGAAGTCGCGAAAGCCGGAAGCCGAGTATTTGATGACCTCGGACTTGGTCACCGACTCCAGATCGTCGGCGGTACCGACGATGTTATAGGCGATGATGTGCGGCAGGTGCGAAACGATGGCCAGCGTCATGTCGTGATGCTGGGGGTCCATCGTGTCGATGTTGGAGCCGCAGCGGCGCCAGAATTCGGATAGCTTTTCCAGCGCATCGGCATCGGTGCCGGGCAGCGGTGTGAAGATGCACCAGCGGTTCTCGAACAGTTCGGCAAAACCGGCATCCGGTCCCGACTTTTCGGTGCCGGCCAAAGGATGGCCGGGGATGAAGTGCACGCCATCAGGCACATGCGGCTGCATCTGCGCGATCACCGATGCCTTGGTCGAGCCGACATCGGTGAGGATGGCGCCCTTCCTCAGCGCCGGCGCGATCTCCGCGGCGACGGTACCCGAAGAGCCTACCGGCACCGAAACGACGACCAGATCGGCATCGCGAACCGCCTCTTTCGCATCCGTCGTGTAGGTGTCGCCGAGGGCGAGTAGGCTCGCCCGCGCCAGCGTCGCTTCGCTGCGCGTCGAAATCGCGACTTGGCCGGCGAGCCCCTCGCGGCGGATGACGCGGGCCAGCGACGAGCCTATCAGGCCGATGCCGACCAGCGCGATCTTTTCGAACATCGGTGAGGTCATGGCGTTCTAGCTTTTCAGGAATGTCGCGAGTGCGGCGACAACGCCGCGGTTGGCCTCTTCGGTGCCGATGCTCATGCGCAGCGCGTTCGGAAAACCGTAGCCGGAAACGCGCCGCAATATGTAGCCGCGCGCACTGAGGTAGTCGTCGGCGGCCGCCGCCGAATGCTTTTTCTCCTCGGGAAAGTGGATAAGGATGAAATTGCCGACACTCGGCGTCACCCGCAGCCCGAGCCCGCTTAATTGCTCGGTCAGCCATGCCAGCCAGGTCTCGTTATGCGCCACGCTGCGCTCGATATGGACGCGGTCGCGGATCGCCGCGATACCGGCCTCGATAGCAGTCGCATTGACGTTGAAAGGCCCGCGCACGCGGTTGATCGCGTCGATGATATGCATCGGCGCATACATCCAGCCGATCCGCGCCCCGCCCAGGCCCAATTTGGAGAAAGTGCGGGTCATGACCACGTTTTCCGCGCTGCCCACCAACTCGACGCCGGCTTCATAGTCGTTGCGCCGGACATATTCGGCGTAAGCGGCATCCAGCACCAGAAGCACGTTTCGCGGCAGGCCGGCATGCAGGCGGCGCACCTCCTGGAACGGCACGTAGGTGCCGGTTGGATTGTTGGGATTGGCAAGGAAGATGATCCTGGTACGCGGCGTCACCGCGGCAAGGATTGCATCGACATCGGCGCGTTCATCGGTCTCCTTGACCGTAACCGGGACGGCACCGGCCGACTGTATGTAGATCTTGTAGACCATGAAGCCGTGTTCGGTGATGATCGCTTCGTCGCCGGGTGCGAGGTAGGTCTGCGCCAGCAGGCCCAGAATCTCGTCGGAGCCGTTGGAACAGACGATGTTCGCCGGGTTGAGCCCGTGCACCTCGGCGATCGCTTCCCTCAGGCGCCTGGCGCTGCCGTCGGGATAGACCGCGAGCTTGTCGGCGACCGCGCGCGCGGCCTCTATCGCCTTTGGCGAAGGGCCGAGCGGGTTCTCGTTCGACGACAATTTATGGACCTTGGCGACACCTTCAGGCGCCGCGCTCTTGCCGGGCACATAGGCTTCGATGTCCATGATGCCGGCGCGGGGCCTTGGACGTGTCTGATCCGGTATCTGGCTCATTCCATGAAATCCGTCGAGATTGCCTCCATCCGGAGGCCGCAGCGGAAATACAAGCCGTGGCCCGGAATGTCGAGGGGCGGCAATTCGGGATCAAGAACTTGCCGTTGACGAAGCCATGCGTCGGTCCTAGAAGAGCAGCGAAAGTCCCGTGGTGATTTGGCCGGTCGGCTTGCAGCCACGTTAAACAACTTGCTAAAGGGCCGTTTGCATCTTGTAACCGGCTTTGCGAAGGCATGGCCGGTTTTTTGTTGCCTGGCTGGTTGTTGCCCAGACCGGCGGTGGACAACTGAAGGCCGGGCAAGGAGATGTGATGGTCGCTTTGCGCGCGCGAAAAACCAACAACGAGGCCGACCAGCCGTCGAGCCCGGTGTTGCGTTTCGGCGCCGACAAGCCGCTCAAGCTCGACGCCGGCACGCTGCTGTCGCCCTTCCAGATTGCCTACCAGACCTATGGCACGCTCAACGACGCGCGCTCCAACGCCATCCTCGTCTGCCATGCGCTGACCGGCGACCAGCATGTCGCCAACACCAATCCGGTGACCGGCAAGCCAGGCTGGTGGGAAGTGCTGATCGGCCCCGGCAAGATCATCGACACCGATCGTTTCTTCGTCATCTCGTCCAACGTCATCGGCGGCTGTCTCGGCTCCACCGGCCCCGCCTCGACCAATCCCGCCACCGCCAAGCCCTACGGGCTCGACCTGCCGATCATCACCATCCGCGACATGGTGCGCGCGCAGCTGATGCTGGTCGAGCATTTCGGTATCGAACAGCTGTTCAGCGTGCTGGGCGGCTCGATGGGCGGCATGCAGGTGCTGCAATGGGCCTCGAGCTATCCCGAGCGCGTCTTCTCGGCGCTGCCGATCGCCACCGGCGCCCGCCATTCTTCGCAGAACATCGCTTTCCACGAGGTCGGCAGGCAGGCAGTGATGGCCGACCCGGACTGGCATGGCGGCAAATACTTCGAGCACGGCAAGCGGCCGGAAAAGGGGCTGGCGGTGGCGCGCATGGCCGCTCACATCACCTATCTGTCGGAAGCAGCGCTGCACCGCAAGTTCGGCCGCAACCTTCAGGATCGCGAAGCCCTGACCTTCGGCTTCGATGCCGACTTCCAGATCGAGAGCTACCTGCGCCATCAGGGCATGACCTTCGTCGATCGCTTCGATGCCAACTCCTATCTCTACATGACCCGGGCGATGGACTATTTCGATCTCGCCGCCGACCATGGCGGCCGGTTGGCCGATGCCTTCGCCGGCACCAAGACGCGCTTCTGCCTGGTTTCGTTCACCAGCGACTGGCTGTTCCCGACCGAGGAGAGCCGCTCGGTCGTGCACGCGCTGAACGCGGCCGGCGCCTCGGTATCGTTCGTCGAGATCGAAACCGACCGTGGCCACGACGCCTTCCTGCTCGACGAGCCGGAACTGTTTGCCGCCATCAAAGGCTTCATCGCCTCGGCGGCGCGGGCCAGAGGGCTCGGCGCATGACCCCGAAAAGTTGCAGGCTTTTCGGATCAGGCTCATGCGCCAGGCAAGTGACGAGCCCATGAGCGTCAACCGCGCCCAGCGCGTCGACCTCGAGGTCGTCGCCGATCTCATCCCGCCGCAGTCGCGGGTGCTGGACGTCGGTTCCGGCGACGGCCTGCTGCTCGAATTGCTGCAGGCGACCAAGAAGGTCGACGGTCGCGGGCTGGAACTGTCGCAGCGCGGCGTCAACGAATGCGTGGCGCGCGGCCTGTCGGTCATCCAGGGCGATGCCGACAAGGATCTCCAATTCTATCCCGATAAGGGCTTCGACTTCGTCGTCTTGTCGCAGACCTTGCAGGCGACCCGCAATCCGAAATTGGTGCTCGACGAACTGCTCAGGATCGGCAACCGCGCCATCGTCTCATTCCCAAATTTCGGCCACTGGCGGGTGCGCTTTTCGCTACTGTTCAACGGCCGCATGCCGGTGACCAAGGACCTGCCCTATTCCTGGTATGACACCCCCAACATCCATTTCTGCACCATTCGCGATTTCGTCAATCTGTGCGACGAGCTTGGCGCGACGGTGGAAAAGGCGACCGCGCTCGACGCCAATGGCCAGCGGATCGGCTTCTCGATGCCGTGGTGGTTCTGGAATTTTTTCGGCCAGCAGGCGGTGTTTCTGCTGAAACGATAAGAGCCAATCGTCGCAGATCGTCCCCTTATTCGAGAACGTCGGTGGCCTTATGCGGGTGCTGGACGCCATCGACCAGGACCACGTCGGACTGAGAATTCTCGGTGCGCAGCGGCAAGATCTCCTGATAGGCGGGCGAGCGGTACCATGCGCGCGCCTGCTGCATGTCTGGAAATTCGATCATGACGAGGTGGCCCGGCCAGGTGTTTTCAACGACTTCCACCTCGCTGCCATGCACGATGAAGCGCCCGCCAAACGGCTCCAGCGTGGCATCGATCTTGTGCAGGTACTCGACGATCTGCGGCCCCGGCGTGACCTGGCGCATATGCGCGACGGCGTAGGCGGTCATGGCTGTACTCCCTGGTGGTCGAAGCCGGACAACCGGCTTGATGGGAGCAGTTTGCCGAGACCTTGCACGCAGGTCGATTACCCCCGAGGTAATGACACTGAATACAAAACCGACGCGCCTCTGCCGTTGCTGCTCCGAACAGGGCCGTGCGCGAGCCCTGCTGTCACCTGAAAAATATTTCCGCCTGGCGCCGATGATTTCCGCACGCCTGCGCTGTCCTTATCGATGAGCGCGCCTGGATGGTCCGGCGGCCGGGAACAGAGAGGTGATCCATGGGATCGTTGCAAGGTCAGAATGTTGTAGTCGTCGGAGGCAGCCGTGGGGTGGGCCGCTCCATCGCGGAGGCCGCCCTCAAGGAGAGAGCGACGGTGCTGGCCGTCGCCCGCGGAAAACAGGCCCTGGCGCAATTTGCCTGGGAGGTCTCGGGCGTGACGACGCTCGCGGTCGATGCGACGGTGGACTCCGCCCCCGATAAGGTCTTCGCCGCGCTGGAGCCGGACGTGCTGGTAATCTGCGCAGGCGCGCTGGCCCCTTCCGCGCCGGTGCACGAACAGAACTGGAAGGCGTTCTCGGCAAATTGGGACACGGACGTCAAGGCATCGTTCCTGTTTTGCCGGGCCGCTCTGCGGCGTCCGCTCAAGCCGGGAACCCGTATCGTTCTGATCTCCAGTGGCGCCGCCTTAACCGGCGGACCACCCAATACCGGCGGCTATGCCGGCGCAAAACGTATGCAGATGTTCCTGGCCGGTCATAGCCAGAAGGAAGCCGACCGGCTCGGGCTCGGCCTTCGCTTCATGGCGCTCGCGCCGATGCGCATCATGCCGGAAACCGGCGTGGGCAAGGCCGGCGTCGACAGCGTCGCTGCCTATATGGGCATCCAGCCGGCGGACTTCATCGCCGCCATGACCGACATGCAAACCCCGGCCGACGTCGGACGGGCGGTGGTCGCGCTCGCCACCGGCCAGCCGCAAGGCAGTTCCTTCATGGTCAGCGGTAGCGGGCTTGCACCGGCCGCCTGAGGCGCGCGTAATGCAAAGCTCACTCGTAACCGCACAGCCCGCATGACAGACGCTCAACCACCCCTGGAACCAGCACGCCAGCCGATCCTCGATCGGCTGGCCTTCGAGAAGGTCACGGCCGCCCATCGCCGCGAGCTCAAGCTGCATTGCTATCGCATGATGGGTTCGCTGCACGAGGCCGACGACCTCGTCCAGGACACGTTGCTTCGCGCCTGGCGTGCCAGGTCGGAGTTCGACGGGCGAGGTTCGGTTCGTGGTTGGCTCTACATGATCGCGACCAACGCTTGCCTCAACGCCATCAAGGCGAGGTCGAGGGCGCATCGCATTCTCCGGGAACCCGGACGGCCGCCCTCGCACGGGGCGGCCATAGGCGGGCCCGTAGCCGACATCGCCTGGCTGGAGCCCTACCCCGACGCCGAGCTTCCAGACATTGCCGGCAGCGAGCCAGGTCCGGAAGCCCGTTACGAGAGCCGCGAGGCCGTCCAGCTCGCCTTCGTCGCAGCGATCCAGGATCTGCCACCCAGGCAGCGCGCCGCGCTGCTGCTTGCCGACGTCCTGGGATGGTCGGCCGTCGAGACGGCGCGTTTGCTGGGCGGATCGACGGCTTCGATCAACAGCGCGTTGCAGCGCGCCCGCGCAACGCTGGCGGCGCGCTATCCCCAGGGACGGCCGGCCAGCCGATCACGGCCCAGCCCCCAAGAAGGCCTGCTGCTCGAACGCTACATGCAGGCATGGCAGGCCGCCAATCTCGACAGCTTGATCGAGCTGCTGCGTGAGGACGCCATCTATACAATGCCGCCTTGGCGCGAATGGTATCAAGGCCGCGAAGCGATCCGCGGTTTCTTCGAGACCGTCTGGCCGAGGTTTGGCGGCTTCCGCACGCTGGCCACTCGGGCCAATGCCCAGCCGACGGTCGGAGTTTATTCCCGCAGCCACGATGGCCCTGAATGGCGGGCCCATTCCCTGCACGTGTTCGACGCAGCCGAGGGCGGGATCGCTTCCTTGACGATCTTCATAGGGCCGCTCGGGCCATCTCTGTTCCCGGCCTTCGGCCTGCCACCGGCCTAACCTACCCCTGGGCCAGCCTTATCGATCAAGTTCCGGGAAATATGGGTCCGAGAAAAACCGCCGGTCGCGCTCGCCTTGCAGGCAGTCGATCGGTGCCTCGATGCGGATCGTCCTCGGATCCACCTTGGGATACTCGATGCCGCTGACCTCGAGGATCAGTTTGCGGCGAGTGGCGGTGGCGAATTCGGAAGCAGCATAGATCGGCAGCACGAACGAGCCCGGCCCGCCGGTGACGCATTCGGCATAGTACCGGTCGAGATGGCTGAAGGTGGGTGACGGGCTGATCAGGATCGGCAGCCCGTTGATGACGATGCCCTTCGCCAGCGCCGCATCGCGTGCCGTCGTGACCGGCAAGCCGGTGTTGTTTGGGCCGTCGCCCGAAACGTCGATGACGCGGCGTTTGCCCGTGAAGGCCGTGCCGTTGAAAAGCTCGGCGCCGAAAGCCACTGCACCGGAAATCGAGGTGCCGCGAAAGCTCCTGAACGGGCGGGCCGCGATCTTGTCGGCGAAAGCGTTGGCGCTCTCCTTGCTGTCGACGACCTGCCAGGCAATGACCGCGTCGTCGCGGATGGTGCCGGCCCATTCGAAATAGGCGATGGCGATGCGGCCGGAGGTGCCGGCACGCACGGCGTTGATGAAGTCGGGATGGCGCAGCGCCGCGACATAGCCGGCGCGCTGCAGGGCAAACTCCCTTTCATCCATCGACTGCGAGATGTCGACGGCCAGCACCAGCTCGACATCGACGGCAAGTGCATTGGCCGGCGCGGCCGCAGGTGCTGCGGGGGCGCAGGCAAGGCAGGCGAGCAGGGCGAGAGCGTCAAGCATGGCCGATCGAAACGTTCCCATCTGAAACGATCGCGACAGTTTTTCGCCGCGATCGCGGCGAAATAAAGCTTGGTTTCTATTTCTTTCGGCCAGCCGAGGCGATGGCCGGGGGCGGTTCGATGGCCCCTGCCCTGATACGGGCCGGCTTGAGGGCCGGTTGGCCGGCATCCTTGACGATCGTCAACGCCCGCCGGAAGAAGCGGCCATTGTGCTGGCCGCGGCCGATATTGAGGATCGCGGCGTCGGGAAGGCGCTTCTCCAGCATCGACAGCACTTGCCTCAGCGTCGGGCCGTCGAACGCGTCCAGCGCCTCGTCGATGATCACCCATTTCGGCCGTCGCAAGGCGAGCCTGGCAAAGGCCAGCAGACGCTGCTCGTCGTCGCTGAGTTCACGCTCCCAGCGCGCCGAGCGATCGAGCGAGGACGACAGGCGCTGCAGCCCGACATCGGCCAGCACCTCCGAGATCTCGGCATCGCTCGCCTCCGCCGCGCCGTCTGCATGGTTGAGCACCTCGCGCAGCCTGCCGAGCGGGAAATAGGGCGTTCGCGGAACAAAGATCGGCGCTTCTCCGGCCGGCATACCGATGCGGCCGCTGCCCCATGGCCACAGACCGGCAATGGCGCGGAAGAACAGCGTCTTGCCGGCGCCCGGATCTCCGGTGATCATGACGCGGTCGCCGGCGCGGATTTCGACATGCGGCTCGGCAAGCTTGGTGCATCCCTCCGGCGAGGCGACCTCGAGTTTCTCGAACGTCAGGCTGCCGTCCGGGTTTTCGCCGAACGAAATGCGCCTTTCCGTATGGTGCAGCGCGTCGGTGTCGCCAAGCGCGATGCGGAAGTCGGCGACCCGCATCAGCGTAGCGCGCCAATCGGCGATGCCGCCGATATTGTTGATGAACCAACGCAGCGAAGAATGGACCTGGTTGAAGGCGCCGACTGCCATCATCAGACCGCCAAAGCTGATATCGCCGGCGAAATAGACCGGTGAGGCGACCAGGATCGGCGCGACGACAGTGATCCAGCCGTAGGTGTCGGTGACCCAGGAAAGATTGATCTGGGCGCGGTAGATGTGCCGCATGGCGCCCAGCACCATGCCGAGATCGAATTCGAGGCGGCGCCTGGCATCGGCCTCGCCATGCGCCAGCGCGATGGCATCGACATTCTCGTTGACGCGAACCACCGAAGAACGCAGCTCCGCTTCACGCGTATAGCGATCGTTGTTGAAGCGGATCAGCGGCCGCCCGACCAACCAGCTCAACCAGGAGGCGGTGCCCGCATAAAGGATCGCCGCCCAGACCATGTAACCGGGTATGGCCAGCGAATGGCCGCCTATGTGGAAGACGAAGCCGGAAGACAGCGACCACAAGACGCCGACGAATGAGGCAAGCAGGATGCAGGACTGCAGCAGGCCGATGCCGAGGCCGGTGGAAAGATCCGAGAGATGCGCGACATCCTGCTGCAGGCGCTGGTCGGGATTGACGCCGATGGCGCCGGCATGGGCCAGCCGGAAGGCGCGCGCCGGCCGCATCCACTCGCCGATCAGGTCGAGCGTCAGCGCCTCGCGCAGCTTCAGGCGGATCATCTGGTCGAGCCAGGTCTGGCCCACGTTAAACAGAAGCAGCCCGCCGGCTATTGCCGCAAAGACCAGAAGCTGATGCAGGAAGGCCGGCATGTCGCGCCGCGCCAGCGCGTCGAAGAACGGCTGGTTCCAGCGATTGAGCAGAATCTGCCCGACCGAGGTTGCGACAATGACGGCGACGATGCCGATCGCGGCCCAAAACAATTGCTTTCGCACCGGCGAGGTGGTCAGCGCTATCTTGATTGTTGCCAGCTGCTCACCCAGGCTGCTGGCTTCGATCGAGGTGGCAAGCTTCTGGGCGCTGGCCTCGACATCCGGATGATCATCCATTGGTTAAATCCTTGCATTCGGAGCGATGCCGAACCGGTCATAGGGATCGGCCGCACGGCCTTCAATCGGACAGCAAACCCGATCGCGTCAGATAGGCGTGAAAAAGCCTGTCCGAGATCACGAACGCGTCATCCTGCCCGCGCCGGATGTTCGGCCCGCGACAGCCGGCCGAGCGTCGGGGCGCCATGCGGCGAGAGAACCGGCACGAAGACGCGGCGGGACGCGCGCTGGGCAACCGGCACGCCTTGATAGAGCCGCTTCTGCGCCTCGACGACGATGACGCCCGAAAAGATCGGCCAGAAGCGCCGGCCGGCGCGTTCCAGCACATTGTGGAACTGCATCATGAAACGTCGCGGCGACGGCGGGAAGAACAGCGCATCGGACCATGCCGCCGGCGTGAAATTCGCTTCGCGTAGCAATTCAGTGAGCTGGCCGCGCGAGAACGGCCGGCCATTGCCGAAAGGCGTATGCTCGAAGCGCGCCCAGACGCCGCGCCGGTTGGGCACAACGATGACGACACGGCCGGCCGGCGACAGCACCCGCCAGATCTCGTTCAGCGTCTCGCGCGGGTTCTCGACATGTTCGAGCGAATGGACGAGCAGCATGCGGTCGATGCAGGAATCGACCAGCGGCAGTTCCTCGTCGAAGACCAGCGCGGTCGCCGTCGGCCCCGTCGCCGGCCAGACCACCGCGCCCTGTGTTGCCGGCATGAAGGCAAACACACGCTCGGCATCGCTGCCGAAGCGTTCCAGCCACGGCAAGGTATAGCCGAGACCGACCAGCCGCTCGTTGGGCACTACGGCCCATATCGAGGACAGCGCCATAGTGATCGAGCGTTCGGCCAGGCGGCCGAGCGTGGTCGAATAAAACGAACGGAGATCGACAATGTCTGAATGCATGCGCGGAACGGTAGCTTCGAAGCAGTCCAAGTTCAACAAAGGCAGATGACATCGGCTGGCAGGCGCCCTATGTCTGCGGCAATAAAGGGAGAGATGCGATGCCGGTCGAGATCGAACAATTCATGTGCCGCAGCGACAATTTCGGCGTGCTGGTGCACGACCCGAAAAGCGGCCAGACGGCGCTCATCGATGCGCCCGAGGAGGCGCCCATCCTGGCGGCCATCAAGCGCACCGGCTGGACCCCGACGATGATCCTGACCACCCACCACCATCTCGACCACGTCGAGGCCAATCTGGCGCTGAAGGAGCGTTTCAAGCTGCGCATTGTCGGTCCGGAAGCCGAAAAGGCAAAGATTCCCGGCATCGACGAAACCGTCGAACAGGGCTCGGTTGTCCGCCTCGGCGACGAGCGGATCGAGGTCATCGCCACGCCCGGCCACACGGCGGGCCATGTCACCTATCATCTGCCGGCGTCGAAAGTAGCTTTCGCCGCCGACACGCTGTTTGCGCTCGGCTGCGGGCGGCTGCTCGAATGCAAGCCGCCGGTGATGTACGAATCCCTGAAGAAGCTCGCGGCGCTGCCGGCCCACACGGTCGTCTATTGCGGCCATGAATATACGCTGGCCAACGCCCGTTTCGCGCTGACCGTCGACCCGACCAATTCGGCGCTGAAAGAGCGCGCCGCCAAGGTCGAGGCGTTGCGCGCCGACGGCAAGCCGACGCTGCCGACGACGATCGGCGAGGAACTGTCGACCAATCCGTTCCTGCGCTGGCACGATCCGGCGATCCGCAGACATCTCGGCCTGGAGAAGGCCTCCGACGCCGAAGTGTTCGCCGAGATCCGCAAGCGCAAGGACAATTTCTGAGCGGCGCCAGGAGCTAGGGTCATGACCAGTTCCGCCGAAATCATCGCTCTGCTCGGCCTGAAGCCGCATCCGGAAGGCGGCTGGTATGCCGAGACCTTTCGCGACGGCTCGGCAGGCACGCGCGGCCATTCGACGGCGATCTATTTCCTCCTCGAGAAGGACCAATTGTCGGCTTGGCACCGGGTCAAGGACGCGGCCGAGGTCTGGCATTTCTATGACGGTGCGCCGCTGGCGCTGTCGATACATCGAGAAGGCGGTCCCGGCATCGAGGAGATCCTCGGTACCGGGCTCGCTGCAGGCGAGCGGCCGCAGATCGTCGTGCCGGCAGGCTGGTGGCAGTCGGCACGCAGCCTCGGCGAATGGACCTTGGTCGGCTGCACTGTGGCGCCGGGTTTCGATTTCGCCGCCTTCGAACTTGCCGAACCAGGCTGGCTGCCGGGAACCCCATAGGCACCTAGCCCAGCAGGAAACCCAGCGTGATCGCCAGCTGGCCGACGTAATACAGCGCCCATGCCGCATGGCGCACCCAAATGCGGTGCGGCGAGATGGCGGGCAGCAGGAACTTTTCCGCGGCATGCAGCCCGTCGGACAGGATGAGCAGGACGATGCCGCCAATGACCCCGACGCTGTTCAGGGTGAGCGCCGCAATGCCCATGGCAAGCAGTGCCGCGGCATGCACGCCAATCGGCAAACGCAAGGCGGGGCCGACGCGGCGCCGGAGCGCGAAAACCATCGCCAACACCAACACGGCCATCGCCAGCACGATCGCTGCTCGCCACGGCTCGGCCAAAAGCAGCCCGAGGCCGCCGCCGGCACGCAGGAACAGCACGACGTAAAGCACGTGCGCGGCAAGAAAACTGGTTGCGCCGCCAAGAAATGCCTTCTCGCCGTCGCGCGACAGGAGGGCGTCGCCGACGGCGCTGACGCCGAGTGCGGCGACGAGCAGCCATGGACCGCCCTGCTGCACGACCAGCACCGCAAGCATCGCCACCGCCAACGTCCTTGCCGCCGACCGCGAAAGGCGCGGCGGCATGCCGAGGCTGAACGCGTAAATCACCGCCGCCGCCAGCGAAAACACCAGCGTCGCATTGGCATTGGCATCGATGCCGCCGGGAAACGGCATCAAGCGTTTGCCTCGCTCGTAGCCCTCTTGCGCAGGAACAGCGATTTCGCCGCGAGTGCCGCGCCGCCGGTGATCAGCACGCAGGCGGCGAGGATGCGCCATGACGGCTGGGCGAAGCCGGCGGCGATCAGCACCAGGGTGGACAGCAGCGGCGCGGCATAGCTCGCCGCCCCCAGCACCTGGATGTTGCCGCGCTTGACGCCGATGTCCCAGGCATAGAACGCCGCCCCCACCGGCATCAGACCGAGGCCGAGCACGGCCAGCCACTGGCCGGCGCCGGCGGGCAGCACCGTCTGTTCAAGCAATAGGTGGCAGACCAGCGAAAGGACCGCGGTGGCGGCGCAGAACCAGGTAACGATGCTGGTCGGCACCGACGGGAAGCGCCGCGACAACAGCGAATAGGACGACCACAGCACCGCACAGACGCCGGCCATGGCGTAGCCGAAGGCATAACGCGCGTCGAAGGCAAGCCCGCCACCTTTGGTGACGATCAGGACCGTGCCGGCAAGGCCGAGCAGCGCGCCGGCGACGTGATTCCAGGCCAGCCGCTCGCCCGGCATCAGCGCCGACCCCAGCACGATCAGCAGCGGCCACAGATAGGCGATCAGGCTGGCCTCGACGGCCGGCGCATTGCGCAGCGCGGTGAAGTAGAAGAAGTGGTAGCCGAACAGGCCGGCAATGCCGATCACCCAGACCTGGCGCGGTATCTTCGCGGCGCCATCGGCTGCCGGCATCAACAGCCGGGCAACCAGCCCGACGCAAGTGCCGATCGTAAAGGTGATTGCCGAAAGCAGGAACGGCGGCACGGCGCCCGAAGCATCCGTAAGCAGCGCCAGCAGCGCCCACATGGCGACCGCGGAGAAGCCGATCAGTGTTGCGCGCGCCATACCCGTCGCCCCGTGCCCCGTTGGCGGCGCACCATCACGCCTATTCGTTTGCTTCGAACCGCTCCGCGCTGATCGTCAACGGACCGATTTGCGTGCTGACCGTGGCGCGGATCGGCGCATATACGCCGCTTTGGCCGACTGGTGCAAACGTCACCATGATGCGGCTGCGTTTCTTCAGGTAGTTCAGCGCTTTGCGGTTCTTGCGGTAACCGGCCACCGGCTCGAAGCCCAGCCTGCAAGTGACCGTATCGCCCTTGTAGCCGGCCACCGAAATCGACCCTTTGGACTCGTAGGTCAATTTGAGATCGGCCCGCATTTCGCCGTCATAGAGCTTCACCGTGCGCCCGCAGACCTGGTCGAGGCTGTCGGCATGGATGACGGTCGCGGCCATGGGGTCGAGGACCGATACGAGATCGCTGCCGGCCAGCGGTATCCAGTTGTTGGGATTGCGCTTCTTCGGCTCAGGCACGACCTTGGTCGAGGTGACGACGCCGTTGGCAAACCGGATGTCGATCATCGATGCCTTCTTGCCGGAGGTGTAGTCGGCGTGGAACGCTTGCGGCTGCAACCGCTTGCCCGAAATCTTGCCCTTCGACGAGATCGTACCTCGCGTATCGTCGAACAAAGTGGCGAGGCCGGCAGCGGAGACGCTGCCCTCGATCGAATAGGTGTCGCCCTCGTAATGGCTGGAGAATTTCGCTTTGGCCACGGAAAGGCCGAGGAACGATACCGAATACTCGCCCGTGAAGGATTGCGGCTCAGCGGCCGAAACCGTCGTCGACAGCGCGACGGCCATCAGCACGACCAGGGCATGGAGGAAAGAACGAGGCATGGCGGGTCCTTGGTTGTCGACCGGACGGGCGGCTCCGGTCTGGCATGTCCCTGTGCGACCGCTTATAGGCTGAATTCCGGCCTTAATGTGAAAGGCGGCGTCGGCAGGGAACGCTGGGGAGGGTCCAGGGCCAGAAAAAAACCCGCCTCGGCGGGCGGGTCGTCGGTGCGAATCAGCACCATACCTAAATTAGTAGCATAGCTGCCGGCACAAAGCAAGAACAAAATGCGGCCATCGACGAATTTGCGGATCTGCCTCGGCCCGGATGAGGGAAAGGGTTGCGGCTTCACTCCGGCTTGGGCTCCTCGCCCCACGAAAGTGGGGAGAGCGCAACCATCATGCGGTGGGCGAGGAACCCAGGTCTTGAGAGAACTGCGGGACAGCAATATCTCCTCCAGAAGAGGGCGATCAGCAGCTTCACTGACGACACCTACTCCGAAAGTGCGATTCCCCATCCCCGAAGCAACCCCCAAGCTTGACGCCTCGGCGAAATGCAACTATGGAACGCCAACTTTTTCCATGAGGCCGCCTGACCGAAACCGCGCGCCACCCGGCGCGGGTCGAATGTTTGGCCAGGACCGAGAACCGAAGGTTAGTATCATGTCCCGCACTTGCGAACTCACTGCCAAGGCAGTCATGTCCGGCAACAATGTGAGCCACGCCAACAACAAGACCAAGCGTCGCTTCCTGCCCAATCTCGTCAATGTGACGCTGATCTCGGAAGCGCTGAACCAGAATGTGCGCCTGCGCATTTCGGCCAACGCGCTGCGTTCGGTCGAGCATCGCGGCGGTCTCGATGCCTTCCTGGCCAAGGCCGATGCCAAGGAATTGTCGCAGCGCGCCCGCCTGTTGAAGAAGCAGATCGCCAAGAAGCTCGCCGAACAGCCGGCCGCCTGAGTTTTTCGGCGGCAGCCGCCTTCCAGGGCGTGACCCGGGTTCCGGATCGCGTTCCGCTGGTTCCATTACCCAGGATAAAAAAATGATCTTCCTCTCGCGGTACCTGCCCTTCGTGGCGGCCATGGCGCTCGTCGTCGTGGCCTCGAACATCCTCGTGCAGTTCCCGATGCAGGGTGCTATCGGCGGATTGTCGTTGGCCGACATCCTGACCTGGGGCGCCTTCACCTATCCGTTCTCATTCCTGGTCACCGATCTCGCCAATCGCCGTTATGGGCCGGCGGTGGCGCGCAGGATCGTCTTTATCGGCTTCATGACAGCGGTGATCTGCTCGATCGTCATCCCGCCGCTGCTGTTTCGCCACGGCCTGATCGAATTCGAGACCGCCGCCGACCGGCTGGTGCGCATTGCCGCGGCCTCGGGCGCCGCCTTCCTCACCGCGCAGTTGCTCGACGTCACCGTGTTCAACCGGTTGCGCCGGCAGAGTTGGTGGCGCGCGCCGATTGTCGGCACGCTGGTCGGCTCTGTCTTCGACACGGTGGTGTTTTTCACCGTCGCCTTTGCGGCGGCTTTCGCCTTCGCCGGACCGAACGACGGCTTTGCGTTGGAAACCGCGCCGCTGATGGGTGTGTTGCCGGTCGAGACGATGCGCTGGGTATCCTGGGCGCTCGGCGATCTCAGCGTCAAGCTGGTCATAGCGGTGGTGGCGCTGATCCCCTACCGGCTGCTTGCCGCCCGCTGGAGCCAGCCGGCACTGGCAGCATGATCCCGAAAAGTGGGAACCGGTTTTCGGACAAGATCATGCTCAAAGACTATCGAGCATGATCCCCTGGCTTCAACTGGACTCGGCAAAAACGCCTGACGGCGGACAGGAACTCCGCCTGAAGCGGCGCGGCGGCGAATTCTCGATCATGCTTGGCCCGAACGAGCTGATGAACAGCCGGCTCAGCGGTTCCGAAGAGGCGCTTGCGAAACTGTCCTGCCAAAGGATTGCCGGCCGCCGGACCCCAAACATCCTGATCGGCGGCCTCGGCATGGGCTTTACCTTGCGCGCGGCGCTGGCCGAGCTCGGCGACGGTGCGCAGGTCGCCGTTGCCGAACTGGTGCCGGCAGTCGTGATTTGGGCGCGCGGCCCGATGGCCGAGGTTTTCGACGGCTGCCTTGATGACCGGCGCGTCAGCATTCGCGAGGCCGATGTCGGTCAGCTCATCCGTTCGGAAGCATCGACCTGGGACGCGATCCTGCTCGATGTCGACAATGGCCCCGAGGGCATCGTCTACAAGGCCAACGATGCGCTCTACAGCGCAGCCGGCCTGATCAGCGCGAGAGCAGCTCTCAAGCCCGGCGGTGTGCTGGCGGTCTGGTCGCAGGGCCCTGACGCAGGTTTCACCCGAAGGCTCAAGCAGGGCGGCTTCACGGTCGAGGAGGTCAAGGTGCGGGCTCACGGCAAGCGCGGCGCCCGGCACATCGTCTGGCTCGCGACCAAGGGGCAATAGGCCACCTCGCAATCCGGGCGGGCCTTGTGGTCGCCGCCCGCCACGCCGACGAACCTCTACTTCGCCTTCTGAAGCTCGGCGGCGAGCGCCTGCAGCAGCCCGCGTGTGCCCTCCTCGCGCCCTTGCGCTGAATCGACGCCATCGAAGAACGCACCCTGTTCGGTATAGGTCAGGCGGGTGCCCTCGCCGGAAGGTGCAAGCTCGACCGTGGTGAGCGACGCCGACAGCGGCTGCGCCCCGACCGCCATCCGGTATGAAAATACGATGCGCCGGTCAGGGACGATGTCCTGGAACTGCGCATCGAGCCTGATCTCCGGGCCGCCCTGGTAGCTGAACCGCGAAACCTCGCCACCGCCGACACGGAAATCGAAGGTGAATTCGGCGATGGTGAACCCGTCGCCTTCGACGCGCCAGCGCCGCACCGTCGCCTTGTCGGCAAAGGCGAAGAAGACGCTCTCGGGCGATTGCGGATAGGTCCGCTCGATCGTGAAGGTCGAATGGATGACGGAGTGCTCGTCGTTAACCGGGGCAATCTGGTTCATTTCTTGTCGTCCTTTTCCTGCTCGTGGAGTGTTGCTTTCGGTTGGTCAGTCTCCGCCAGGATCTGGCCGAGACGGTCGAGCTGGCGTTCGGCGGGCGTACGGCGCGCGGCGATCCAGTCGGCGAGCGGGGCTAGCCCGCCGGGCTCGATCCGGCAGGTGCGCACGCGTCCGACCTTCTCGCTGCGGATCAGCCCGCACGCTTCCAGCGCCTGGAGGTGCTGGAGCACGGCGGCGAAGGTCATGCCGAACGGCTCCGCCAACTGGCTGACGGTGGCCGGCCCGCGGCTCAGCCTTTCCAGGATTGCCCGGCGCGTCGGCTCGGCAAGAGCCCGCAGGATGCTGTCGATCTCGGAATACTTAAGCATGGACTTGAGTATTTCGCCGATGACACCAACTGTCAAGTCACGACTAAAGTATTTTTGCAAATGGTGAGAGCCGGCTGGAAAACCCGCGACGCGGGTCATTGCCAGAGAAAATCGCCAGGCGAAATTGCAAGGGAAATTGCCTGCGCTGCAAAACGGCGCGGAAACGCCAGCGATGCTGTCAGCCAGCAGGCCGGTCGCGCGTCAATCCTCGTGCAGCACAAATTCCAGGTAAAGATTGCGCTGCAGGATCGAGTGGTTGTCATCGGACATCAGCGACACGATCAGCGCGCCATCGTCGCGGGTCCAGACGTCGAGCGCTTCCATGTTATCGATCTGGTAGCCCATGTCGGCTTCGAGCAGCACCGGCCCGTCGGCGACGGCGCCCTTCTCGACGCCTTCGCCATAGATGCGCCGCAGCCGCATCTTGACGCCGCCGGCCATCGAAAAACTGCGCTCCAGAAGCAACAGGTCGCCGTCCGGCAGGAAGGCGCCGTCGGTGATGTCGAAATCGCCATTGCGCTTGACGGTGAAGACGCCCTTGTGCGGCCCTTCGATGATCGCGGCAAAGATGTTGCCGGCCTTGTCGAGGCTCTTTTCCGACACCACGACCAGTCCGCCCGCGTGCTGCCCGTTGGGACTGGCGCGGGTGACGGTCTCAAAGCCGCGATTGCGGCGAAGTTCCCAGGCTGGGATCAGGAAGTCCAATTGCCTGAACGGCACCTTCATGCCGTCCGGATCGATCTTGAACTCTGCGATACGGTGATCGCCCTCGAAACCGACCGTGGCAATACCGTCCTTGACCGCGAGGCCTTCGGCATCGACCGCCCATTTCTCGTCGATCGGCTGGCCGGCCGCATCGACCATCTGCTGCATGCGAAAATTCTGGATGCCGGAAGGCCGCTTCTCGGCATCGTGGACGAGGGTGCCGAAGAACCAGAAGCCGGTGTCGGCAACGCCGATGAAATCGCTGCCGGGCTTGAGGAACCGAAGCGCCGAGAGCGCGCCGAAATCGCGCGTCGACGAGGTCATTTCGAGCCCGCCGACGAATTCGAGCGGCCCGAACTGTTTGTCCGGCCGGCCGATATGGAATTCGCTGATCGGCCGTGCCGAGATTTCGGCCGGCTCGACCGAGGCCATAGCCGGCGCCAAACTGATGCCTAACAACGCACTGGCGGCCAAAAGCTTCTGCCAAAAGCCGCCGCGGGAAAAAATCATCCGGCGCGCCGCATGCCGCCGCGCCGCGTGTCCCGCACGGTTTCCTCGGCGAACAGCGAGGCCAGCTGCTCGGTCATGGCGCCGGCCAGTTCTTCGGCATCGACGATGGTGACGGCGCGGCGATAGTAGCGGGTGACGTCGTGGCCGATGCCGATGGCCAAAAGCTCGACAGGCGAGCGCGTCTCGATGAGCTCGATGATGGCGCGCAGATGCCGCTCGAGATAATTGCCCGGATTGACCGACAGCGTCGAATCGTCGACCGGCGCCCCGTCCGAGATCATCATCAGGATCTTGCGCTGCTCCGGCCGCGCGATCAGCCGGTTGTGCGCCCACAGCAGCGCCTCGCCGTCGATGTTTTCCTTGAGCAGGCCCTCGCGCATCATCAGCCCGAGATTGCGGCGCGCCCGCCGCCACGGGTGGTCGGCGGATTTGTAGATGATGTGGCGCAGATCGTTGAGCCGGCCGGGGTTCGGCGGTTTGCCTTCCTTCAGCCATTTCTCGCGCGCCTGCCCGCCCTTCCAGGCGCGGGTGGTGAAGCCGAGGATTTCGACCGAGACGCCGCAGCGTTCCAGCGTGCGCGCCAGGATGTCGGCGCAGGTCGCGGCGACCGTGATCGGCCGGCCGCGCATCGAACCCGAATTGTCGAGCACCAGCGACACCACCGTGTCGCGGAATTTGGTATCGCGCTCCTGCTTGAAGGACAGAGGCTGCATCGGGTCGATGACGACGCGCACCAGCCGTGCCGGATCGAGATAGCCTTCTTCGAGGTCGAAATCCCAGGAGCGGTTCTGCTGCGCCATCAGGCGGCGCTGCAGCCGGTTGGCCAGCCGCCCGACGACGCCGGAAAGGTTGGCGAGCTGCTTGTCGAGGAAGGCGCGCAGTCGGTCGAGCTCCTCCTCCTCGCACAGTTCCTCCGCACCAACGGTCTCGTCGAAGGCCGTGGTGAAGACCTTGTAGTCGATCTCTTTCGGCAGATTGGTGAAGGGATTGTCGTTGCGGCGCGCCTCGCCGGGCGTCTCCGCATCGGCGTCGTCATCGTCGGAGAGATCCTCGGCGGTGGCGTCGGAGGCTTCCGTCTCGGCCGATTGCTCGTCGTCCGACGATGCCTCGGTATCCTCGGACTGCGACTGCTCGGAGCCCGAATCGTCTTCGCCGCCCTCCTCGCTCTGCTCCTCGCCTTGCGGCTGGTTTTCGTCGTTGTCCTCGGAGTCTTCCGTCTCCTGGTCGTCGCCGAGCTCCTCCGCCATTTCCATGGAGGCGAGCATCTCGCGCACGACGCGGGCGAACGCCTGCTGGTCGTCGAGCTTTGCCGACAGCCCGTCCAGATCGGCACTGGCTTTTTCCTCGACCCAGGGGCGCCAGAGATCGACCAGCCGTTCGCCGCTCTTCGGCACAGTGCGGCCGGTCAGCTTTTCGCGCACCATCAGCGCCAGCGCTTCCTCGATCGGCGCGTCGGCCTTGTCCTTGACGTCGACGAGGTTGGCCCTGGCGTATTTGTCCTCGAGCATCGAGCCGATATTGTCGGCGACGCCCTGCATGGCGCGGCTGCCGATCGCCTCGACCCGGGCCTGCTCGACCGCGTCGTAGATGGCGCGGGCCTGTTTGCCTTCCGGCGCCAGCCTGGTGTGGATGCGCGTATCATGGCAGGCGCGCTTCAGCGCCATGGAATCGCCGAGCCCGCGGGTAATGGCGATATCCGCCTTCGATGCCTTCTTCGGCAGTTCGGGCAGCCGGGCGCGACTGCCGGCCAGCGCCGGCCGGTCCTTGGCGAAACCGACCTCGAGATCCTTGTCGCCGGCGATGGCGCGCATGCAGACGGTAACCGCGCGCTTGAAGCTGTCGGCCTCAGCGCCGGTCTTGGATTTGTTTCGTGTGTTGTCGCCCGGACCCGCCATCGAGACTCTGCTTAGCCCAGCACCACATTCGCCGCCGATTCCGGCAAATCTTCGCCGAAGGCGCGCTGGTAGAACTCGGCGACCAGCGAGCGTTCCAGCTCGTCGCATTTATTGAGGAAGGTCAGCCGGAACGCCATGCCGATATTGCCGAAGATTTCGGCATTCTCGGCCCAGGTGATAACCGTGCGCGGGCTCATAACCGTCGACAAATCGCCGTTGATGAAGGCCGAGCGCGTCATGTCGGCGACACGAACCATCTTGTTGACGATCTCCTTGCCCTTGCCGTCGCGATAATGCTTGGCCTTGGCCAGCACGATGTTCACTTCATTGTCGTGCGGCAAATAGTTCAGCGTAGTGACGATCGACCAGCGGTCCATCTGCGCCTGGTTGATCTGCTGGGTGCCGTGGTAGAGGCCTGTGGTGTCGCCGAGCCCGACCGTATTCGCGGTCGAAAACAGCCGGAAGGCCGGATGCGGGCGGATAACCCGGCTCTGGTCGAGCAGCGTCAGCCGGCCCGACGATTCCAGCACGCGCTGGATGACGAACATCACGTCCGGGCGGCCGGCATCGTACTCGTCGAAGCACAGCGCGACATTGTGCTGATAGGCCCAGGGCAGGATGCCGTCGCGGAATTCGGTGATCTGCAGCCCTTCCTTGACGACGATGGCATCCTTGCCGACGAGATCGATACGGCTGACATGGCTGTCGAGATTGACACGCACGCAGGGCCAGTTGAGGCGGGCGGCGACCTGCTCGATATGCGTCGACTTGCCGGTCCCGTGATAGCCCGACACCATGACCCGACGGTTGTAGGCAAAGCCGGCGAGGATCGCCATCGTCGTGTTCTTGTCGAACAGGTAGTCCGGGTCGATGTCGGGGACATGCTCGCTCGTCACCGCATAGGCCGGCACCACCATCTTGGAGTCGAAGCCGAATGTCTCCTTCACCGACACCGTGGTGTCGGGCAGGTTGGCGATGTCGCGATCGACCTTGTTCATCTCTATCAACGTCTCCACAAGCGAAACGCCGCGTTTCGCCGGCAATCGATTTTGTTCGGGGGCGGTCTTAGAGCCTTTTCCAACCTTATGAAAGTTGGAAAGCGACACGAACCGTATGGTCGCTCAGCACAAACCTGCCTGCTTGAGCACGCGATACGCCTGGAGCACATCGCGGAACCGGTCTTCCGAACCTCTGTCGCCGCCATTCGCATCCGGATGGTGGCGTTTCACAAGTTCCTTATAGCGCGCCTTGATATCCTTGCCACTTGCCTTTGTATCAAGGCCAAGCGTTTCCAGTGCCTTGGCCTCAAGCGGCTTGGCCTTGCGCTCGCGTGCTTCGCGCGGGTCCTTCGGGCCTTTGAACAGGTCGAAGGGATCGCGCATGCGATTGTAGTAGCCGGCACGGCCGGAACGCGCCTGGGCGAAGTCGGGCGAGGAGCGTGTCGAGGCGCCGTTGACGCCCATTTTCCAGGTCGGCCGGTGGCCGGTCATGGCTTCCTTCTGGAAGCGCGCGATCTCGGTATCCGGAACGCCCGAGAAATAATTGAAGCCCTTGTTGTACTCGCGCACATGGTCGAAGCAGAACTGGAAATACTCGCCTTCCTTCATCCGCCCGACCGGCGCGCGGTGGGTACCGGCCTCCTTGCAGCCATCCCATTGGCAGATCGGCGAACGCGACTTCAGCTCCGCGTCCTTCTCCGGGCGGATGCGAATCTTCTCGAAATATTTTGGGTACGGCTTCATCTCACCCATTTATGGGCCGTTCGCGGATGCGAAACAAGAATTGACATTTTCGCGATGATCGCCCTAACCGCTGAATCGCGGCATAAAACCGGCGAATGGCGAATTTTGTGCGATGACATAGATGTGGTGAAGGGAAGCGACGATGTCCATACAGGCAACGATGGAAGATAAGCTGAAAAAGGCGTTTTCGCCGGAACGGCTGGACGTCATCAACGAAAGCCATCTCCATGCCGGTCATCATCACGCGGATTCCGGCCATCACGCTGCCTTCGACGGCGCCGGCGAGACGCATTTCCGCATCCGCATCGTCGCGCCAGCCTTTGCCGGCATGAGCCGCGTCGAGCGTCACCGCGCCGTCAACGATCTGCTGGCCGAGGAGTTGAAGTCCGGCGTGCATGCCCTGGCGATCGAGCCGGCGGCGCCCGGCGAAAAGACCCGCTGGTAGATCAGCCGACGCTCGACCTCAAGAAGGCCATCACCGCTGTGGTCAATGCATCGCCCTCGGTGCCGAAGTCGCGATTGATCGACATGTGCGAATAGGCGCTGCCGTCGAACAGCGTGACCCTGGTTCCGGTGGCGCGCAGACGCCCGGCGAAGGCCTGCGCGTCCGCCGCGCGGGCTTTCGCCCGTGAATGGGCGATGAAGGTCGGCGGGTGCTTGCGGCCTTCCAAATAGGTGACAGGCGACAGCGCGCGCCACTGCGCCGGATCGGGAAAGGCGCGGGCATAGACCCCTGCCATGCCGCCGCTCCTGGCCAATGCCTCCAGGTCGTAAGCCCTGGTGTCGTCGAGGATCAGCGCCGCGACCCCGGGCAGGCCGCCGCGCAGGCCGGTCAATGCGACGAGATGGCAGCCGGCCGAATGGCCCATCGCGACGATCCGGTCCGGATCGCCGCCATGCCTGGCGATGTTGGCGCGGACGTAGCGATAGGCCAGTTCGACATCCGCCGCCTGGGTGGCGACGTCGGCCTCGGGCAGCATCCGGTAGTCGATCGAGACGAAGCAGAAGCCATTGTCGAGCAGGAATTGCGGCTTGGCATTGACGTTGCCGCGACTGCCGACCCGCCAGGCGCCGCCATGGACGAAGAAGACGACCGGCAGGCCGCTCGCGCCGTCGCGGGAATAGATGTCGAGCTTGGCCGGCCCATAGTCGAAGGTTTCGGGCGACGGCGAACGCAGCTGCAATGCCGCCGCCTGCCCCGGCAACAGCGCCGCCATCGACACCAGAAGCAGGCTTCGCCGATCGATTGTCATAGACTCCTGACTGCCCACGGCTGCCACACGGTGCGCACTGTCATTCGCCAAGCATCGCCGGCTTGATCCTCAGCCGCGCGATACGGTTCTTGTCGCGCTTCATGACGACGAAGCGCTTGCCGTGAAACGTAAAGGCCTGCTTTTCATCCGGGATCGACTGCGCCTCGTGGATGACAAGGCCGGCAATGGTGGTGGCTTCCTCGTCCGGCAGGTTCCAGTCCAGCGCCCGGTTAAGGTCGCGGATCGGCACCGTCCCGTCGACGACGACGGAGCCGTCGGCCTCCTGCTTGACGCCCTGGATATCGATGTCGTGCTCGTCGGCGATCTCGCCGACGATCTCCTCGATGATGTCCTCCAGCGTCACCAGCCCTTCGACCTCGCCATATTCGTCGACGACGATGGCGAAATGCGCCTTGCGGCGCAGGAAGGCGTTGAGCTGCTCCTGCAGCGTCGTGGTGTCGGGCACGAACCACGGTTTAGACGCGATCTTCATCACGTCGATCCGGGAGAAATCGTTGCCGACCTCGTTCAGCGCGCGCAGCAGATCCTTCGCGTGCAGCACGCCAACAATGTTGTCGAGCGAACCCTTCCACAACGGCATGCGGGTGTGCGGGCTCTGCAGGATCTCGCGAACCACCGCTTCGGGCGGGTCATCGGCATTGACCGAGCGCATATTGGTGCGGTGGACCATCACGTCCGACACTTCGAGCTCCTCGAGGTCGAACAGGCCGCCGATGCGGGCGCGGTCCTCGCGCACCACCTGGCCGTCGCGGCGGAAATCGTCGACGGCGCCGCGCAGTTCCTCGCGCGCCGAGCGCTGCGGCTCGATGCGCTGCAGCTCATAGCCGAAGGCGGCGAGCAGGTGCCGGCGCAGGACGAAGCCCAGCAGGCCTAGGCCGGCGAGCACTGCAGCCGCGATCCAGCCGGCCTGACTCATCCCGGGCGGCTTTCCTGCCGACCCGGATGGTTCTCCCTGAGGAACGCCAGCACTTCCGAGGCCGGCACATCCCTGGCGATGAAGGCCTGTCCGACGCCGCGCGTCAGGATGAAGGTCAGCGCGCCGCGCGACACCTTCTTGTCCTGGGTGATGAAGGAGAACAGCTGCTCGGCGTCGGGCAATTCGCCCGGAATGTCGGCCATGCGCCAGGGTAGGCCGACGGCGCGAAGATGCGCCTCGACGCGCGCCGCATCGTCGGGGCTCGCCAAATTGAGCCTTGAGGAAAAGCGGTGCGCCAGCGCCATGCCGATGGCGACGCCTTCGCCATGCACGAGCCGTGCGCCGTCATAGCCGGTCGCCGCCTCCAGTGCATGGCCGAAGGTGTGGCCGAGATTGAGCAGGGCGCGGTCGCCGGTCTCGAACTCGTCGCGGGCAACGACGTCGGCCTTGGCACGACAGGCCTCGGCGATGGCCGCAGCCCGCTCCGGCCCGCCGGCAAACACTTGGCGCCAGTTTTCTTCCAGCCAGGCGAAGAACTCCGGCCGGTCGATCAGCCCGTATTTGGCCAGTTCGGCATAGCCGGCGCGAAACTCGCGGATCGGCAGCGTGTCGAGCACTTCGGTATCGGCCAGCACCAGCTTGGGCTGGTGGAACACCCCGACGAGGTTCTTGCCGCGCTTGCTGTTGATGCCGGTCTTGCCGCCGACGGAGGAATCGACCTGCGCCAGCAGCGAGGTCGGAACCTGCACGAAATTCATGCCGCGCCGCGCGATGCCGGCGGCAAAGCCGGCCAGGTCGCCGATGACGCCGCCGCCGAGCGCGATGACGACGTCGCCGCGCTCCAGCTTGGCGGCCAACACGCCATCGACCACCTCTTCGAGATGCGCAAAGCTCTTGGTCTTTTCGCCTGGCGGCAACGTGATGACGGCATGTTGGATGCCACCGCTTGCCAGGCCGGCCGCAAGCGTCGCGAGATGCGCGGCCGCGACGTTTTCGTCGGTGACGACCGCCGCCCGCGTCCCCGGCAGACGGCGCGAAATCTCGGCGCCGGCGCGTGACAGCAGGCCGGGACCGATCAAAATATCGTAGGCACGCTCGCCAAGCCCCACTTCGACAGAGACCGTTGCATCGGCGCTCACGTCCGCACCTCGTCAATGTCGGCAACGCCGAGATGGCCGCGCAGCGCGTCCACCACCTCGGCGGCAATGATCTCCTTGCGGTCGTCGCGGGTCGGCACGGTGACATCGGCCGCGGCGTAAACCGGGTAGCGTTCCGCCATCAGCCGTTCCAGCACGGCGCGCGGATCGGCGCTTTTCAGCAGCGGCCGGTTCTGTTTCTTGGAAACGCGCTCCATCAACAGATCGATTTCGGCCTTCAGCCATACCGAAACGCCATGGCTGGCGATCGCCTCGCGCGTCTGCGCGTTCATGAAGGCGCCGCCGCCGGTCGACAGCACCTGCGGCCCGTGCTCCAGCACACGCAGGATGACGCGCTGCTCCAGTGCTCGGAACTCCGCCTCGCCATAGCGCTCGAACAGGTCCGGGACGCTCATGCGCGAAACAGTTTCGATCTCCTGGTCGCTGTCGATGAAGGGTAGTGCCAGCATCGCCGCCACCTTGCGGCCGATCGCCGTCTTGCCGGCGCCCATCAGCCCGACAAAGACGATGGAACGGCCGCCCAGCCGGCCGAGCAGCGCGGCATGGCTCTCGCCCGGAGGATTTGCTGGTAGCGCGTTCATGCTTCTAGGGCCTCTTTGGCGGCGTATCGACATCAAAAGCCTGTTTGCGTCAAGCGCGGCGCAACCGGGACTATGGGCTTCACCCTTGAATTGGCCGGATTGGCGTCTCATAAGGGCACAGGGTTGGAAATGCAGAATAAGACGACGGGCGAAAATTAATGCCAACACTGTTTCGCTTTGTCGTGACGCTCGCGATTCTGGCCGGCATTGTCTATGGCGCGATGTTCGCCCTGGTCATGTTCGTCGAGCCGAGAAAGGCGGAAATGAGCGTGCGTATCCCTCCGGAAAAGCTCAATCCCAAAAAATGAACAGCGCCGCCCGCATCGAAGCCTTCCTGGAGATGATGAGCGCCGAGCGCGGCGCGGCCGAAAACACGCTTTCCTCCTACCGCCGCGACCTCGAAGACGCTTCCGCCGGGATCGGCGGTGGGCTTGCCGCTGCCACCAGCGCCGACATCCGTGCCTATCTCGACGACATCGCCGCGCGCGGCTTTGCCGCCAGCTCGCAGGCGCGCAAATTGTCGGCGATCCGGCAGTTCTTCCAGTTCCTCTACGCCGAAGGCCTGCGCGGTGACGATCCGACCGGCACGCTGGACAGTCCGAAGAAAGGCCGGCCGCTGCCTAAGACGATGAGCGAGGCCGATACCGGCCGGCTGCTCGACCGCGCGGCGCAGGAGGCGATGGACCCCTCCATGCATGACGGCGACAGGCTGGCGGCGCTGCGCCTGCACGCGCTGGTCGAGGTGCTCTACGCCACCGGCTTGCGCGTTTCGGAGCTGGTCGGCCTTCCCGTGACGGTGGCACAGCGCGACGACCGCTTCTTCATGGTCCGCGGCAAGGGCAACAAGGAGCGCATGGTGCCGCTGTCGGCCAAGGCGCGCACCGCGATGCGGACATGGCTTGCCGCACGGGGGGCGGTGCCGGCTCTTGCCGACAGCCCGTTCCTGTTTCCGGCTGCCTCCGACAGCGGCTATCTCTCGAGACAGGTCTTTGCCCGCGAGCTGAAAGGGCTTGGCGCTCGGGCCGGCATTGCCGCGGCGAAGATATCGCCGCATGTGCTGCGCCATGCTTTCGCCAGCCATCTCTTGCAGAACGGCGCTGATCTCAGGGCCGTGCAGCAGTTGCTCGGCCATGCCGATATTTCAACGACGCAGATCTACACGCATGTGCTGGAGGAGCGGCTGATGCGTCTGGTCAACGATCATCATCCGCTTGCCGACTAGGCGTCATGTCGCTATGTGAGAACGACGTTCCACCGCGCCCAGCCTGCATTTTCAGGCTTGCGTCAGTCATTGCCTTCCGACTTGCCGGTCCGCCCAAGAATGTACAATTACCTCGATTTCGAAAAGCCTGTACAGGATCTCGAAGGCAAGATCCTCGAGCTGAAGAAGCTTGCCGAGAACGGCGAGGCGGTCGATGTCGGCGATGAGATCGCCCGTCTCGAGAAGCGCTCGCGCGATGCGCTGCGCGACGCCTACAAGGCGCTGACGCCGTGGCAGAAGGTGCAGGTGGCGCGCCATCCGGACAGGCCGCACTGCATCGACTACATCAAGGGCCTGCTTACCGATTTCACGCCGCTCGCCGGCGACCGCAACTTCGGCGAGGACCAGGCGATCGTCGGCGGCTTCGCCCGGTTCCGTGGCGAGCCGGTGGCGATCATCGGCCAGGAGAAGGGTTCCGACACGGCAAGCCGGCTGAAGCATAATTTCGGCTCGGTGCGGCCGGAGGGCTACCGCAAGGCGGTGCGGCTGATGGAACTCGCCGACCGTTTCCAAATCCCGTTGCTGACGCTGGTCGATACGGCCGGCGCCTATCCCGGCGTCAACGCCGAAGAGCGCGGCCAGGCGGAGGCCATCGCCCGCTCGACTTCGGCCTGCCTTGGCCTGAAGGTGCCGTCGATCTCGGTGGTGATCGGCGAAGGCGGCTCGGGCGGCGCCATAGCGATCGCCACCGCCAACCGCGTCTACATGCTCGAACACGCCATCTATTCGGTGATCTCGCCGGAGGGCGCCGCCTCGATCCTGTGGCGCGACACCACGCGGTCCAAGGATGCGGCGACCAATATGAAGATCACGGCGCAGGACCTGCTGGAGCTGAAGATCATTGACGCCATCATCGCGGAGCCGCTCGGCGGTGCCCATCGCGCCCCCGAAACGGTGATCGCCGCCACCGGCGACCTCATCGCCAGGACGATGAAGGAATTCTCCGGCGCCAACACCGACTTCCGCGAGCATCGCCGCGAGAAATACCTGGCGATGGGCCGCAATCTGTAACCAACCCAGGCACTAGGCCTGAAATGTGGCGGCGCGAACCAGTTTCGCCACAAAAATGCCGCTGCATTCGGCTCAGTGGGCTTGCCGTAAGGGGACGCGCCGCATTCTTGCGGTAAGGAATTTTCAAGGTTAACGGGCTTAGAGTCCGTCAGTGGTCGGTTTAGCAGCTGCGGCATCCGCGGCGCAGAGATGAAGACGATAGCCATATCCATGTTTGCCAAGCTTGCCCGCACCGGAGTCCTAATCGCTGCGATCGGCGTCGCCGGCTGCAATGACGCTTCGATGAAGGATTTTGCGCCGCAAGCCAACAAGCCGCTGCCGGACAAGATCCTGGCCGAAATGAAAGCCAAGGGGATGGTCCGCACCTCCTCGGTGATGGCCCGCATCTTCAAGGAAGAAGGCAAGCTCGAAATCTGGAAGGCCAAGACCAACGGCCGCTACGACTTGGTCGCGAGCTACGACATCTGCAAATGGTCGGGCAAGCTCGGGCCGAAATTCACTGAAGGCGACCGGCAGGCGCCGGAAGGCTTTTACACGGTCCGCCCGGCCCAGATGAACCCGCGGTCGAATTACCACCTGTCCTTCAATATCGGCTACCCCAACGCCTATGACCGTGCCAATGGCCGCACCGGTTCCAACCTGATGGTCCATGGCGCCTGCTCGTCGTCTGGCTGCTATTCGATGACCGACGCGCAGATCGAGCAGATCTACGCTTTCGGACGCGACGCCTTCCAGGGCGGCCAGACCGAGTTCCAGATCCAGGCTTTTCCGTTCCGCATGACTGCAGCCAATATGGCGCGCTATCGCAACGACCCGAACTACGAATTCTGGAAGATGCTGAAGGTTGGCTACGACAATTTCGAGGTCACCAAGGTGCCGCCGAAAGTCGACGTCTGCGAGAAGCGCTACGTGTTCAACCAGGTTGCAGCCGACGGCTCGACCTTCAATCCGACCGGCCCCTGCCCGCCGACCACTCAGCCCGATTCGCTGAAAAGCGCCATCAACGCCTATCAGAGCACCTATGAGGCGGCCTTCAACGGCGCCATAAAGGCCAGCGTGCCGGCGCCCAAGCCGACCATCGCCGGGATCAAGGAAGCCAGCATCGTTTCCGACTGGTCGAAACGGCGTGCCCGCGGCGAACGCGTGCCGATCGAGCCGCCCTCGCTCAACCCGGACGGCACTGTGACCGAAACAGCGCGCATGGGCCGCGTCGATTCGCCGGCGGGCCGCAAGATGGCGGCGCTCGACGCCGAAAAGGCTGCCAAGCAGAAGGCCGAGGAACAGCGGCTTGCCGCGATAGAAGCGGCGAAGGCAGCGAAAGCGGCAGCCAAGGCGCAAGCCCTGGCCGAGAAGGAAGCCGCCAAGGCGCAAGCATTGGCCGAAAAGGATGCTGCCAAGGCAGCGGCCGAAGCGCCTGTCGCGACCGCAACCGTCGCGCCATCCGCGGAGGCCGTTCCGGTCGCCGAAACGCAGGCTGCGGACGCCGAAAGCACGGCGACAAGGCTGAAGAAGAAACTGCTCGGCATGTTTGGCGGCTGAGGTTCATGCTTGAACAGGAAGATGGGGGCCAGGAAGACAGGCCCTCAACCAGCCCCGCCGCCGTCTACGACCTCAAAGGCTTGAACTGCCCGTTGCCCGTGCTCAAGGCAAAAAAGCGCCTGGCCGCAATGCAGCCGGGCAGCCGCCTGTGGCTCGAAACCACCGACCCGCTCGCCGTCATCGACATTCCCGCCTTCTGCGCCGAGAGCGGCCATCGGCTGGTCGAGACAACGGCGATGGCAGGCGGCCACCGCTTCCTGGTCGAGCGCGGCTGAGCGCGTGATCTCCCCCCTCGAGGGGGAGATGTCGCCGAAGGCGACAGAGGGGGTTGCCTCGGCTGGCGCGACGCCATGTACGACCAAAGAGAAAGTTGGCGCTTCACGCGCGGCAACCCCCTCTGGCCTGCCGGCCATCTCCCCCTCGAGGGGGGAGATCAGCCGCTTCACCGCCCGGCGATGGCCAGCGGATTGCTCTCCAGTGCCGCCCGGTCCGGCGTGTCGATCGACGGCTGGTTGGTGAAGGCGGCGAACAGCCGGCGGACATAGTCTTCCGGCATGTCGAGCGTGATCAGCACCAGCCTGGTGCCGCGCTGGCTGTCCGGCCAGGCCGGCAGTTGCACCGGCGGATGCAGGATCTTCTGCACGCCATGGATAACCAGCGGCCGCGACGGGTCTTCTGCAAGCTCGATGACGCCCTTCATCCGCAACAGGCGCTCGCCATGCGCCGAGCGCAGCAGATCGAGGAACATCTCGATTGCCGAAAACGGCACCGGCCCGTCGTGAACCAACGAATGCGAACGCACGCGGGAATCGTGCCTATGGCCATGACCATGATCATGGTGATGGTGATCGCCACCGTCATGCCCGTCGTCATGATGCCCGTCGTCATCATGCCCGCTGTGGTCATGCCGGCTATGGTCATGGTCGTCGCCGGCTTCTTCGCCCAGCCAACGCTGCACATCGACCGATTTGGTGGCCGGATTGTAGAGGCCGCAATCGAACAGAGTCGCGGCGCTTGCCTGACTCGCGTCGAGCACCACGGCGCCCGGGTTGAGCTGCCTGAGCCGCGCCCGCAACGCCTCGACATCGCCTGCATCCGTGGCCAGGTCGGCCTTGCTGAGCACGATACGGTCGGCGACCGCCACCTGCTTCACCGCCTCGACATGGGCATCGAGCGCCGCATTGCCGTTGACGGCGTCGACCAGGGTGATGACGCCGTCGAGCCGGAAGGCCTGGACCAGGGCCGGATGCGCCATGATCGACTGCAGCACGGGGGCGGGATCGGCGAGCCCGGTGGTCTCGACGACGACGCGGGCAAGCCGGTCGATGCGGCCGGTCTGCAGGCGGTCGACGAGGTCAGCCAGCGTGTCGACCAGCTCGCCCCGCACCGTGCAGCAGAGACAGCCGTCGGAGAGCTGGATGATGCCGTCGGAGGCCTGCTCGACCAGGAGATGGTCGATCGCCACCTCGCCGAACTCGTTGATGATGACGGCGGTGTCGGCGAGCGCGGGATCCCGCAGCAGCCGGTTGAGCAGCGTCGTCTTGCCGGCACCGAGAAAGCCGGTGAGCACCGAAACGGGGATCGGGAAGCCGGCCATGCGGCTAGTTCAGCGCCTTGGCCGGCTGCTGGACCTGCGCGGCGGTGGCGGATCCGGCCACAACTGGCTCGGCGCCGGCCGGCGGCGCCCGGTCCGGCCGCCATGTCGGCAGCGGCACGTCGGCATATTCCTGCCCGGAGGCGTCGAGCATCGCCTTCGGCTTCGGTCCCGTGGCGCCGCCAAGGCCGACGGCGATCAGCGTCGGTACATGGTCGAGCTTTTCCTGATAGGGCGATTTCGGCACGTCCTTGCCCTTGTCGCCGACGGCGGGTGCGGTTTCCGACTGCTCATCGACCGGCTTCTTCTTGCAGATTTCGTCATTCATGTCGTTGGCCGACATGGTGTCGCCATAGGCGGGCAGCGCCGCTACCGTCAGCCAGCTCGGCGCCGGCGTTGCAAAGCCCTGGTCGAGCAATTTTGCCGCCGCCTCGGCGCGGGTGACGGCCGATTGCTCGCCGAGCACCACGGCGACCAGGGTGCGGCCGTTGCGGGTCGCCGAGCCGACCATGTTGAACCCGGACGAGCAGACGAAACCCGTCTTCATGCCGTCGGCACCCGGATAGCGGCCGATCAGCAGGTTGTAGTTGGAGATCGCCTTCTTGCCGACGGCAAGGCCTTCGATCGAGAACCAGGGGGCATATTGCGGAAATTCCTTGCGAATCGCCATCACCAGCAAAGCGAGATCGCGCGCTGTCGTATACTGGTCCGGCGAATAGAGCCCGTTCGGATTGACGAAATGGGACCCGCTCATGCCGAGCCTCTGCGCTTCGGCGTTCATGCGTTCGGCGAAAGCCGCTTGCGAACCGCCGATATTCTCGCCGACCGCCATGGCGATATCGTTGGCCGATTTGACCAGCATCATCTTCAGCGCATTGTCCAACCGCATCACCGAGCCCGGCTTGAAGCCCATCTTGCTCGGCGGCTCGCCGGCGGAATGTTTCGTCACCTTGATCGGCGAATCGAGCTGGACCTCACCCGCGGCAATCGCACGAAACGCCACATAGGCGGTCATCAGCTTTGTCAGCGAAGCCGGGTACCAGCGCCTGAACGCCTCCTGGTGCTGCAGGATCTTGCCGCTGTTCAGGTCGAACAGGATTGTCGGATTGGCCAAGGCAGGCCCGGCCAGCGACGCAAGCGCCACCGTGCCCGCCACCAACAGTTTGAGGAAATGCCTGTAGCGCATCATGAAAACCGAAATAGCCTCTTGCCGCAGTCCCACCTGGCTCCGTAAGATTTCGTTACACGATCGCCAGGATAATGGTCCGGCCCTCTGTTCCCGGACCACAGTCGCGGTGCTATTTACTCTATGTGACGTCAACATGGCAAAGTGCTGCCGATCACAATGTGGAAGCAGCAGCACAATGCAAAGCAGCGTGCATGGTTGCAAGGCAACAGGCACAATTGCAAAGCAGCAGGCCAAGACCGCCTGCTCCAACAGCGAAATGGAACCATCATGCCGATCCTGAACCGAGCCGCCGAAATGCAGGACGAGGTGGCCGGCTGGCGCCGCCATTTGCACCAGACGCCGGAGCTGAATTTCGACGTCTTCAAGACCGCCACTTTCGTCACCGAGAAGCTGAAGGCTTTCGGCTGCGACGACATCGTGACGGGTTTGGGCAAGACCGGCGTCGTCGGCATCATCCGCGGCCGCCACGGCGAAGGCTCGACCATCGGCCTGCGCGCCGACATGGATGCCCTGCCGCTCAACGAGATCACCGGCAAATCCTATGCCTCGACCGTCCCCGGCAAGATGCACGCCTGCGGTCATGACGGCCACACCGCGATGCTGTTGGGTGCCGCCAAATACCTCGCCGAAACGCGCAATTTCGCCGGCTCCGTCGCGGTCATCTTCCAGCCGGCCGAAGAGGGCGGCGGCGGCGGCAACGAGATGGTCAAGGACGGTATGATGGAGCGCTTCGGTATCTCCAAGGTTTTCGGCATGCACAACATGCCGGGCCTGCCGGTCGGCCAGTTCGCCATCAGGCCGGGCCCGATCATGGCGGCGACCGCCGAATTCACCATCACCGTCAAGGGCCGGGGCGGCCACGCGGCGATGCCGCACGGCACCATCGATCCGATCGTCATCACCAGCCAACTCGTCGGCGCATTGCAGACGATCGCCTCGCGCAGCACCGATCCGGTCGAGGCGGTGGTCGTCTCGGTGACGAAATTCCACGCCGGCGATGCCTATAACGTCATTCCCGAGACCGCCGAGATCGCCGGCACCGTACGCACGCTGAAGAAGGAGGTCGCCAAGAAGGCCGAAGAGCGCATCCGCGCGCTTTGCCAAGGCCTGGGCGCTGCCTTCGGCGCGACAATCGAGGTTGATTACAATGCCAATTACCCGGTCACCTTCAACCATCCGGAAGAGACGGTCTTTGCCAGCGACATCGCGGCCGACGTCGCCGGCGACAGCTATGTGCACCGCGCGATCCAGCCGGTGATGGGCGGCGAGGATTTCTCCTACATGCTTGAAGCGCGGCCGGGCGCCTTCATCTTCATCGGCAATGGCGATACCGCCGGCCTGCACAACCCAGCCTACGACTTCAACGACGAGGTCATCCCGCACGGCATGAGCTATTGGGTGAAGCTGGCGGAAACAGCGCTGGCGGCGTAGCCGTTCGGCATTGGCTTACGGCCCGCTCTTCGGATCCTCGACCTCCAGCGCTTCCATGACCGGCGCCAGCTCGTTGTCGTCGGCGGGTTGCGGTTCTTCGCCTGTCCTCGCCTTCTTCAGGGCTGCCTCGATCGCCTCCTGGATATTGCCGAGTTCGTCTTCGCGAACCTCGTGGCCATAGCCGGCAGCGTCGGCGTCCTGCTCGAATTGCTGCGCCAGAACGGCGACGCTCACCTCGCTCTCGGCAGGCAAATTGCCGACATTCTCCTGCAGCCACGTTTGAAAGAACTCTTTGGTGGCGCTCATGCGGTGTCTCCTTCGGGACACTAAAGCGCGCCGGCGTCCCGAAAGTTCCGCTATCCCGACCTCTTTGGGGCCTGCTCCCACATTCGGCCAGGCGGCGTTGGCGCCGCCTGGCTCGGCTGCTTACTGGCTGACAGCAGTCGTCGGTTCGCACGACACGTTCGGGTTCATATCCGCGAACGCGCCGGTCGGGTTGCCCTTCCAGGCCCAGACATGCAGCTCATAGAACGGACCGAGGCCATAGCGATTGGGCGCGCTGTTGAAGTTGAACAGATGCCCATCGAGCGAGGCCGGGCCTTTCGAGGTGATGTATTCGACCGCGATCAGTTTTAGCGTGCCGTCGGCCATCGGCTCGTACATCACCGCTTCCGGCTTGGCGACATCGACAGCGTCGTCCTTGAGGTAGCCGGGATTGACGTAGTGGATGCCCATGGCGCCGCCGGTGATGCCGCTGGCGCAGGGGATCGGCGCATAGCCCTCGGCGGTCGCCGCCGCCACATTCTCGAAGCGGCTGTTGGCGGCGCGTACCTTGTCGGCCAGCGGATTGGGACCGGACGCGGGCGCTGCCTGATGCGCCTGCGCCAACGCAGTGCAGGCCGACAGCAGCGCCGCGGCAGCGAGAAGTCTATTGCGAAAGTTGATTGTCATAGTCATTCCATTCTTCTTGAAAAGCACAGCCCGGCTGGCCGCCGGAGGTAAGGAGGTCCGGCAGGTGGGCGCTGTGGCTGTTGTTGCTGGGAGATCCCTATCCCGATGCGACGAATGCAGGGGAAGATCATCCCTTCGGCAGATACGGGATCGTCCCAGCCAGATCGGAGTTGTCGATCAGCTGGAAACGGCTGTCGCTGCCGCCCTGACGGGCCGAAACGAACGGTGCGTAGGCAGGATCGTCGGTGAAGGCGCGCGCCGCTGCCTCGGTCGGGAACGCCATCAAGGCAATCAGCGTCGTGTCGAGCGGCTTGCCTTCGAGTGTCTTCACATTGCCGCTGCGCGACAGATATCTGCCGCCGTGCTTGTGAACGAGGTCGTGGACCGACGCGGCATAGGCCGGCATCCACTTCGGGTCCCTCACCTTGATGTCTGCGATAACGTAAGCGGTCATGGGTCATGTCTCCTGGTCGTGCACAGGGGTATCCCGTGCAGCGGCAGAGGGGTCGCACGGCAAGGGTCGCGCCAGCCAGTCCGCGATCTGTACTGGTGTGGTACAGTTTCTGTACTCGCCGCGTCGCTGGGAAAGGCCTATGGTTCCGGCGGAGTTTGAGGGGAAGGCAACATCGTGACCCAGTCCGGATACAAACAGTTCTGCCCGTTATCGATGGCCGCGGAGGTGCTGTGCACCCGCTGGACCATGGTTCTGCTTCGCGAATTGGTGGCGGGCTCGACCCGTTTCAACGATCTGCGCCGCGGCGTCCCCAAAATGTCGCCGACCCTTCTGTCGCAACGCCTCAAGGAGCTCGAGCTGGCCGGGATCGTCGAGCGCAAGGAGGTGCGCGGCGAGAAAGGCATCTTCGAATACCGGATGACCGAGGCAGGCAAGGATCTGCGTTCCGTTGTCGAGGCGATGGGCTTTTGGGGGCAGAAATGGGTCGAGTCGCGGTTGTCGCTGAAGAACCTCGATCCGTCGCTGCTGATGTGGGACATGCGGCGCAACCTCAATGCGTCGCCGCTGCCCGATGGCCGCACGGTGATACAATTTCTGTACCAGGAGCTCCCCGCCTCGAAACGGTCGTGGTGGCTGATCGTCGAGAAGCACGGCGAGGTCGACCTCTGCTGGTACGACCCGGGCTTCGATGTCGATCTCTACGTCTCGACCGACCTGCACACCATGACCGAAATCTGGATGGGACTGATCACCGTCGAGAAGGCCGGGCCGAAAGTCATCTTGACTGGCGACCAGGATATCGCGCGCAAAATGCAGACCTGGCTCGGCCTGAGTCCGTTCGCGGTGGAGCCGAAGCGAGCGGCCTAACTGCCTCTTGGCGAAACGATCCGAAGCGGTTATGTGTCGGGCCGCGTGGTCCCGTAGCTCAGTAGGATAGAGCGGCAGATTCCTAATCTGTAGGTCACAGGTTCGATTCCTGTCGGGATCACCACTCGCAAACCCATACAGCACAAGGCTTTGCGGAGATTTGGTGGCTCTTAAAATCTGATGATTTTATGTTGCGCGCCTACCGGCTACTACCGCGCATTACCGCGGTTTTGCACGTGCTAGCTGCGCTTACATGCAACAAATCATGCAACACCGATTCGGACCGTAGTACCGCGAACTTTTACGCACTTGCACGCACTTGCGATAATTACGCGGGCCGCTATAGTTGCCCCACGCCCATCCCTTTTGGGCGCCCAGACAGTCATATGGCCCGCCTCGAGCAAGGCCGCGCAACCCAAGCGCTGACTGTCTCAAGCCAGAACTGTCAGTGCTCAATTTCGGAGTACCGACACATGGCAAATACCGACCTTGATATTATCTGGGGTGCGAAGGCGATTGCCGACCTCCTCAACTGCGACGAGCGCAAAGCTTTCTACCTGCTGGAGAGCGGTTCGATCCCTGGCGCTCGCAAGCTTGCTGGGCGCTGGTGCGTCGCCCGCCAAAAGCTGCACGACCTGTTCCTCGGAACGGAGGCGGCGTGATGGATACGCCCGCACCTTTCCAGATCGTAGAACGACGCGGCATGATCGAGGAGCCTTGGTTCGACATATCGGTCAACGCAAGCCCAGGGCAGTTCAGCATCACGGACAGTAATCTCTTGTCCTTCGACGCCTTCCAACTGGAGCTTCTTCGGCACCGGAACATCGTTCTTCCCGCGATGACGCCCGATGAATGGACAGCAGCCGTCCGAAAGGCACTGCTCGCCTACAACGCGATGCGCGCCTACTTCAAAGAAAACGCCGGCCTCGGGGAAGAAGGCCGGCGTTCTGGAGAAGCATGAGCACTTAAAAAAGCACGTCCCGAGCTTGGGCAATGCTCGCAAAACGCTACCCTACTTCAACCTTGCGTTGCAACAGATTTTATTGGGTAGGGTAATGACACAACAGCCACTTGCCGTGGATATCGACGAGGCTGAGCGCTTTCTGAATATCATTGATCCAGAGGCAACATTCTTCACCTTCCAGACAATCGACGACAGTCCAAAGAAAGACCCGAAACTGGGGCGGGTGCTGAACGGCTCACTCCGCCAGTGCGCCCCCGAATTAATCAAGCTCAACAAGCTGGGTGCCGGTGTCTTCGTTACCATCAACGAGACGAATGGCGAGGGGCGCAAAACGGAAGACATTGTCCGTGTCCGCGCTGTCTTTGTCGATCTGGATGGCGCGCCACTTGACCCAGTGCTGAAGGATGTCTGCCCGCCGCAGGTGGTGGTAACGACATCCGAGGGCAAATGGCACGCGTACTGGTGCGTCGAGGGAATGGAGCTTGACGAGTTCCCTGCCGCCCAGCGCAAGCTCATCGCAAAGTTTGATGGTGACGAGGTGGTGAAGGATTTGCCCCGCGTCATGCGTCTGCCTGGTTTCTACCACCAGAAGGGCGAGCCACAGCTTGTCCGCATCTACAGGACATGGCTTGTCGAGACATACCCAGCAAGGCAGTTCAGGGGCGATCCGCCTGCCGCAGCCATCCCGCAAGTTGTGGACGCGGCGGACGATGACAATGGCGCGGCCATGCAGCTGGTGGAGAGTGAGTGTGCCAAGGTGGCGGCAACGCCAGATGGCAGCAAGAAGCGCAACGACAACTTGAACAAAGCTGCCTTCACGATAGGTGGGCTAGTCGCGAACGGCTACATTGATGAAGAGGACGCTCGGAAGCGACTTGAAGCAGCGGCGGATGAATGTGGCCTCGCTCGGAAAGAGTCGAGCAAATCAATTCAATCCGGACTGTCAGCTGGCAAGCAGCGCCCCATCACCCCCCGCTTGATCCTAGATCCGACAGACCCGATGCGTAGCGCGAGGAGCATGGTGCTTGCGCGCTACACCGACGACAAGGGGCTGCGCACGCTACAGCGCCACCGCAGCACCTTCTGGGTATGGAATGGCTCGCACTATGCAATTGCCGACGACGAGCAGATCGAGGCTGATGCGTGGGGCTTCCTCGCCGTCGCCTTTCAACCGGGCAAAGAGGGACTAGCACCGTTCAAGCCAAACTCTGCCCGCGTGGCTGATGTAACCAAGGCGCTGCGCGCCGCCGCGCGCCTACGCAACGACATTTCAGCGCCTGCATGGATGGACGCTGATCCCGACAAGCCGGCGTCAGAATTTATGGCAGTGAAGAATGGACTGCTTCACGTCTCGAGCGGCGAGATGTGGCAACCAACTGCCAGCTTCTTCAACACCAGTTCATCGGAAGTGTCGTTCAATCCCGACGCCTCCGCACCCAGCAGATGGCTGGCATTCCTGAAGCAAGTGTTTGTCGATGATCAGGAGGCGATAGACGCACTGCAGGAGTGGTTTGGCTATACGCTTCTGCCTGACACATCGCAGCAGAAAATACTCCTCATAGTAGGTCCACGCCGCTCAGGCAAAGGCACTATTGCCCGCGTGCTGACGCAACTGCTGGGACGCGACTCGGTCGCCGGTCCGACTGCATCGGGTCTTGGCGATACATTCGGGCTTGAATCGCTCATACCAAAGCCCCTCGCCATCGTGCCTGACATGCGGATTGGCGCAAGGACGGACAAGTCCACAGTGGCGGAGCGACTGCTGTCCATCTCCGGCGAGGACACGCTTACCGTCAATCGCAAGTTCAAGGACGCGTGGATTGGACGACTGAATACCCGCATCATGATTCTGACAAACGAGGTGCCCGCGTTCTCCGATGGTGCAGGCGCCCTCGCCAGCCGCTTCCTTGTCCTGATGATGGAGGTGAGCTTCCTCGGCGAAGAGGACAGAGGGCTGTTCGACAAGCTCAAGACTGAAATGGCTGGCATCCTGAATTGGGCGATGGAGGGGTATGAGCGTCTGCGACAGCGTGGGCACTTCATCCAGCCGTCACGCAGCGAGGCGGTGGTGGACGAGATGGAGATGCTTGCGTCCCCTGCCCGCGCCTTCGTGAAGGATTGCTGTGAGGTTGGTCCGGGGTTTGAAGTCACCATCGACGACTTGTTCGACGAGTGGGAGGCGTGGTGCCAGCGCTCCAATATCGACAGGGCAGGCACAAAGAAGTGGTTTGGACGCAATCTGCGCACAGCAGTTCCCGGACTGGGCAGTGGCGACACTGGCACGGGCAATGAACGCACTACCATCTACAAGGGACTGAGACTGACAGATGCTGTCGTGGAACGGCGGCACAGTGCCCAGCAGGCGCGATTAAATCGGGACGCGGTTGACAGTGGGAGGGACCCCTTTCACCCAGATGGCTATGGGCGGTGACGGTACACACCTCACAAACCGGGACATTTACACACCCCGTTGCGGCTTGCGCTTTTTCCCCAGTGCAAAATTTCCCACTCTAGGATCGGTAAATGTTGGGTGTTGTGCCGTGAGATGAAAATCTGGTCACTTCGCGCTTTTTATTGCAGCACTGGGCTTGATGCAGCTGGGCTAAAAGCTCTTGCTCGACCTACAGTTTTTGTATCCGTAGTACACATGTAAGCGATTCAAACTATTGCGGAAAAAGGTTCATGTTGCGTCGATGTTACAGCGCGCCCTAAGCATTGCACTACTTCAATCCACAGGCAAACTACACGGCAGATGCATAGTGGGCACACCCTATCCAGTCCCTAAGAAGACAAAAGGCAAAAGCGGCGTCGCAAACGGCAGCGCCCTGTTGCCTGGGGTCGATGGCCGGACGGCATGGTCCAAGCGCCTGTATGACGTCATCGCGCAGCACGTGGCTGATCTGGGCGGCCCCGACGCTATCGCCCAGAGCCAGTACATTATCATCAAGAGTGCCGCGCACATTGCCCTCGCACTGGAACAGATGGAAGTGCAGTTCGCCAACGAGGGCACGGTCAACACTGATGACCTCATGAAGTACCAGACATCGGCCAACTCGCTTCGCCGCCTACTGGAGTCGCTGGGCCTGAAGCGAGCAGCCAAGCCGCCCAAGACCATCGAAGACCACTTGGCGTCCAAGCGGCAGGGCGCAGCATGAAGCCTCTCATCTCCATGCGCGAAGCCCTTGCCGACCCGGACCTGTTCGGGACCATCCTCGAAGGCGACAGCTGGCAGGCATGGCGGATGCTCCTGATCGCCCTGCTGGGCGAACCGCTCACGGACGAAGAACGATCACTCTTCACGCAGCTGACGAAGCGCCACCACGAACCGCTGTCCCCTGTCGAGGAGTTCTGGGGCATCGTCGGACGCCGTGGCGGCAAGACGAGGGCGATGAGCGTCCTGAGCACCTACCTAGCCGGACTCTGTGACTGGAGCGACAAGCTGGTTCCCGGTGAAACCGGCAAGCTCCTGTACATGGCCTATAACGCCAAACAGGCCGGCATCGCTTTCGGCTATGCGCGGTCGACCTTCACCGACCTACCCCTGTTCCGGGAGATGGTGGAGAACGTCAGCGCCGATGTCATCAAGCTCAAGACCGGCATTGAACTGGAAGTGCGCGCCGCGTCGTGGCGCGGGCTGCGCGGCGTCACCAGTATCGGCGCAATTTTCGACGAACTGGCGTTTTTCCAGTCCGAGGAAAATAGCGCGAACACCGATACGGAAATCTTGAATGCGGTGCGCCCTTCGCTCGCGACGACATCTGGACCGCTGATTGCGATTAGCTCGCCGCACGCAAAGTCGGGTGAAGTGTTCCAAGCGGTTGAGCGCGACTTCGGTCCAAACGGTGATCCCCTTATCCTGGTCGCGAGGGGCGCGAGCCGCACCTTCAATCCATCATTGGCGCAGCGTGTCGTTGATCGCGCGCTGGAAAAGGATGAAGCCAAAGCGCGCGCCGAATATTTGGGCGAATTCAGGAATGATCTTGAGGCCTTTGTGAGCCTTGAAACAGTGCAGGCCTGCGTAGTTGCGGCACTGGCGGTCATCCTGCCCAACGCCCTGCGGCAACCTTACAGGGCATTCTGTGACCCGAGCGGCGGGTCAAGTGACAGCTTCACGCTCGCAATCGGTCATGACGGCTTAGACGATCAGCAACTGGGCAAGGATCTGATTGTTTTGGATCGGCTTGAGGAAGCGAAGCCGCCGTTTAAGCCTGAAGAAGTTGTCGCCAAGTTTTCGGCTATCCTGAAATCCTACGGCTGCGACAGCGTCTATGGCGATGCTTACGGTGGTGAATGGGTGACGGCTGCTTTTGAGCGGCATGGCATCCGATACCTGCGGTCGCCAATGACCAAGACCGAACTATTCCTCAACTTCCTGCCGATGCTGAACAGCCACAGCATTCAATTGCTGGACCACGGGAAGATGGTCGCGCAGCTCGTCGGTCTTCAGCGCCGCGTGACCAGCGCGGGGCGCGAAACAATCGATCACAAAGCCGAAGCGCATGACGACGTGGCGAACGCCGTCGCTGGGTGCCTGGCAGTGATCGCACAGGCTCGGCGTCAGACGAAAACCACCACCATAGCAATTCCGATGTGAGGCAGAAATGCGTAGCGGCGACATCATAAAATCACGGCGCGGGCACAAGTGGATCATCGGCTATGCGGTCGAGGAAGGCGCCTACGAACGCGCTCTCGGCAAGGGCCGTCACTTTTTTCTGATTCGCGCTATCGAAAGCGACGCCGGCCCGGTCTTGTTGTTCACCCTGCGCCCCCAATGCGACATCCGGAAGGGTTGGCAGCGCAACGACTTTGAAGTCGGCTATTCGTCAGCTGGATACCTGAAAGGTTCGGTGAGCCTTGTGCGGCAGGACACGCTCTATTTCGCGGTGCCCGCTACGGCAGACGTTCACCCCTTCGCGGAGACGCATGACGGCAAGATGCTGGTCAAAGCGTCGGGCTTCAACGACCTGTTCGTCGCGGTGCAATATGATAGCGACAGCGGCGGCTCAGACCACCTCATTTTGTGGCGATGGCAATTCGCGCTGCTGATGCAGCGTGACCGCGACGGCAAGCCGCCCATCGACTTTTCGCAAGCGCAGGGCCGCATAGCGCGCGCGGAGGAAATCTGATGGTTGCTGTCGGCGACATCGTTGCCCTGTCCGTAGCAGGATCAGGACAGCTTCGCTGGGTCGTGAGCGGGTTTCTCAGTAACCCGAGCGGGAGACGTGAGGCAAAGTTGGTCCGCAAAAACATGTACGGAACATACAGCAGCTACCAGCGGAACACGGAAGGGCTAATCCCGATAGAAACACCTGTTTTCAATTCGGGCGACAAAGTGTGGGTCGATGGAAATCGCGGCGAGTACATGAGTCGTGATGGCGACATTGCGAGGGTCATGTTGGCACCGCGCAGACGGCAGTTTACCGGCGTCGGGTTCATCGAGATCACGCCGGCCATTGCGACGGTCAGCTACCACTTGCTCGTAGTCGAAAATAGAAAAGTGTGAAGGAGAAAATCCATGGCAGTCAATGCACCTGTGTCAGTCGATGAAAGGCTGATCGAACAGTTTCACGCTGTCGATCCTGTCAGCCGCGAAAAGGTCGAGGACGACGATCTGGATGACCTCGCCAACTCGATCAAAGCGGCTCGCGAGGCGGCGCAACGCATCGTGAAGTTCGCTGACGTGACAATGCGCGACAGAACGCAGGTGCCTGAAGTCGGGCTTCTGCAAGTTCGAAACCACGCGCTGTCGTCGTCCGCCGCCGTGGCAACGAAACTCGATGCCGCCCGGGCGAGAATCGCTGCCGGACTGGAACAGTTCGAGAAGGACACAGCGGCTCCGGCGTTGTCGCCGGTCACTGCATCCGTTGAAGCTGAGTTCCGCGCCGCGTTCAAGACGATGACGGAGGCCCAGCGCAAGGCGGCTATCAACGACGCGTTCAAGACGCAGAACAAGACAGTGCTGGGTGCCGTTCTGCGCTGGCCGCCCTATCTCTCGGGCCTGACACCCGGCTACATGGGAATTGTGCGGCATCGTTACCGGAGCCAGTTCTTCGCTGCCCAGTATGAGCGGTCACGTCGCCTGAAAAAGGCGCTGGCACTGGCTGAGGCGCAGGGCGATGCATTCGTTGGCTTCGTCGAACGCGTCGCGAACTCGCCAGCCATTACGCTTGCTGAAGCCGCGATGAAGGCGCGTGAGGAACTGCAAGCCCTCTACCGGGACGCGGCATAAGGGAGGACGACCATGGCAAAGCCGTACGTGGACGAACATGGCATGTTCAGCATGCCAGTGTTGGTCAACTCGATGGACGACGTGCCCGACGACTTCAAGGAAGCTTATCGCGTCCATCCCAAGTACCCAGACCGCTTCATCCTGAACGACGAAGGGCGCGAGCTGAAGGCATGGTATGAGGGGGAAATGGATCGCCTTTCAACCGAGATCGAACGCCTGTCCGCCGGGCATGCGAAAGCCAAGCGGGATAGGGAGATGGTAGAGCGCTCGCTCGCCGCTGAAATTGCCAAAGCAGGTATCAAGCCGGGGCTACAGGAAGGTGTGGCGGCACTGCTCCAGCAGCGGAACAAGTTTGTGGTGCAGGCGTCAGACGACGGCAGCGGCGCGGTCGTGATAGCTACGTCAGCCTACGGCGGGTTCCCGGTGGAGAGGGTCGTCGCTAGTTTTCTGGAATCCGATGATGGGGTGGGCTACCGGCAGAAGCGCAGCGCGCCAACGGCGGGCAAGTTCGCCCAGAGGATCAACAGGCTGCGAGGCTGACATCAGCAACGGGGGCGCGGAGCTGTCGCCCAGCGCCCCATCGTTATCCGAGTCAGTTGGCTTCGGCGATGATCAGCACATACGGTTCGAAGGCGTTGGCTTCCTGAAAGACAACCTGGGCCTCAGCCACGGAATGCGACCGCCACTTACTTCCCATGCGGACTTCAATGTCGCCGCCCTTCGCATCGCGAATGGCCGTCAGCGCTTCAATGAGTTGCTGAATCGTCATTCCTTCCCCTCCGATGGGGCAGCGCTGACAACAGCGCCCTTGCCAAAGGCGGCTGCTTTGGCCTTTCCGCGCTTTGCAGCAACCACGCTGTAGCGCATCACGTCGTCCTTGAGGGCACCGGCAATTTCAACGCCGCTGCGCTTCACGTCGCCGATCAGCGAATAGGCGGCCTGCTTGCTGATCGAAAGTGCGTCGGCAATCTCTGCGACGCTAACAGCACCGGCATTCAGCATTTCCAGCACCCGGGATTTCTTCGTCTGCGGTTTGGCGGCTGCTACGTCTTTGCTCTTGGGCATGTGATGTTCTCCTGTCTAACACGTCCTTGATGGACGAAAAGCAGACTAGGATAAAATTCCTATGTGGTAGAGCGAAATCCCGTTGTCTATGGAAAACGTGTCAAGCCCTTGGCTGTGCACAAGTTCGTTTGAGGTGTGAATAGTGGGTATCAATGTCAGTTTGGCCTAACACGGGACCGGTTCATGTAATGTTCCGCCGGAGGGTAACGTATGGTGAATCACTTTCAACAAGGATTCGCCCCAGATGACGCCAGTTCAAATTTCCTACGTGATGATCGCACTCTCGTATTTAGCAGCAGCCTATGCGCTTTACTCCTCGCACTAGGCCCCGCACAGCAGCGAGCTTTGTGCCGCGCGCGCACTTGGGGCGAAGCGCATGCTTGTCGCGCTACAGGCGAAGGCTTTGGCCGGCGTCCCGCTATTAACCGCGTTAGACCCGCCCCGTTGCTGACCAACGGATTTTCTGCAACATTGCTGCTCCAGACAGGAGCACAGAGACATGAGTATTCGTAAGCGCACGTGGACCACCAAGAAGGGGACGTCCGAAGCCTATCTCGTTGATTACACCGACCAGACCGGCCACCGGCAGGTTCGACAATTTACGCGCCGCAAGGATGCCGTGGCGTTTCGGGACCAGACGGGGGTGGAGGTACGAAACAACTCACACGTCCCGCTGTCCGCTGACATCACCGTAGAAAAAGCGGGAGAGTATTGGCTCAAGCGAGCGAGGGACGATCTGGAGACAAAAACGGCGGATCAATACGAGCAGCACCTCCGCCTCCATATCGTGCCGTTCATCGGCGATGAAAAAATCTCGTGCATCGGTATTCCAGAAGTGCGCAAGTTCATGGACAAGCTGAAGGAGGCAGGCCGTTCGGGCGCGATGGTCAAGTCCGTCCGCACAAGCCTAAGCGGGATCATTTCCGAGGCCCAGGAACGCGGCCATTCCGTGCGCAATGCGGTGCGTGAAATGTCACAGCGCCGCAAGGGCAAGGAGGCGCGGCACGCTGCACGCCGAAAGGCCAAGCTTAAGATCGGTGTTGATATCCCGAGCCCAGCGGAAGTCCAAAGCATACTGGTGGAACTCAGCAAGCCTAATGCCGCCTACCGGGAATTGATCATCACCGCCATTTTCACGGGTATGCGAGCGAGCGAGTTGCGGGGCCTGCGCTGGACTGATGTCGATCTCAAGCACAAGAAGATCCACGTCACGCAACGCGCCGACGCCAACAACGAGATTGGCCGTCCTAAGTCGGAGGCCGGCGAGCGGACTATCCCTATGTTTGACTACGTCGCCAACACATTGACCGATTGGAAGACACGCTGCCCGAAGGGTGAGCTTGGGCTCGTCTTCCCCACGCAGAACGGCACCGTGCAGCGCCACGAGAACATCGTGCGCCGCGGCCTTTGGGAGCCGCAGATCGCTGCCGGCCTGACAAAGCAGAAGGTGCTACGGACAAAGGGGCGCAAGCCGGTGCTTGATGAGAACGGAAAGCAACAATTCATCACGGTCGCGAAGTACGAGGGACTGCACGCGCTTCGACACTTCTTCGCTAGCTGGTCGATCAATTCCAAGTCGCGCGACGGAAGGGGCATGAACCCGAAGGAGGTGCAGGACGTGCTGGGCCATTCCACTCTCGCCCTGACAATGGACACCTATGGCCACCTGTTTCCGGCCACGGACGACGCAGCGGCTATGGCAGCAGCGGAAGCTGCGCTGCTTGGCCCCCTATCTGCAACAAAAGTGCAACAAATCAGCTAGCCCGCGCAAACGCTGGGGTTCCTACATCTTCCTAATCTGTAGGTCACAGGTTCAATCCCTGTCGGGATCACCACGTTTTCAACAGGTTACCAGACGGTTGCATCGGTGCTCGGCTGTGAACGCGCGAGGAAGTCGCGCACCAACGCAAGCGCCTCATCGAAATGGGTTTCCAATAGCCAGTGGCCGGCGCCATCGAGGAGATGGAGCTCTGCTTGCGGCAAGTCGCGCTTGTAGGCGCGGGCCGATGCGGCCGGCATATAGCCATCCTCAGGACCCCAGACGATCAGTGTCGGTGGTTGCCGTTCGCGCAGATAAGCCTGGTATTTCGGGAACCAGTTGAGGTTCGCCTCCAGCTTCTCCATCAGGCCGACCGCGAGCCGCCGACGGGGCGGCGTGTCCATCAGAGGCCAATGGAGTTTCCACAGATCCGGTGGCACGCGCTCGGCCACGGCCTCGCCAACCTCACCGATGAACTCGTGCCGGAAGCCCTCCTCGCTCACCGCTTCTTCCAGCGGGCGATGCTTGTCGGGCGTCTTGTCGTTCCAATACGCCTTGATGGCTGCGTATTTCGGGCCGAGCACGTCTTCGTAGATGTCGCCGTTCTGGATGATAAGCGCGGCAATGCGCTCCGGATAGGCGATGGCGTGGCGCAATCCGATCTGCGAGCCGTAATCGTGCAGCCAGAGCGCATAGTGGGACAGGCCGAGCGTGTCCGCGAAAGCCGCCAAAAACCCGGCATAGGTCTCGAAATCGTAGCCGAATGCAGCCATGTCGGGCGTAGCGCTATAGCCGAAGCCAGGAAAGTCCGGGGCGAACGTATGCCAGCGATCAGCCAGTCCGGGCATCAGCCTTCGAAACTGATAGGAGGAACAGGGATAGCCGTGCGGCAGCAGAAGCACGGGAGCGTCGGCCGGCCCTTCCTCGCGAAAGAAGACAGTAATTCCGTCAACTCTGATTTGGCGGTGTCGCAACTTTGCCTCCTCGATTGAAAGGCTCCGAAAATGACTGGTAACCTCCCGCATCCCGTTGTGAGCGCCTGGACCCGAAACTCATGATCAGGTCGAGGGTTCCCGGTCGCGGCCGGTGGAAGCGACCAAGGAACCCCGCCGCCGATCAGATCGTTTGGCGATATCAGGCCAGATCAACCTGAGGCAGATATTCCGCATGCTCGCAATCGCATGGAGCCGAACATCGGCAAAGTCTGCCGTGGATACGGGGCTTGGCGCAATGCTGCGTGACGTCGATTATGTCCTGCAAAAACTCGACTGGATGCGCGCCGAAGGCATCTGGCCCAACGGCTTGCGATATCTGTGGACCGATGCATTCGGGGTCGTGCTCTACGTCTCGCTTTATACGGAACTTGGCGAAGAGCGCTGGCTGGACGAGGCCGAGCGGCTGGTGGTGGATGTCGAGCGTGTGCTCGGCCGCCGGCGCGGATTGAGGATCGGCGAAGCGGCCGATCGCGACGGCCAGTATTTCCACTATCTGGCGATGTGGCTGTTTGCCCTGGCGCGTCTCGGCGATCTGAAGGCGGAATACCGCGAACGCGGCATTGCGCTGGCGCGGGACATTCACCCGGCGTTTGTGGTCCCCGGCCGCGGCGTGATCTGGAAGATGCAGGAGGATTTGAGCGGTCCTTACCCCGGCTACGGCCTCGGCAGCATGGATGCCTATGACGGCTACGTCTCTTATCGCATGCTCGACGAAGAGGAACTGGCGCCCGAGATCGCGCAGATGCGTGACCTGATGGAGCGCGATTGGCGCACACTCGACGTCGACCAGGACCTCGGCCTCGGCATGATGCTGTGGCTCGCCCATTTCTTTCCCGACGAGCCGTGGGCCGAGGCCCAGACGAGGCGTTCGCTGCGAACCCTGGAAACGATGTGGGTCGACCCGCCCGGTTATTTCAGCCGCGCGCCATGGCTGCGCGATACCAAGTTCGCCTTCACCAATTACGGCGTATCGCTCGGCCTGCAAGCCGCCGGCATCTGGCCGGGGCGTGTCGATAGGCTGAATGCCTTCTTCGAGGACTGGCGCTCCGGCGACGAATACGACCGCGAGGCGATCACCTGGGTGATGGCCTGCACCTCGCGCCTTCCCGGTGCTTTTCTGACCCGGGGTGGCGGGACAATGACTGAAAGAAGCAACCAAGCTCGGGAACGTTCCCCTGCCGGCGCGGTTGTCGATGGAAGACGCAAGGAGCGCGGTTGAAATGGCCATTCTCTTGGGAAAACCGGGAAGCTGTTGGGTAGCGGCAGCCAGATCCACGAACTATCCCCAGCTCGAAGGTTCGATCCGTGCGGACGCCGTTGTCGTGGGTGCTGGAATTGTCGGGCTGACGACGGCGCTTCGCCTTTGCGAGGCAGGCCGGTCGGTGGTCGTCGTTGAAGGCCTGCGCACGGGCGGACAGGTGACCGGCCGCTCGACGGCCAAGATCACCACGCAGCATGCACTGATCTATCGTCATCTCATCGACACTGTCGGCCGGGAGTTGGCGCAGGTCTACGCCGATGCGAATTCCGCCGGCGCCCGACAGATCCGCGATTGGGTTCGCGAGTACGCCATCGCCTGCGATCTCGAGAGCAAGGACGCCTACACCTACACCTGCGATGAAAGCCGGCGCGCGGAGGTCGCGGCCGAGGCGGAGGCCGCGCGCCAGGTCGGGCTGGAGGCCGAGATCCTCGACCACGCGCCGCTGCCTTTCGAAACGGCCGCCGCGCTACGGTTTTCTGACCAGGCGCAGTTCAATCCGGCGATGTATCTGGTTGGCCTGGCGGAAGCGGTGACGGCCCGTGGCGGTCGGATCTTCGAAAACAGCCGCGCCACCTCGATCGACGAGGCAAGCCGCTGGCGCATCGTCACCGATGGCGGCGCCGTTGATGCCGGGCATGTCGTCGTCGCCACCAACATGACGGTGAAGAGCCCCATCGGCATGGCGAACCGGACGCAGCCGCGCTGCCACACCGCCATGGCCTTTCGGATCGACGATCCCTTTACTGTCGACGGCATGTTCATCGGCATCGACGACCCGACGCATTCCATCCGCACGGGCCATGATGCCGAAGGGCCGCTGCTGGTCACGCTCGGCCCCAAGTTCAACACCGGCTGGGACGGCGACGTGGCCAAACGGTTTGTCGAACTGGAAAAATGGGCAAGAAAGAACCTTTCGGTCGGCGACGTCGCGTGGCGCTGGTGCAATGAGGATTATGATACGGCAGACAGAATTCCATATGCCGGCGAGCCCGATCCCACCAAGGCAGCCGGCTTCTACATTGCCACCGGCTTCAACGCCTGGGGCATCACCAACGGGACGGCCGTGGGCGCGATGATCGCCGACCTGATCTGCGGCCGCCCGAGCCCATGGCAAAAACTCTACGATCCGGCCCGGCCCTATCCTGAGGACTTCCACAAGAACGGCCGCAGTCAATCGATCGTCTCGAGCACCCACGACATTGCGCGTGGTATGGGGGGCGTGATCGTCAGGGGAGAGGAAAAGATTGCGGCGTGGAGAGACACCGAAGGCGCACTACAGGCGGTTTCGGCGACTTGCACCCATAAGGGCTGCACCGTAACCTGGAACACTGCGGACCACACCTGGGATTGTCCCTGCCACGGCTCGATCTTCGCGGCCGATGGTTCGGTCATCCACGGCCCTGCCCGAAAACCGCTTGCCCAGATTACGTTGTGAAGGCGGCGACCGACGTCGCCCGCGTCACGCCGGCCGTTCGTAGGTTCCGACCAACTCCGTCTCCTCCAATGCGTGTTTCTGGGCTTGCTTCCAGACCTGATGCACGCCCGCCTGTCCCGGTACGCTGAGGCTCGGCACATCAAGCGCGGCCAGCCGGAAATGGTAATGATGGACGCCATGCCCTACGGGCGGCTGCGGGCCATCGTAATAGGCATTGCCGAAATCGTTGGTGCCCTGCCTGAGTGCCGACGGACCGGGCTTGCCGTCTGCTGCCTCGGCGAGTTCGCCGGCATCGGGCGGGATGTTGAATACCGCCCAATGCCCGAAAGTCCCGCTTGGCGCATCGGGATCCAACACGACAAGAACAAGGCTCTTGGCACCATCCGGAACGCCGGACCACTTCAGTGGCGGCGAGACGTTCTGGCCGTCACGCGTATACCTTTCGGGAATTTTTCCGCCTGCCGGGAACGCCGGGCTGATAAGGGTGAGTGGCATTGCTGTTTCCCCAAGAAGATTGCGACCAAGAAACCCGCGCCGGCGCCGTTCACGCCGCTTGCTGAGCTTCGGCGACGCGTCTGATCTCTCCTGGCAGGGATTCCCAGACCTTGTGCATCTGTCCTTCTCCGACATGATGGGCAAGCACCTTGGACACGGCCCTGAATGCATCCTTGGAATCGACCGGACGGGTGAATTCAAGCTCCGCCTTGATCTTGGCCAGAAACTCGTCGAGCGACCGCACCTTCTCGGGAGCCTTGGAAGGTTGAAATTGGTCATAGAAGGCGCCACGCACCAGAATCGGCAGCTGCGAGCCGAGGTGGGCTGCAAGATCCGGCTGCATACGGTCGCGCAGGGCGTGTAGCACCGCTCCGAGAACGTGCCAGGCGACCTGCCGATCCGGTCCAATCTCGTCCATGATCTCGTCGAGCCAGATGTTCGTGGTCTGCAGTGTCTTGTCGAATACGTCGAGTCCAGTGGCGTTCATCGAATCCTCCTTCCGTTCAAATCCGATTACGGCGGATGTGACCAAACAGTCCTACCTGCCGGTTGTTCCCCGATGCGCATTCCGGGGTTTTTCGGACCGCCTTTCCCGGCCGGCGTGCGGAACATCCTCATGGGCGGACGAGTTTTATTTGCTGTCGCCGATCAGCCATCCCACGGGATGTAGCCGCAGGTTGGTGAAAGCACATCCACCGGGAAAACAGATGCACGCGGATTGAAGGTCATGGCCGTCATATTTTCAGATCGCCGCGAGGCCGGGCGGCAACTCGCCGGGGAGCTCGTTCGCTTTGCCGGCCGCGACGACGTGATCGTATTGGCGCTGCCCCGAGGCGGCGTGCCGGTCGGCTACGAGGTCGCGCAGGCACTCAAGGCACCGCTCGACGTCTTCGTCGTGCGCAAGCTCGGCGTCCCCGGCCACGAGGAACTGGCCATGGGGGCGATCGCGCCCTCCGGCGTACGTGTCCTGAACGACGAAATCGTCAGCGGTCTCGCGATCCCGCCATATGTCATCGACGCGGTCGCTGCAAAGGAGGAAAAAGAGCTTCTGCGCCGCGAGCACCTCTATAGGGCCGGGCGACCCCCACCGCAGTTGAATGGACGGACCATTATCCTCGTGGATGACGGGCTTGCGACCGGATCGACCATGCGGGCCGGAATCAAGGCGCTGCGAAAAAACCACGCCGCCCGTATCGTCGCGGCCGTTCCCGTCGGTAGCCCCGACACTTGCGACGCGATGCGGGCGGACGCCGACGAGGTCGTTTGCGCGACGACACCAGAGCCGTTGCTCGGTGTCGGGCGCTGGTACGTGGATTTCTCGCAGACGAGCGATGAAGAGGTCCGCGCGCTGCTCGCCAGGTCCGTGCCCAAGCCTGCAGCTTCCGACAAGCCTGCCGCTTCCGAAGAGGAGTTGGCTGGGCACGCGGGCGCGGGTCCGGCGCGCGGCACCAGATCGCCATAGCGGAGGTGGATATGGACCGGCATAGCGAGCACGTCGTTCATGTTCCCGCGGGGCCTGTCACGCTCGAGGGCAATCTTTCGTTGCCCCCGGATGCTCCTGGCCTCGTGCTCTTCGCCCATGGCAGCGGCAGCAGCCGCCACAGCCCGCGCAACCGCTACGTGGCCGCAAGGCTGAACGAGGCGAACCTCGCCACCTTCCTCGTCGACCTGTTGACGGCCGAAGAGGAGCGGATCGACCAGGTCACGGCCGAGTTGCGCTTCAATATCGGACTGCTCGCCGATCGGCTGGTTGGCGTCACGGATTGGCTCGGCGCCTCGCCGGACACGTCGGGGTTGCGTCTTGGCTATTTCGGCGCGAGCACGGGCGCCGGTGCCGCCCTCGTGGCGGCGGCCGAGCGGCCCGACCAGGCCGCGGCCGTGGTTTCGCGTGGTGGCCGGCCCGATCTCGCAGCGCTCGCCCTGCCGCGCGTCCGGGCGCCGACCTTGCTCGTCGTCGGAGGCGCGGACACGCAAGTGATCGCACTCAACCGCTCGGCGCTGGTGGCGCTCCGCGGCGAGAAGGAGCTCGCCATCGTCCCTGGCGCGACACATCTGTTCGAGGAGCCCGGCGCCCTGGACGAAGTCGCGGATCTCGCTACTCAATGGTTCTTGCGCCATCTGATTTCGGACGGATCGGCGTCGACGTCCTGACAGCCGGGGCTTGGATCACCAGTCCCGGGATCATTTGCGTCCTCAACGCGTTATGATCCTCATAAGACCGCGCGCAGCGGCAACCCGAAAGGCTGTCGCAACCCGTATGTGGGAGAAAGACAATGCCGGACAAGAAAACCATCGAGAAGGCCCGAAAGGACAAGCGCGAGGGCAAATCGCCGAGCACCCAGGCCGGCGAGTTCGTGCACGAGGAGATCGATAAAATCCGCCGCGGCGAGCACGGCGCGCGGTCGACCCAGCAGGCTATCGCCATCGGGCTTTCCGAGGCGAGGCGCGCAGGCGTAGACCTGCCCCCGCCCAAAAAGGCCAAGGTGAAGGAGAGCACGCGCAAGAGCGCCGAATACGCCTATGAGGCCGGCCAGGGCGAGCGCACGCCGAAACGCCGCCCGCGGGTCTCGAAGGCCGTTTCCAAGGTGCTCGAGCACGAGCCGAAGAGCACGGCGTCGCACGAGGCGCTCTCGCAGCAGGCCAAGCGTGCGGCCTCGCGCCGGACGGCTGAGGAGCGCTCGGCCGCCGCCAAGAAGGCCGCCGAGACGAAAGGCGCCAGCGGAAGGAAGGCGGCGGCGCAGAAGGCCGCCAGAACGCGGGCACAGCACGCATAGTTCAGGACGGCAGTTCGCCTCCTGGAAACCCGATATGGCCCAAACGACCGGCGAGATCGCCAGTCATAAACGCTTATCCCCGCCACACCCCTTCCCGGCGCAGATCGTCCATCGTGCGCGAAATACCTTGGCGCAGGATCGACACCATGTCGTCGATCTGCTCGCGCGTGATGATCAGCGCCGGGACATGACGCACATATTGATCAGCGGCCTGACCAGCAGGCCGAGCTCGCGGCAATGCGTGTCGATCCCGCTCCGCAGCTTGATCCGCCTCGCTTATGGCCCCGAGGCTCTGCTGTCGATGGCCGACTGAATAATTTTTCGGGCAGCAATGCGGCCGGCGACGATGGCGCCCTCGACATAGCCCGGAAATGACGGCGACAGCTCCGACGAGGCAAAATGGACCAGCGGAGCGCCCGCACGGATAATGCGTTCGGCATCAGTTGCCGTCGCATCGACGATCAGATCGCTGTAACCGCCGCCGCTCCAGCGATCCCCGGTCCAGTCGCGATAACTGAGATCGATAATGCCGGCCGCCTCGATACCGAGCGCCTCTTCCAGCTTTGACGTCACCTTTGCGCGTAACGCCGCGTCGTCCATATCCCGCCAGCGCTGCGCCAGCGGCCCGCCGATGAAGACGACAAGTGCTGCATGATCCTCGTCCCTGCTGGCATCGCAGGCAAAAAGCCCGTGCGGGTCGCGCCACATCACCATGCCGCTCAAGCCCCTGTCGCGCCAGAAAGCCTTGGGGTAGCGCACCAGCATCTTGATCACCGCGCCGCTTTGCCAGACGCTGAGGGCCCTCTTCAGCACAGCCGGCAGCGGCGGCACGAAATCCACTCTCGAGGCCATCATCGGCGGTACGGCGACCAGTACCGCTCGTGCCTCGATCGCGCCGGCAGGCGAAACGACGCGAACCCCTCCCGGGCCGTGCTCAATGGCCTCGACAGCTGTACTCAGCCGCAGTCGATCGCCGAGATCCCGCGCAAGATCATCCGCCAGCGAATGCATGGTTTCGCCCACGAAATACTGCAGCTCCGACACCTCGTTGGTGATGCGGCGATCATTGTCGATCAAGTACCACAGCGGCAGCCTTTCCATTGCCAGGCACCACAGGCCCTCGATCATCGACCGAAAGGCGGCCTTCGCATCGTCGGGATCGGCCTGGCGATCGAGCCATGCCGCGACCGTCAAGCCGGCAATGGTCGGGTCTGTCGGTGCGATCGCGTTCATCCGCTCGCGCATTCGCATCGCGGTGCCGTAAGTGCGCACGGCTTGCGCCTCGCTCATTCGCGGCTGCGTGACGAATTCGCCTGCGACATGGGTCTCGACCAATGTCTTGCCGCGCGCTCGCACCAACGCCATTAATTCCGGCATGTCTTCGCACAGGAACTGTCCGCCGCTGTCGATCCGCTCGCCGAGCCCGTTCTGCACGGCTTCGGCGCGGCCGCCGACACGGTCGCGGGCCTCGAGCAGCACGACATCGATGCCGGCGTGGTCCAATTCATGCGCGGCCGACAGGCCGGTGAAGCCGGCGCCGACGATCGCCACATCGGCTCGTTCGATCTTGAACTTCATTAGCCGGCCTTGATCTTCTCGAATGTCAGGGGCCGGATCATTGTCTTCATTGCTGGTCCCACCCTCTTTTTGATGGTTCACGCCGGCCTGGCACCGCGGGCTGCGGAGTTCGGATAGTGCTTGGGGAATGCCGCAGACAGGAACTCGTTCGCGGCCTGCAGCGCCGTCTCGCGTGTGGCGTCCTCGGTGCCCATCATCAAATGCAGCCACAGACCATCCAGCATGGCGCTGAGCGCCAGCGCCATGACTTGCGGCTCATAGGCATAGAAGCCGCTCTGCTTGAGCGCCGCGCAAAGATCGATGAAGATGTTCTGGTAGACGGCATCGCGTGCGCTGCTCAGCGCCTGATATTTCGGTCGCGATTTGGCCTCGCCCCAGAAGGCACACCAGGCAGCCAGCTTCCGCTTGTTGCAGATCGAGCGGTCGAAATCGGCCGCCACCAATGCCTGCAGCTGGCGGGCGGGATCATCGCCGGCACTTTGCAAGGCGCTGCGCCAATGCGCCGAATACTCGTCATGCATGTACCGCAAAGTGGCGACGAGCAGCTTCTCCTTGCTCTCGAAATGGAAATTGACGATGCCGCGCGACAGGCCGGCGCCGTCGGCGACGTCGGCCATAGTCGTTTCCGAATAGCCGCGCTTGGCCAATGAATCGATAGTCGCTTCGATCAGTTGAACCTGCCTTGTCTGCTTCGACGCTTTGCGGCCGCGCTTATCGGAATCGCTTTTTCGCGCCGGTTCGAGGAGGGCTTCGCGCGCCTCTGTTGTCTTCATCGGGTAACGGTCTCCAGCATCGCCGGCTAGCCGACCGGCTTCGGCCGCGAAGATCAGTGGGACGGTGTTTGGCACTGTCAAGCACCTTCTGCATGGCTGCCCATATTCGAATGTTCTCGTCGAGACTGCACCCTTATAGAAAACGACGTCGAAGGCGCCATCGGCGAAAGGCAGCGATCCCGGCACGCGGACCAGATCAGCGCCGCCGAGTCCGCCTGCAGCGGATCTTGAGTCGAGATCTACGCCAGGCGCGAGCTGCAATATCAAAAGCTGCTGAAGCGTGCCAAACTGGTGCCGCGGCTGGTCATCAAGCTCGGCCGCCGCACTGCCAATCGCCTGCGGATTTCTGAATATGGCCGACGACATCGACAGTCACGAAATCGACGCCGAAGCCGCCGAACAGTGGCAGCTGGTCAACACGCCGCTCGGCGAAAAATGGTCGGGCCGCACCCGCTATGCCGCGGCCATGTTCTTCTACAAGCGCGGCGAGATGAGCGCTGAAACGCTGGAGGTCTACCGCATTTGTGCGAGGCTGGATTCGACCGATCCGCTGCCGATCATCCGCGACCGCGGCATTGGCCAGGACTGGCTTAAACGCATGAGGTTCGAATAGTCCGCCTCCAAACTGTGTTCCGGACAAGCCGGCATCACCCGCTTAGCCGATGGTCTTTTCCAAGATGCCGAGCCAGTTGCGATAGGCGATCTTCTCGATCAGCGCGCGCCCGAAGCCGCGCGCCGCGAAAGCGTCGAGCAATCTTGGCAGGCCGGCAACGTCGCCTATCACGGCCGGGATCATGGCGCCGTCGAAATCCGAGCCCAGGCCGACGCCGTCTTCGCCCAGCGCCTGCAGCAGCGAATCGACATGGCGCACCATGATGTCGAGGCTGGTGTCGGCGTTCATCCTGCCGTCCTCACGCAGGAACCCGGTGGCGAAATTCAGCCCGACCATGCCGCCGGACTCGCGGATCGCGCCGAGCTGCCATTCGGTGAGGTTGCGCGAATGGCCGCAGATCGCGTGCACGTTTGAATGGGTCGCGACCAGCGGTGCGTCACTGATCTCGACGACGTCGCGGAAACCTTTTTCGTTGAGATGCGAAAGATCGATCATGATCTTCAGCTGGTTGCAGGCTTTCACCAGCGCCTTGCCGGCATCGGTCAGCCCCGGCCCTGTGTCGGGCGACGAGGGGAAGCGGAACGGCACGCCGTGGCCGAAGGCGTTGGGACGGCTCCAGACGATGCCGAGCGAGCGCAGGCCGGCTGCGTGGAGAACGTCGAGCAGGGTGAGCTCAGGGTCGATCGCCTCGACCCCTTCGATATGAAACACCGCCGCAATCGAGCCTTGCGCCATCGCCTTCCTCACATCGCCGGCGCTGCGGCAGACGGTAAGCGCCGAAGCCCGCTCCAGCCTGAACAGGATCGAGGCCATCGCTACGGTAGAGTTGAGCGCATCGGCGCGCGGAACCTCGGGCGGCAAGGGCTCGCTGTCGCTCGGCGCCAGCGGCACCGTACCGCGTTTGGATTTCTCGGCAGGCGGCGGGAAGATCGCGAACATGCCGCCGGCAAATCCGCCTTTCTTCGCGCGCGGCAGGTCGATATGGCCACCCGGCGTCCCCTCGACGAACAGCTTTTCGACGTCCGCATCCTTCGACTGGTAGAGCCTGAGCAGCGTGTCGTTGTGGCCGTCGAAGACGGGAACGAGATCGGATTCGGTCATGGGGGCCATTCGGTTGAAGTGGTCGGTCCGCAGAAGGCGAGCCGGTTGTTGCCAATACTTAGGCAAGACGGGCGCTCTGCGCAAATCCCGCATGTTTGCCTTGTGTTTGTACGCCGCCAGTGGTTGAAGGGGCACGCGGTAAAGCCGCGCACCCTTTCTCCTGTCATTCACCGAGGGGCTGCCTCTTACCGCTTCAGCACGTCCGCCCATTCCGGATGGCGGCGGAACTGAGCATTGGCGAACGGGCAAAGCGGGATGATCGTCTTGCCCGCCGCACGCGCATCCTCGACGGCACGGGTGACCAGGCGAAGTCCCGCGCCCTGGCCGCGAAACGCATCCGGCACTTCTGTATGGTCGATGATGATCTGGTGCTCGCCGATCTTGGTGAAGGTCATCTCCGCCTCGGCGCCGCCCGGCCCACGCAGCAAGTAGCGGCCCTTCGAGCCGCGGTCCTCCAGTTCAATCTCCGGCAATAGGTCAGACATGGCTTGCGGTCCTTTCATCCGACGCCACGGCGAACAGCTGCCGCGCCGCCTCGATCTCGCCCGGCCGCACCTCATGGCCGCCGTCATGCCACTCGACTGTGACATCGGCGCCATCGGCGCGCAAATAGGCTTCGAGCCGCGCCGTCAAATTAGGCGGACAGATCGGGTCTCGCCTGCCGGCGGTGACCAGGATGCGGCTGCCGCCAAGGCTGCCCTTGACCTCCGGCGCGAACGGGATCAGCGGATGCATCAGCACCGTTGCGTCGAACAGCGACGGCTCGGCAAACAGCACCGAGGCCAGGATGTTGGCGCCGTTGGAATAACCGAGGCCTAGCACCGAAGATGGCTTTGCCGCCTCGACATGCGCCTTGACGAAGCCGGCCATCTTGTCCGTCGCTCGCGTGAGGTCGCCCATGTCGTAAACGCCCTCGCCGGTACGACGAAAAAAGCGTGCGGCGCCTTGTTCCGAGACATCGCCCCGCGGGGCAACGATCGTTGCTTGCGGCGCAAGATCGCGCCCAAGCGACAGAAGCTGATCCTCGTCGCCGCCAGTGCCATGGAAGACGAAGAGCAACGGTCCGCCCGGCGAACCGGGCAGCACCTTGTGAATATACGAATCCTTGCTCATAACCTTGCCCTCAGTCTTCCAGTTTCTGCAGATGCTGTTCGAGATAGGGCCGCAAATGCTGGTGTTGCGACGGCAGTTTCAGCGCCTCGCCGAGATGGGCGGTATCCTCGTCGCGGTCGAAGCCCGGCTCGTTGGTGGCGACTTCGAACAGCACGCCGCCCGGTGTGCGGAAGTAGATCGCCCAGAAATAATCGCGGTCGATCACTGGCGTCACCTGATAACCTGTATCGAGCAGCGCCTTGCGCACTTCGAGCTGCTTGGCGCGGTTCTCGACGGCGAAAGCGACATGGTGGACCGAGCCGGCGCCGAGATTGGCGAAGCCGGCCCCTGGCAGCGATTCGATATCGACCACATCGGCGCCGTTGCCGTTCTTCACCGCCAGCCGCCTGACGTTGCCGGATTTGTCGACCTCCTCATAACCCATGAATTTCAGCAGCTCTTCGGTGGCGCCGCCATCTTTCAGCCTGAGCGACACCGAGTGGAAGCCGCGGATCGCCTCGTCGGTGGGGATGCCACCCTTGGCCCATGGCGCACGGCTGTCCGCTCTGTCCTCGACCAGCGCAAACCCGTCGCCGTCGGGACCGGCAAACGCAAGACGCTTCTCGCCGAACGTCTCCTCGCGTGACAGCCCGGTGACACCTTGCTCGGCAAACCGTTTCTCCCAATAGCCGAGCGTGCCCTCGGGCACCGAATAAGCGGTGGTGCCGACTTCGCCGACTCCATGGCGGCCTTTGCCGATTTTCGGGAACGGGAAGTAGGTCATCACCGAGCCGGGCGTGCCGACCTCGTCGCCGTAATAGAGGTGGTAGACGTCGGGTGCGTCGAAATTGACGGTTTTCTTGACCCGCCGCAGGCCGAGCGTCCCGGTGAAGAATTCATTGTTCTGGCGCGCATCGCTGGCCATCGAGGTGACGTGATGCAGGCCCTTGACCTGGTCGAGCATGTCTGTTGCTCCTTTCCTTGTGTCGGTGCGGCCCTTGCCGCTGTCCACCCGAATATGAGCATCCGCCTCCTGGCCGCAAAGGCGGCAAACACAGAATGGACTGTGCTGTTAAAGTGAACGATGAAGCAGGTTTTGTTCACCATTTGGCAAACTGGACCGGCTTGCATACTCGCCGAAATTGCGCTCCATGAGCGACGCATGTAGCCAGCATGAGGATACAGCGGTTGAGTGGAAAACGCCCCAACATTCTCCTGATCACCTGCGACCAATGGCGCGGCGGCTGTCTGTCAGCTGCTGGGCACAAGGTGGTAAGGACGCCGAATGCCGACGCGCTGGCTGCCGAGGGCGTTTTGTTCCGGAAGCACTATGGCGCCGCCGCACCTTGCTCGCCGGCGCGCGCCTGCCTCTACACCGGCCTTTACCAGATGAACAATCGTGTCTGCCGCAACGGCACACCGCTCGACGCCCGCCACGGCAACATAGCGCTCTGGGCGCGCGCCCTCGGCTACGATCCGACGCTGTTCGGTTATACCGACACCGCGCGCGACCCGCGCACGCTGGCGCCTGGCGACCCGCAGCTGAAGAGTTATGAAGGCGTGCTGCCGGGCTTTACCGTGCGCCAGCTTCTGCCCGAGCACCAGAGGCCCTGGCTGTCATGGCTCAAGGCGCGCGGCGTCGATGCCGGCGCCGGCTCCCCCGACATCCACCGCCCGGCGGGCGAAATCCTGGAAAACGACGGCGAGATCAGCAACGCCCCGCCAGCCTTTTCGAAGGACGAGACGCCGTCGGCCTTCCTGGCTGGCGAATTCATCCGCTGGCTCGGCGAGCAGGAGCACGATGCGCCGTGGTTCGCGCACCTTTCCTTCATCAGCCCCCATCCGCCCTTCATCGTGCCGGCGCCTTACAACACCATGTACGATCCGGCCGTCGGCCCAGCTTTTGACCGCGCCGAAAGCTGGCAGGCCGAAGCAGCAAGCCACCCCTATCTCGCCTATGAATTAGACCGGCAGGAACGGTCGAAATTCCGCCCCGGCTCGGAGGGTAAGGTGCGCGACTGGAGCGACGATAGTTTTCGGCGCATCCGGGCGCTCTATCACGGCATGATCTCGGAGGTCGACGCGCAGCTTGGCCGTGTCTGGCAAGCGGTCAAGGCGGCCGATGCATGGGACGACACCGTCATCGTGCTGACCTCGGACCACGCCGAGATGATGGGCGATCATTTCATGCTGGGCAAGGGCGGCTTCTTCGACTGCAGCTTCCATATTCCGCTGATCATTCGCGATCCGCGCCGCCGCAAGGCTGCCGGCAGCAGCGTCGACCGCTTCACCGAGGCGGCCGATTTGGCACCGACCTTGCTCGAGCTCACCAGCGGCGAAGTGCTGCCGCATCTCGACGGCCGCTCGCTGGCGCCTTTCCTAGACGCAACGGAGCCGGACGATTGGCGCGATGCGGCACATTGGGAGTTCGATTTCCGCTCGATCGCCGATGGTGATGCAGAACGCTATTTCGGTATCGGTCCGCGTCAGTGCAATCTCGCCGTCATCCGCACGCAAAAGTTCAAATATGTGAATTTCGGGGGCGGCCTGCCGCCCTTGCTCTTCGACCTGGAAAAAGATGCCGGCGAGCTGGCCAACGTCGCTGACGACCCAGCCTATCTGCCGGTGCGGTTGGAACTTGCCGAAAGGCTGCTTGCCTGGCGGGCCGAGCATCTCGACCAATCTCTGGCGCTCGCCGAATTGACGGACAATGGCGTTGCCGGCCATGTCGCCGGCTTTCCCTCGCCATAAACAAAGCCCGCGCCGTTGCGGGCGCGGGCTTCTATCGACCTGTGTGCTGCTTAGCGCATGATCATGCGCTGTTTGTCGCGGTTTTGCGCATAGCTGGCCTTGTCATAGGGGGCCTGCGCTTCGAGCTGCTCCTTGGTGAAGTTCGTGTAGAGATAGCGCTTGCCGTTCTTGTCGGTCATGAATTTCAGGTTGTCCATGCCGACCGCCACCTCCTTCTCGCCGACACCGAGGAACCCGCCGACATCGATAATGACTGCATCGACCTTTTTATCGGCGCCCAGCACGATATCGCCGATCTCGCCGACGTTGACATCGTTGGCGCCGTAAACGGTCGTTCCAACCAGATCCTCGGCCCGGATCTGGCCGATCGGCATTTCAGTCAACGTCGACTTGTCGATCGACCCGGTTTTGGTCTGGTCGGCCGTTGCGGGCGCTGGGGCGTTTTGAGCCGTCTTGCCGGCCTGGTCAGCGTTATTGGTCGTCGCAGTGTTGTTGGTCGACGCGGTGTTGCTGGCCATCACGGTAGGCGTGACGGTGGCAGGCGCATTGGCATCGTTCGAAGCAGTGGATGCCGGCGCCGGATCATAGGCCTTGCGGTTGAAGTCCGGCTGCGCCTGCAGCTCTTCCTTGGTGGTTTGCGCGACCAGCCAGCGATCGCCGTTCCTCTCGGCCCACTGCGCCTTGTCGAAATCATAGGCGACGTTCTTTTCGCCGATGCCGAGGAAGCCGCCGACGCCGATGATCAGCGATTGCGCTTTGGCTTCCTTGTTGATGACGATGTCGTTTACGTCACCGATGTTTTGGGCGTCGTCGCCGGTGCCGTTATAGACGGTCTCGCCGATGATATTGGTGGCGAGATTGCCTTCGGCGCGCTTCACTGGCTCAGCCGGCGCGGCAGGCGCTGGCGTTGTATTTTGCGCGCTGGTGGAAGCCGAAGGGGCGGCGGGTGCCGCATTATCGGCCGAAGCTGGCGGCGGAGGCGGATCGTAAGGCTTCCGGTCGAAATCCGGCTGAGCCGTCAACTCATCCTTCGTCGTCTGAGCTATCAGCCAGCGGTCGCCGTTCTTTTCTGCCCATTGCATCTTGCCGTAGTCGAAGGCGACATTCTTGGTTCCGATGCCCAGGAATCCGCCGACGCCGATGACGACGGATTTTACCTTGCCGCGCTCGTCGAAGACGATGTCGCTGACGTTGCCGATATTCTGGGCATCGGCGCCGGTGCCGTTATAGACGGATTCGCCGATGATGTTGGTAGCAAGGCTGCCCTCGGCCCGTTGCACCGGAGCGGCTGGAGCGGGGTTCTCTACTGCGGGTGGCTGCGCCGGCGCCGGGGTCGTCGCCGACTGCGCAAAGGCACCCGTCGCAATCAATGTTGCGACTGCTGTCGTGGTTAAAAGGGTGCGGATCATCTTAGTGTCTCCTCGTCGGTGATTTCGTGCACGCCCTGCCCGCCTGGCGTCACTGCGGGCGCAGCGTCTTCTGCATGTTCACAACGTTGTGACCACACTGTTGTTCCGAAAAAAGCCGTGGTGCACCCGGTACGATGTCAATGGTTCTCGGATTCACTGCGCTGGTCGAAAGGAACATTTTCTCGGCCGCGCCGTTCCACTCCCGGCTGGGACCCCGTCCCGGCCGGATAGGTGCTGGAAAAAATGGAACGGCCATGCGGTTTGCAGCGGTGCTGAACAAGGACGGCGGCACCCTGCGCACCATCGATCTTGAGGCCTTCGCCAGTCGGATGCGCAGCACGCTTGAGACTGCCGGCCACTCGATCGATATCGAAATCGTTGCCGGCAAGGATATCGTCGCCACACTGGACGGCGTAGCTTCCAGGCGCGGCATCGACGCCGTGCTGGCCGGCGGCGGCGACGGCACCATTTCGGCCGCGGCAGCCCGTTTGATGAATGGGGAGAAGGCACTGGCAATTCTGCCGGCTGGCACAATGAACCTTTTTGCGCGCGGCCTCGGCATTCCGCAGACCCTCGATGCGGCGCTGAAATCGTTTGCCGACGGCGAGGTGATGGCGATTGACATTGCAACAGCCAACGGCCGGCCTTTCGTGCATCAATTCTCGATCGGCATGCATGCCAGGATGGTGCAACTGCGCCAGAAGATGGAATTCGGCTCGCGGCTGGGGAAAATGCGTGCCTCGGTGCGAGCCGCTTGGGCAACGATCAACAACCCGCCGGCGATGAACGTAACGCTGACGATCGGCGAGGCCGAGATCAAAACCCGGATCACCGGTATCGGCATCACCAACAATCTGTTTGGCGAGGGCCACCTGCCCTATGCCGATGATCCGGCAGGCGGCGTGCTGGGCATCTATGTCACCGTAGCACGGCGGCGCGGCGAATTGATCAGGTTCCTCTTTGACGTCGCCCGTGGGAAATGGCGCGGCAACGAACATGTCGAAATCCATCAGGCAAACCGCGCCGTTTTGAAAATCCATTCGACGAACAGGAAAGTTCAGGCCGTCATGGACGGCGAACTGGTAAAGCTCGATCGCGAGACGACCGTCGAAATCCATCCGCGCGCGTTGAATGTTCTCGTCCCGGCGCGCGCCGCCGAGGCAAAGGTTGCCTGACGTGGGATGCCTGATGTGGGGCTGCGTGATGCGAGCTGGCACGAGCGATGGGGAGAACCTAGCCGCTGGGCGTGTTGCCCTGTTCGGTCTTCGGCGTCTCGATCATCCAGCCGTAGATTTCGGCGACGCCCCAGGCGATAAAGGCCAGCAGCAGCGCGGCGATCAGGATACGAAGGACATGCCGACCCCGCCGCCCTTGACGGGCTTTGTTTTCAGGAATGGTTTTTGGCATTGTCTGGCTCCATATTTGGCGCCGGCAGGCGTAACTGGCGGGGCGTTGGCTGGTAACGGTCCCCCGCAGCGAAAGTTCCGGCTCTGCAAGGCGGCAAACGGGCCGGTTGGCCTGATCAATCAGCGGAGCCGGCCACTGGGGGCATAGTGGACGACAATAGCCAGAACACGCCGGGTCTGCCGGCCGATATTCGCCGTGTGGTGGGCGCCGCGGACCGTCTTGCCGTGCTGCACGGCCTCGACGCGCTGGACAGGGCTGCCGACCCTGATTTCGATCGCATTGGCGGTCTTGCCGCTTCGGCGATGCAAACGCCTGTCGCACTGATCACGCTGCTCGACGCCGAGCGGCAGTGGTTCAAGTCCTGTATCGGCCTCGACCAGACCGAAACCGCGACCGAGACATCGTTCTGTGCCTATGCCATCGCAGCCGGCAACGTGCCGATGGTGGTGGCCGACGCGGCGGCCGATCCGCGGTTCAAAGCCAATCCGCTGGTCACCGGCGAGCATCATATCCGCTTTTACGCAGGCGTGCCGATCATGATCGACGGCGCGCTGATCGGCACGCTGTGCGTGCTCGACCGGAAGCCGCACGCGCATCCCTCCTCTGTCCAGCTCGACCAGTTGTCGGCGCTGGCTGGACTCGCCGCCAGCCTGTTCACGCTGAAGGATGCAACCCGCAGCGCGGCGATCGCCAAGGCCGCATTGGTTCGAGAGGAAAAGCGGCGCGCTATCGCGCTCGACGCGGCTTCGCTTGCCAGCTGGGCATGGGATATCCGCAGCGACATGATCGACTGCGACGTCCTGCTGCCCGAATTGTTCAACCTGCCGAAGTCGAACAGGCTGAGGGCGCGCGACATCCTGACCGCCATCGACCCGCGCGACGTTCACCAGACCGAAACACGCTTTCGCGACGCGCTGACCGGCAGCGATGACTATTTTGGCGAATACCGTGTCAGAGGCCTCGATCCGCCACGATGGGTCGCAACGCGCGGCCGCGTCATAGAGCGCGACGGCGAGGGCAAGCCGACGCTGATCTTCGGCGTCAATTACGACATCACTGAACGCAAGCTAGGCGACGAACGCCAACGGCTGTTGCTGCGCGAGCTCAATCATCGCGTCAAGAACACGTTGGCAACTGTACAGGCGCTGGCCACGCAGACCGTTCGCCATGCCCGCCAGCCAAGCGAATTCCTCGGCGCCTTCAGCGCCAGGCTGCAGGCACTGGGCGTTGCGCACAGCCTGCTGTCGGACCGCGAGTGGCGCGGCATCGGCATCCGCGAGCTGGTGCAGATCGAGGTAAAGCCGTTCCAAGCCGCCGGACAATCGCGGATGGCGATCTCCGGCGCCGATGTCTTGCTCTCACCCGACCAGGCAGTCGGACTCGGGCTGATCCTGCATGAACTGGCAAGCAACGCACTGCAATACGGGTCGCTCTCGGTTTCTTCCGGAAAGGTCGATCTCGATTGGAAGGTACAAGGCAGGAAGGGTGCACGGCGTCTGTTGCTGGCCTGGCGCGAAAGCGGCGGCCCGCGGGTTGCGCCGCCCGAACGCCATGGCTTCGGCTCGATCCTGATCCGCCGCAGCCTGGCCAAGGTCATTTCCAGCGAGGTGACCCATGAATTCCGGCCGGATGGCGTGGTCGCGGAAATATCGATTCCGCTCGAAGATTTGTAACGCCGGCATTTTGCGACCGGCGCCAGAACCGTTTGCCCTGAACTATCCCCTCCGAACTATTCGGGTTTGCCGGTATCCGGATTATCCGAGCCGCGCTTCACATTCTCGCGGTAGATGGCGTAGGCAGCGAGTGCTATCGCCGGGCCGAGAATGGCGCCCAACCCGCCCTTCGCCAGGCCACCTTTGCCCTTGAGCAGCGCCGGCAGCACGGCGAGTGCCGCAGTGATGCCGATAGCCTTCATGTCGGCGTTGCGTCGCTTCGCCCGGCGCCTGGCGCGCGAGCCGGCCGACATCCGGTAGACGAGCAGGATGAGACCGGCGATTGCCAGAAAGCCGATCCCGAAGCTCAGGCAAGCTGCCATCGGCCCATAGCGGGCCGCCGCCCAGATATAGGCCGCCCCGACGAGGAACCCGAGGCCGCACAGCGCCGCGAGCGCTGCGACCGAATAGACAATCGCAGCGACGCGCACGCGTTGCACCGCCGCAATGGTTTCGCCCGAGGCAAGGCCCGAGATCAGCGATGCAAGCATTCCCATGCGTGCAGAACTAGCGGCGCGCGAGAAGCGCGAAGAGGAATCCGACGCCTGCGGCGATCGCCAGCGAAGTCACCGGTTTTTCGCGCATATGCGCTATCATCTGCGCCTCGATGTCCCTGGCGTTGGCGCGCAAGCTATCGAAAGCTGCCTCGCCTTGGGTTCGCAACTGCTCGACGCCTTCGGCGGCGGCTCGCCGCGCTGCCCCGTAGCCATGTTCGCCAGTTTTGGCCAACAGCTTGGTAAGTTGATCGATGTCGGCCTTCAATTGTGCGATGTCGGCCTCAATATCGGAATTCGTGCGGGCTTCGTTCCCGGCCTTACCTGCGGCAGTCGCCATTGCTTCACTCTCCATGATTTTGCTCGGTCGAAACGCCCGACAGACCCCAAGGTTCCGGCGCGAACCTCTTCTAACCCTATCTCCGGCAGCGCGCGTTGCAAATGCCTTGCATGGGCCGAGGCCGACGCATCCGCGCCGGCACGTCTTTTTTAAATGACAGCATGCCAAATAACGATCATGACTTCCCTCGTTTCACGATACGCATTCAAGGAGATATTGCTGCGTGCGCGCATCACTTGACGGTTTGCGGATTCTTATCCTGGAAGATGAGTTCCTGATTGCCATGGATATCGAGCAGCTTTGCCGCGACTACGGCGCGCTCAATGTGGTCATCGCCCGTGATCTGACTGAGATCGAACAGCAAGACGTTGCCGCGCAGTTCGATGTCGCCATCGTCGACCTCATGCTGAGCGGCGTTTCGACGCTCCAATTTGCTTCGCGGCTGCGTGAAGCGGGCATCCCGTTCGTCTTCGCCTCGGGCTATTCGGATACCGATGAGATCAAGAAATCCTTTCCCGGCGTCAGGCTGGTCACCAAGCCCTATTCGGGAGACGATCTCCTCGAGGCAGTGGCGGCGGCCTGCAGGCGAACGCCTCTCCGCTGAGGCGCGGAGCGGTTCGAACACGCCGCGCCTCACGCAGCCGTCGACCCGGTTACCTGAGCCGAAATTGCGTCCGGGCCATACTCGTCTTCACCGGAGATCTTCAGGATTTCCTGCAGCCGTGTGCGGGCGCGGCTGACGCGGCTCTTGATCGTTCCGACGGCGCAGCCGCAGATCTCGGCCGCTTCCTCGTAGGAGAAGCCGGACGCGCCGATGAGGATAATGGCTTCGCGCTGGTCTTCTGGCAGCAATTCGAGCGCGCCGCGAAAGTCCTCGAGGTCAAGCTGGCCGTGCTGGGCCGGGTGAACGGCAAGCCTGGCCGTCATGACGCCATCGCTGTCCTGCACCTCGCGGCCGCGCTTGCGCATCTGCGAATAGAATTCGTTGCGCAAGATCGTGAACAGCCATGCCTTCAGATTGGTGCCGGGCTGGAAGCTTTCATGCTTGTCCCAGGCCTTGACCAATGTTTCCTGCACCAGGTCGTCGGCCTTGTCGGCGTTTTGCGTCAGCGACACGGCAAAAGCCCGCAGGCTCGGGATCGAGCCGAGCAAGTCGGTCTTGAAGCCCTGGGAGACGGCCGCCATGCCTCAGTCCTTCTTTTGTACAGGTTCGGCCTTTTCCAACTGGCTGAGCAGTTGGGCGAAGCGATCCGGCACATTGTCGGAGACCAGCTCGTCGTAGTATTGTTTGAGTTTGCGGCCGATTTCCGAGTTCGGCCCAAGCGGGTCGCGGGAAGCAGCCCGGCGCCCGTTGCCAACGCCACCCATGGTAGCTTTCGTCATGTTCTTCATTCGCCCTTTTGTCCCAGCCTTAAGCCGCCCTTCAACACATAACGCAAGGCAAGCGGCAGCCTCGTCTGGTTGCCCAACCCGCCCTTAAACGCCAGCCCATATACTTAGTTCCGCATGATCGGAACTTTTTCGCAGAACCTGCGTTTTCACCCTTGGGCCCTGCGAACCGTTTTTAGCTGTAACATGCATCACGTCATATGAGGGAGACGTCCAATATGAGCCTATCAGCAACCATCGCTCCGCACCTGCCGTTCCTGCGTCGCTTCTCGCGCGCTGTATCCGGATCGCAGGAGAGCGGCGACGCGCTGGTCGCCGCAATGCTCGAGGCCATCATTGCCGATGTCGACATCTTTCCGAACGCATCGAACGACCGCATCGCGCTCTACAAGGTCTTTGCCAAGCTCTTCACCTCAGTGGCCATTCGCGTTCCGCAGGAGCATGCCCAGTCGGCATGGGAACAGCGTGCCGCGGCCAATCTGAATGCAATTGCGCCTCGTCCCCGCCAAGCCTTTCTGCTGGTCGCGGTTGAAGGCTTCAGCGAAGACGAGGCGGCGGAGATTCTCGACGTCGACGAACAGGAATTCTCCGAACTTCTCGCGCAGGCGAGCAACGAGATCTCCCGCCAGGTGGCAACCGATGTGCTGATCATCGAGGATGAGCCGCTGATCGCCATGGATATCGAGGAAATGGTCGAAAGCCTCGGCCACCGCGTCGTCGGAACGGCGCGCACCCACGCCGAGGCGGTGGCGATGTTCGGCAAGACGCGGCCAAAGATGGTGCTTGCCGATATTCAGCTTGCCGACGGCAGTTCGGGCATCGCGGCCGTCAATGAGATCCTGTCGTCCACCTCGGTGCCGGTGATCTTCATCACCGCCTTTCCCGAGCGCCTGCTCACCGGCGAGCGGCCGGAACCGGCTTTCCTCGTCACCAAGCCGTTCAACCCGGATATGGTCAAGGCTCTTATCAGCCAGGCCCTGTTCTTTGACCGGCACGCGAAAGCCGCGGCATGAACAGCGGGCGGCCGAGTTGCCGCCGCCAGGGTGTGGGATAGCCACTCTTCTTGGACCCGAGGGGGCGTGACGCCGGCTTAACATACGCAGCCAACTGCTGCCGAACCTGACGAGGACCTTTTCGCACACATCGCAGCAATTCGGGCCGTAACGATTTTCAGCATCGTCTTTTTCGGGAAATGGTGGAACAAACGGAGGCGAATCACGTTTTCACCGCAGCATTGGAAGGAGATGGATCATGCTTTACTGGGCGCTCGTATTTCTAGTCGTGGCGATCATCGCCGGTGCGCTTGGTTTCGGCGGCATCGCTGGCACTTCGGCCGGCATAGCGCAGATATTGTTCTTCATCTTTCTCGCCTTCCTGATCATATCGCTAATTGCCGGCCTGATCAGACGGGCGTGAATGCCAGCGGCCATTCAAGCGAACACTGGAAGCCGCACCCCTCAAACGGTTTCCAGCCACCGCCGGGCAGTGTCCTCCAACGGGATGCCGCTCGGCGGACCGCTTTTAGGGCTTGATCCGCAGCTCCTCCTTTTGGAACCCATTTTTCCGTGAGCCGTTCAGCCTGACGTGGGTTGAGCAAAATTGACCGATGCGTTCCAGAGTCGGAAAAATGAAAGACCGCGGCCGGAGTGATGAGATCATCGCTTTGCATCCCGGAATGCAGCTTGGCCGGGTCCTTCTCCATGCACTGCACAATACCGGGATTTCCGTTCTATACCAGGATCGCGAGATGAAAACTGTGTGGGCGCGCAACATGCGCGCACCATGGAATTCCGATGCCTCCGACAACAACGGCATCTTGCCACCGGCGCAGGCAGAGCGTATCGGCGCCGCCAAGCACGACGTCATCGTCTCCGGCAATCCTCAACATCTCGAACTCAGCGTGCCGGCCGATGATGGCGCCCGCTGGTTTCAGGTGTGGATCGACGCCGACCGCAGCGACACCGGCGCGGTGCAGGGCGTCGTGACCACCATGGTCGAAACAGCCGAGCAGAAACGCCGGGAGCAGACGCTGAAGGCGCTGCTGCGTGAAGTCAGTCATCGCTCCAAGAACCTTTTGGCCATCATCCAGAGCATCGCCACCCAGACAGGCCGTTATTCCGGCAGCATTGATGATTTCCTGACGCGTTTCCGTGGCCGATTGCAGTCGCTGGCCTCCTCGCAGGACCTAGTCACGTCATCCAACTGGCGGGGCGCAGCGCTGCGCGAGCTGGTTTCCGGTCAGGTCGGCAGGTACGGCGCGGACCCTTTACACAGCCTGCGTTTCCGCGGCGCAAATCCATATCTCAACCCCAATGCCGCCTTGCACATCGGCTTGGCCATGCATGAGCTCGCCGTCAATTCGGTCAGCTATGGCGCGCTGTCGCGCAGCGACGGTTTCGTCGAGGTGACGGCCGATCTGACGGCAGCTTCCGCTGGCGAGCCTGCGCTGTCGCTGACATGGGCAGAAGCGATCGGAGCCAACGACAATCAGCGCAGCGAGAAGCGTTTTGGCAGCGTCGCGCTTGAACGCGTCGTACCCACATCGTTGAATGGAACGGCGACACTTGAGATCACCGGGAACCGCCTCGAATACCGCCTTCTTGTTCCTCACGGCAATTTCGAGACGGATTGAACGAACGGCGGCCGCCGCGAGAAGGGTTCTGCGCATCGCCAACTTTAACCGACTGTTCACCATAAAGTCCGATCCTGTCCGACGTGTCGATCCATCGATTGAGTTTGGCACAAAATGAAAGGAATGGGCCTTGACGGCTGCCGACTTGAACAGACTGGAACAGGCCGCTCGTGTCTCGATGGGCGGTTTTCAGGATCCCGAAGCGTCCGCAGCGCCCGCGCCTCGTGCTTCGCCCCTCCGCTTCGCCGCCGTCGCGCTTATGGCCGCGATCGTCCTGACCGCAGCGTCCCAGTTGATCTGATCGAGTTCGCCTCTGCTTGATCGCTTTGAAACCACTGCCCGAGTACTGGCCGTGCCCATTCGCGGTCACCGACCTGCAAGGCCAGGCCCAACATCTCGTCGCCAAATGCCTTGCCGTCGATCCGGCGCTCGAGGACGACTATGACAGGATCGTCTGGAACGTGCGTCCCGACGGCACGCTCGATGCGTCCTTGGAGATTTCCGGGTTCGTGGTAGCATCGAACGGCGCACGCCCCGAAAAAGACTATCTTAATCAACAATGAAATCGTGCGGGCAAAGGCCGTACTTTCATGCTAAATGGCGGCTGGAGCTTATTAAAGTGAGGACAAAAGTGAGGATGACTTCATGCGGAAGATGATTATTGCCATGGTTGCCGTGGTTGCGGTCAGCGGCTGCACCACCACGGAAGAGAACGTGGGTATCGGCACTGTGGGCGGCGCGCTCATTGGTGGCGCTGTCGGCGGCGGCAAGGGCGCTTTGATCGGCGCTGGCGCTGGTGCGATTGGCGGTCTGCTGGTTCGCCGTCTGCAAAATGGCTACTGCCAATACAGAGATCGTCACGGCCGGATTTACACAGCTCGCTGCAACTAGTTTCGAGCTCCAGGCGAATAGCAAACGCGGAGGCAGGCCACCTGTCTTCGCGTTTGCCCTTTGAAGCGCTGTTGCGACGCGGCCCGCGAGAGGCGTTTCAGGCCGGCAGCGGAACCCTGATTTCCACGTTCAAACCATCTTCGCGAAAATCGCGCCTGATTGTGCCACGCAATTCGCGTGTGATGTTGAGATCGATCAGTCTGGTGCCAAAACCGCTCTTTGCCGGTGTCGCGAGCTTCTTCTGACCGGCCTCGCGCCAGTTGAGGGCCAATGTCCGGGCGCCGCTACGGCCTTCGAGCGACCAGTCGACCTTCAGCGCACCGACTGAATTGCCGGCTTCGCCATGCTTCAGCGCGTTAGTCGCCAGTTCGTGAAAGACGAGGCCGAGTGCCTGCGTCGTCTTTTCATCGAGAAGAACCTGCGGTCCCGACAGCAGCCCTTCAGGAAGCTCACTGCCGAACACCTGGCCTAGCTCGATGCGCAGCAGGTCGCCGAGATCGGCTTTCTGCCAGCGTGAGCGCGTCAGCATGTCCTGGGAAGCCGCCATCGCCTGCAGCCGGGCCGAGAAAGAAGCCGAGAATTCCTGGACGTCGGTAGTGTGCGATGCTGTCTGGCGCGCGATTGCCAGCACCCGCGTGATCGAGTTCTTGATGCGATGCTTCATCTCCTGCAGCATCAGGTCTTTTTCCAGCAGGCTCTTTTCGGTCGTTTCGTGAAGCAGCGAGATCGCCTCATAGGCCCGCTCCTGATAGCGGGCCACCAGCGCGATGGCGCCCGCAAGCAGCAGTCCGAACAATCCGAGCATCACCGGGATGGCGCGCGAGGAAGGTTGCGAGAAAGCACTTGTCGGCCTGAACAGGACGACCCACGGCCGGCCGGCGACGGTGATCTTGCGGGTGACCAGCAGCCTGTCGCCGAGGCTCGAAACAGGCGGCGTTTCCGATTGGAACAGCAGGTTGTCGCTGTCAACTGTGCCGTCATAGATCTCGGTGTTGACCGGCAGCAATGGTGCCCGACTGAGCGCAGCCTGGAACAGGTCACGGGCGCGGAAGGCCGCATAAAGGAAGCCGGCAGTCGAGGATCTCGTCGCGTTCACGGCGTCCGGCGCGGTTTCGACATTGAGCCGGACGAAGACGAGGAACCCGGTAAAGGTCTGCGCGGCACCCGTATCCTTGCCGAGCTGCACGAGCCCGCTGGCGTGCTGCTGATCGTCGGCCATCGCCTTTTCGATCGCCTCGCGCCGCGCCGGCCCGGTGAACATGTCGTAGCCGATGCTGGATTGGTTGGACGGATCCAGCGGTTCGAACAGCACGATGGGCGTACGCCACGGTAAGTTCGTGTCGGGGTAGATCGGATGGCTTGCGCCGTGATCGTGCAGGATGTCGCGCTCGACCGCCGCCTCGTTGCCAGTTTTCGCCAGGCGGAGGAAACCGATGCCGCGCAGGCCGGCGAAATTATTGTCGCTGTCGAGCGCGTTGAAGAAAGCCTTGAACTCGCCTTGCGAGATACCGCCATTGCGAGCGTCGAACAGCGCTCGCGTTGAGCGCAGCAGCGACAGGTCCAGGTCGATGCGGCTTTCGATCCGGTTAAGCGCGTCGTCCGCCGTCGCCTCGAATTTTATGCGGGCCGCCTCCTGGGTGGCAAAATAGGCAAAGCCCGCCATCGTCAGGCTGATCAGCGCGACGGCGATAAAAGCGACGGTCGGAAACAGCTTCTTCAATTGCTGATACGTCCCGTGGACGGTTCGGCATCTTTTATGGGCAAGTCCCGACGCCAACACAATGCCCAGGCCAAAGCATGGTGACGGCTGGCACATTTTGGCGGCTTGTGATTAGCCGGCTAATTCTCGTTCATGCGGCGATCTTCAGCGCGCCCGGCCCCGGAATGGCGCCGGGTGGGCACTTGCCGAGGATGATCATGCCGAGCACTTCGTCCTGGGTGACGTCGGTTGTGCGCGCCGTGCCGACAACCCGACCGTTCTTCATGACGCAGACACGGTCGGCAAGCTCGAACACGTCGTGAATATCATGGCTGATCAGGAAGATGCCGATGCCGTCGGCCTTGAGCTGCTTGACCAGTTCGCCGACCTGCGCCGTCTCTTGCGGCCCGAGTGCCGCCGTCGGCTCGTCCATGATCAGAATGCGAGCATTGAACAGGATGGCGCGGGCGATCGCCACCGACTGCCGCTGCCCGCCCGAAAGCTTTACCACCGGCTCCTTGAAGCGTTGGAAACGCGGATTGAGCCTGCCCATCACCTTGCGCGCCTCGGCCTCCATGGCGACGTCGTCGAGCGTACCCCAGCCGGTCATCAGCTCGCGGCCGAGAAAAAGGTTGGCGGCCGCATCGACATTGTCGGCCAGCGCCAGCGTCTGATAGATCGTCTCGATGCCGTACTTCTTGGCGTCGCGAGGGTTGGAGATCGAAGCCTCCTCGCCGTTGACGAAAATCTGGCCCGCATCGCGCTTGTAGGCGCCGGACAGGATTTTTATCAACGTCGATTTGCCGGCACCGTTGTGGCCGAGCAAAGCCATCACCTCGCCCGGGAAAAGATCGACCGAGGCATCGTCGACGGCGCGAATGCCGCCGAAGGCGATCGAGATGTTGCGCATGTCGATCAGCGGCGTGCCCGTGGGAGCGGTCTTGTCGGCCATGATCGTTCCTCCTCCCTAAACGCGTTTGCGATAGACGGTATCGAGCCAGACCGCGAGCACCAGCACGGCACCGACGACGATGCTCTGCAGCGGTGAATCGATGCCGAGCAGCACCATGCCGGATTGCAGCGACTGCATCAAAAGGGCGCCGAGCATGGCGCCGAGCACCGTGCCGGAGCCGCCTGCAAGTGACGTGCCGCCGATGACCGCGGCGGCGATGACCAGCAGTTCGTCTAGCGTGCCCAGCGCATTGGTCGACGAGTTCTGCCTGGCTGACGAGATCGCCGCGGCGATCGTTGCCAGCACGCCCATGATCATGAACACCTTCATGGTCACCCAACGCGTGTTGATACCGGCAAGGTTGGCGGCTTCCGGATTGCCGCCGATAGCGAAGACATAGCGGCCGAAACGGGTACGCTTGGTGATGAAGGTCATGATCAGCCCGACCGCCACAGCCATCAGCACGGGTATGGCGATGCCATGGGCGATGAACAGCCCGCCTTCGGGAACTGTTATATTGTTGGCCGCCGCGTATCTGTTCACGATGCCGACCGGCCAAGGATAGGAATTGGCGAGCCATATGGCGCCCATGATGACAGCGCAGGTGAGGACACCGAGGAACGTCTCGGCCCAGATCGGGCGCAACGGAAAGCGGAACCGCTTGCGCTGCACCCGTCCGTTGAGCAGCATGAACACAACCGCCAGGCACGCGATAATTCCGACGATCCAGCTCCATCGCGCGCCGATCGAACCCGCCGGCCCACCGCCCATCAGCTGGAACGTGGCATCAAGCGGCGCAATCGTCTGACCGCTGGCGACCCACCATGCGGCACCCCGCCAGACCAGAAGGCCGCCCAGCGTCACGATGAAGGCCGGCACCTCGAGATAAGCGATGATGTATCCCTGGAACGCTCCGATCAGAAGGCCGAGCGCCAGGCCAATGGCCAGCGCCAGGATCCAGATCCAGGGGTTGCCGAGTTGCAGACCGATCATTCGCACCAGGAAATGCACCTGCGCAAAGCCCATGACCACGCCGATCAGGCCTTCGGCGGAACCGACCGACAGGTCGATATTGCGCATGACGATAACCAGCACCATTCCGGCGGCCATTATGGCCACGGCGGAAGTCTGCACCGAGAGGTTCCAGAGATTGCGTGGCGTCAGGAAGGTCCGGCTGTCGAAGTCGAACGGATTGACGCCGAGCCGTACGCTGGAAACGACATGCAGGCCGATCCAGATGACCAACAGCGCGCCGACCATGCCGAGCATGCGGGTGTCGATCTCGGTTGCCTTGAGAAATCGGGCAACGATGCCGAGCTCGGATTCCCGCGCCCGGTCTGCCGTGCTGTCGACCGGCGTGTTGGAAGTCGTGTCGGTCATGATGTTTCTCCCGCCGGGTTGCCGTCTGCCGCGGATGCCGGAAGCAGCCTAGAAGTTATCCGCCGGAAGCGGAAAAACAATTCTTTTTGAAAAAACGCCGCGGCGAGCGGCCGCGGCGTTCGGGCTTCTCGGAAACGTCGGCTCAGTTGCAGACCGCAACAGTGCCAGCCGCCACGCCGGCGCAGACCTCTTCTTTCTTGATCCAGCCGGCGTCGATGACGACGTTGAGGTTATCCTTGGTGATGGCGACCGGAGTCAGGAACAGCGACTTGACCGTGTTGCCGCCGGGCGTGGTGAAATCCTTCACGCCGGCAATGTCGGTCATCTGCTTGCCGTCGGCAAGCTGCGAGGCGATCTCGGCGGCGTTCTTACCGAGCTCGCGCGCGTCCTTCCACACCGACACGGTCTGTGTGCCAAGCGCGATGCGGTTCAGTGCGGCGTGGTCGCCGTCCTGGCCCGAGACCGGAACCGATCCGGCCAGCCCTTGCGCCGTCAGCGCGGCGACGACGCCACCGGCGGTGCCGTCATTGGCCGCGACCACGGCATCGACCTTGTTGTCGTTGGCGGTCAGGAACTGTTCCATGTTCTTCTGAGCGTTGGCCGGCAGCCAGCCGTCCGTATAGGCCTCGCCGACATTCTTGATCTTGCCGCTGTCGATGGCCTCCTTCAGCACCTCCATCGAACCGGCAAACAGGAAATCGGCATTCGGATCGGAACCCGAACCCTTGATGAAGACGTAGTTGCCTTCCGGCTTCACCTTGAAGACTTCGCGGGCCTGCATGCGGCCGACTTCCTTGTTGTCGAAGGTCAGATAGAACACGTCCTTGTTCTCGATCAGCCGGTCATAGCCGACGACCGGGATGCCTTCGTCCAGTGCCTTCTGCACGGCCGGCCCGATGGCCGAGGCATCCTGTGCCAGGATGATCAGCGCATTGGCACCCTGCGAGATCAGGCTCTCGACGTCGGTGAGCTGCTTGCCGGGGTTGGACTGTGCGTCGGCGGAAATATACTTGTCGCCGGCGGCCTCGATGGCCGCCTTCATTGCGGCCTCGTCGGTCTTCCAGCGCTCTTCCTGGAAGTTCGACCAGGAAACGCCGATGACCTTGTCTTTCGCCTGCGCCACCGACGCCAGCGCCAGCGTCATGGCGACACCCGCCAGAATGGCGGTCGTGAATTTCTTCATCATATCCTCCCTGCGCCGCGTACGGCGTGACCAATTGGCTCAAAGACCAGCTTAGAAGCTCTAATTTTTTCGAGCCTCGAAAAAATACTGGCCCGATCTCCGGCTGCTGTCAACATCGATTCTGATGGATTTTGATGACTGTGCGAGTTTTTTCGAGCGTCGGAATAAACGATGACAGCGCCACCTGCATCTGACACTATTTGCCGCATCCGACACTATTTGTCGGACATTACCGACGGCTTCCGGTTCATGAGCGGCCGCGGCAACCGGGAGGAAAGCAAAACGATGTCGGTCGGAATCCGCCATGACGATTTGCGCCGGCGCAACCGGGCGATGGTGATCTCGGCGGTGCGCCGGGCCGGCCAGCCATCGCGTACGGAGATCGCAGCCACCACCGGCCTCAGTCATTCAACCATATCGGCGATCTCCTCCGACCTGATACGGGAAGGCATCCTCGCCGAGAGCAAGGCAAGTGAGCCCGTTTCGTTGAAACGCGGTCGTCCACAGGTCGGCCTCGCCCTCAACCCGGAAGCGGCGGCGGTGCTGACCGTGGTGTTGTCACTGAATTTCCTGTCGGCCGCCATTATCGACTATGCGGGACAGGTGGTCGCCGAGGAACAGCGCCGGCTGGACACGCTGACCATGCCGCGCGACGAGCTGATCCGCGAATGCATGGCCATCGTCCGGCGCCGGCTTGAGGACCCAGACCTTGACGTCCGCAGTGTCGCCCGCATCGCCCTGGCGATTCAGGGCATTACCGACTCCCCTGCACGCGCCATGCTGTGGTCGCCGATCACGCCGCAGACCGACATCGCCTTTGCCGACATGCTGGAGGACGAATTCGGCATCCCGGCCACGGTGGAGAACGACTGCAATATGATGGCGGTGGCTTTGCGCTGGCGCAATCCGGATCGCTATCGCGACGACTTCATCGCCATCCTGCTTTCGCATGGCATCGGTATGGGGCTTGTGCTGAAGGGCGAACTGTTCACCGGGACGCATTCCTCGGGCGGCGAATTTGGCCACATGATCCATCGTCCGGGCGGCGCGCTCTGCCGTTGCGGGCGGCGCGGCTGCATCGAAGCCTATGCCGGCAACTATGCCATCTGGCGCAACGCCAGGCAGATGAGCGAAGACAGCGAACCTATCGCCGACGTCAGCGACGCCGACATGCGCGCGCTGGCCGCCCGCGCGCGCGAGAAGGATGGGCCGGAACGCGAGGCCTACCGCAAGGCCGGCGAAGCGCTGGGTTTCGGTCTCGGCTCGCTGTTCGCGCTGATCGATCCGGCACCGGTCGCGATGGTCGGCGCCAGTGCCGCTGCCTTCGATCTGATCGAGCCGGCCTTGCGCAAGGCAATCGCCCAGACCGCCGGCGGCCAGCACTCGGGCTCGATCTCCTTCGATACCGAGCCGAACGAATTGCCGCTGATCCGCGAAGGCTGCGCGATGCGGGCGTTAAGCTTCGTCGACCAGGAGATTTTCGCGCCGGGCGCGCAAATGAGGCCCGGCGTCAGAAAGAACGTCGCCTGACCAGGCGGGTCAATCTTCCCTGATCGCATAGCCGGCACCGCGGATGGTGCGGATGACATCCGGCATGCGGCCGTTATTGACGGCTTTGCGCAGCCGCCCGACATGGACGTCGACGGTGCGTTCGTCGATGTAGATCGTCTCGCCCCAGACATTATCGAGCAACTGGCTACGCGAGAAGACGCGGCCCGGATGCCGCATCATGAACTCGAGCAGTCGGAATTCGGTCGGCCCGAGCCGGATCTCGCTCTTCTTGCGATAGACCCTGTGCGATTCGCGATCGAGCACGATGTCGCCGACCTTCAACACGCTGGACAGCACTTCCGGCTTGGCGCGCCGCAGCAGCGCCTTGACCCTGGCCATGAATTCCGGCGTCGAAAACGGTTTGACCAGATAGTCGTCGGCGCCGGTCGAAAGACCGCGCACCCGGTCGCTCTCCTCGCCGCGCGCGGTCAGCATGATGATCGGCAGCCGCTCGGTTTCGGGGCGCACGCGCAACCTGCGGCAGAGCTCGATGCCGGAAACCGCCGGTATCATCCAGTCGAGCACCAGAAGGTCGGGCACATTTTCCTGCAAACGGATCTCGGCTTCGTCGCCGCGTGTCACCACCTCGACCTGGTAGCCTTCGGATTCGAGATTGTAGCGGAGCAGCACGCCCAACGGCTCCTCGTCCTCCACCACCATTATGCGTGGTGCGATCATCGGCTGGGCACCCCCATCATGTCACCGGCGCGGACATTGTCGTTTCGTCCTGCTTCGGACGATTGACGGGCAATTGCTCGCCGGTCAGCACATAATACGCATTCTCGGCGATGTTGGTGACATGGTCGCCGATCCGCTCGAGATTCTTGGCGCAGAACAGCAGATGCGTGCAAGCGGTGATGTTGCGCGGATCTTCCATCATGTAGGTTAACAGCTCGCGGAACACGGACGTGTATTTGACGTCGATACGCTCGTCGGCGGCGCGCAGCTTGGCCAACGCGGCCGCATCGCCTGCGGCATATTCCTCGATGACGCCCTGCACTTGGATGAGCACCAGCTGCGCCATCGCATCGATGGAATGCGATAGGTCGCGCGGCGTGACGCTGAGGCCGACCGCGCTCACACGCTTGGCGATATTCTTGGCAAGGTCGCCGATGCGTTCGAGGTCGCCGGCCATGCGGATCGCTCCGACGACATGGCGCAGATCGTGAGCCATTGGCTGGCGCTTGGCGATCAGGGTGATGGCGCGATCGTCCAGTTCGCGTTGACGCGCGTCCATGATGGCGTCGTCGGAGACGACGCGCTGCGCCAGCACGTTGTCGGAATTCAACAGGGCCTTGGTCGCCCCGCCGACCATCGAACCGGCGAGGTCGGCCATGTCGCGGATCAGCTTACTGATCTGCTCGAGATCCTCGTCGAAAGAAGCGACTGTGTGTTCGCCCATGGTCCTGTCCTCATATGCATGATCGGAACGGCTCAGCCGAAGCGGCCGGTGATGTAGTCCTGCGTGCGCTTCTCGCGGGGCGATGTGAAGATCTTCTCAGTCCGGTCGAACTCGACCAGTTCACCCAGATACATGAAGGCGGTCTGGCGCGACACGCGCGCCGCTTGCTGCATGTTGTGGGTGACGATGACGATCGTGTAGTCGGCTTGCAACTCGTCGATCAGTTCCTCGATCTTGGCCGTCGACAGCGGGTCGAGGGCCGAAGCCGGTTCGTCGAGCAGAATGACTTCCGGCTTCACTGCCACGGTGCGCGCGATGCAGAGCCGCTGCTGCTGGCCACCGGACAGGCTCAACCCGCTGGCGTTTAGCTTGTCCTTGACCTCGCTCCACAGCGCGGCCCGCTTCAACGCTTGCTCGACGCGGCCGTCCATCTCGGACTTGCCGAGATTCTCGTAGAGCCTGACGCCGAATGCTATGTTCTCGTAGATCGACATCGGGAACGGCGTCGGCTTCTGGAACACCATGCCGATCTTTGTCCTGAGGAGGTTGAGATCCTGCGACCGGTCGAGAATGTTCTTGCCGTCGAGCAGCACCTGGCCCTCGGCGGTCTGTTTCGGGTAGAGCTCGTAGATGCGGTTGAAGACGCGCAGCAGCGTCGATTTCCCGCAACCCGAAGGGCCGATGAAGGCTGTGACGCTGCGCTCGGGCAGCGACAGGCTGATGTCCTTCAGCGCCTTACTCTGGCCGTAGTAGAAGTTGAGGTTCTTGACCTCGATCTTCGTCTTCTCGGTGACCGTTTCGGTCATCGTCATGTCTGGGGACAACATCTGTGTCATCTGTCCTCTCTGCGTCCGGTAAGGCTGCGGGCGAGGATGCTCAAGCCCAGAACCGTCAGGGTGATTATGAGTGCGCCGGTCCACGCCAGTTGCTGCCATTCCTCGTAAGGGCTGAGAGCGAACTGGAAGATGGTCACCGGCAGGCTGGCCATCGGCGCGTTGATATTGCTGCTCCAGAACTGGTTGTTGAGCGCGGTGAAAAGCAGCGGCGCCGTCTCGCCGGAAATGCGTGCTATCGCCAGCAATATGCCGGTGACGATGCCGGACAATGCGGCGCGGTAGGCGACCGAACGGATCACCACCCAGCGTGGCGCGCCGATCGCGGCACCGGCTTCACGCAACGCGTTCGGCACCAGGTTGAGCATGTCTTCAGTGGTGCGCACGACCACCGGAATGACCAGGATGGCAAGCGCCACGGCGCCGGCAATGGCCGAGAAATGTCCCATTGGCCGCACCATCAATTCATAGACGAACAAGCCGATGATGATCGACGGCGCCGACAACAGGATGTCGTTGATGAAGCGGACGACGGTGGTGATGCGCGAAAAGCGTCCATACTCGGCCATGTAGGTTCCCGCCAGCACGCCGATCGGCGTGCCGACGACAACGGCGATGATCGTCATCAGCAGGCTGCCCGCGATGGCATTGAGCAGGCCGCCGGCTTCGCCCGGTGGTGGCGTCATCTCGGTGAAGACCGCGAACGAAAGCCCGGCTGTGCCCTTATAGACCAACGCACCGAGAATGAGCGCCAGCCAGGCAAGTCCGATGCCGGCGGCGACGACGCAAAGCGCCATCATCACCGAATTCCTGGCTTTGCGGCGGCTGTGGAGCGATGAGGATGTCGACATCGGTCAGGCTCCCGTACGGGCGTCGATCCGCATCAGCATATAGCGGGCGGCGGCAAGGATCAGGAAGGTGATGACGAACAGGATCAGGCCGAGCGCGACCAGCGAGGAGGTGTAGAGGTCGCCGTCGGCCTCGGTAAATTCATTGGCGATGGTCGCCGAGATCGTCGTGCCCGGTGCGAACAGGGAGGCACTGATGCGATGCGCGTTGCCGATGACGAAAGTCACCGCCATGGTTTCGCCGAGTGCCCGGCCGAGGCCAAGCATGACGCCGCCCATGATGCCGATGCGGGTATAGGGAATGACCACGCGCCGGGTCACTTCCCAGGTCGTGCAACCGATGCCGTAGGCCGATTCCTTCAGCACCGCCGGCACCGTATCGAAGACATCCTTGGTGATCGAGGTGATGAAGGGCAACACCATTATGGCGAGGATCAGCGCCGAGGTCAGAAGGCCGATGCCGTAAGGAGGGCCGGCGAAAAGGCTGGATAGTCCCGGCACGCCGTGGAAGATGTTGATGATGAAGGGCTGTATCGTCGTCTGCAGGAATGGCGCGAACACGAACAGGCCCCAGATACCATAGATGATCGAGGGAATGCCGGCCAATAGCTCGACCGCTATGCCGATCGGGCGCCTGAGCGGGCGCGGGCAGAGCTCGGTGAGAAAGATCGCAATGCCGATGCCGATCGGAACCGCGATCAGGATGGCGATGGCCGCCGTCACCAGGGTGCCGTAGATCGGCGCCAGTGCGCCAAATTTTTCCGTGACCGGATTCCAGCTCTCAGTCGTCAGGAAAGAAAAGCCGAAGGACGACAGCGCCTGCCATGAGCCGGCAAACAGCGAGATCGCGACACCGCCGAGGATGACCAGCACAAGGATTGCGGAAGCGCGGGTGAGTCCGCGAAATATGGCATCTGTGAGCGCGAAGCGCCGCACCGTAGCGTCCCTGGCCCGGGCTGCTGCAGATGATGGCATGGCATCGGAAGCGATGGTCATTGGGTCCTCGCGATTAAAGGCAACAGGGAGGGCGCCGTCGACGCCCTCCCTGGAGGAGATTACATAGCCGAGTAGAGCGGCTTGCCATCGTCGCCGACGACTTCCTTGGCCCACATGGCCTTGACGCTCTCAACCACCTTGTCGGGCATCGGAACGTAGTCCAGCTCGCCGGCCATCTCGTCGCCCTTGTCATACGCCCAGGCGAAGAATTTGAGCGCTTCGCCGGTGGTCGCGGCGTCGTCCGGCTTCTTATACAGGAGGATCCACGTCGCCGCCGTCATCGGCCAGGACTCGGCGCCCGGCTCATTGGCGAGGATCACCCCATAGCCCGGCTGCGAGCTCCAGTCGGCATTGGCCGCTGCCGCCGAGAACGCGGCTGCGGTGGGCTCGACCTTCTTGCCGTCCTTGTTGATCATGTCGGTGTGGGTGAGCTTGTTCTGCTTGGCGTAGGCGTATTCGACATAACCGATCGCGCCGCCGGTCTGGGAGACGTTGTTGGCAACGCCCTCATTGCCTTTGGCGCCGATGCCGACCGGCCATTCCACGGCCTTGTCGACGCCGACCTTTTCTTTCCAGTCCGCGCTGACGTCGCCGAGGTAGTATGTGAAGTTGAACGTCGTGCCCGAACCATCGGAACGGTGAACGACCGCGATCGCCTGCGAAGGCAGCTTGACGTCGGGATTGAGCTTCTTGATCGCCTCGTCATCCCAGCTCGTGATCTTGCCGAGGAAGATGTCGGCCAGCGTCGGGCCGTCGAGAACCAACTCGCCCGGCTTGAGGCCTTCGAGGTTGACGACCGGAACGATGCCGCCCATCACCATCGGGAACTGAGCCAGTCCGGACGCTTCAAGCTCGTCGCCCTTGAGCGGCGCATCCGAAGCGCCGAAGGTAACGGTCTTGGCCTTGATCTGCTTGATGCCGCCGCCGGAACCGATCGACTGGTAGTTGAGGCCAACGCCGGTGTCTTTCTTGTAGGTGTCGGCCCACTTCGCATAGATCGGGTAGGGGAAGGTGGCGCCGGCGCCGGAGATGTCCGCGGCGAGCGCGGCGGACAGGGTGAGGGTGGTCGTCGCCGCCATTGCAATCGCAACGGCCGCCGAGCGGATGAAATGTCTCATGTGGCCTGCTCCTGTTCGGAATATGGTCTCTCGGCGCCATTCCTCCGGCGCCCGCTGAGGCCAATAGCCCCCGATTATTACAGTCGCATGACAGTTTCATGTCGCTCCGGTAACGTCGTCCAGCCGGGTTAAGAAGGAGCGGCCGCGGGCTTTGTCGGCATGGGCCGCGGTTTGCCGCTGGAATCAGCAGCTTGCGTGATTTCCGGCCGGCATCGTCGGCTCGGCGATCGCAGCCACCGGCTTTAAAAGAAAAAAACCGGACGGGAGCGCGTTGCATGCAGCCAGAACGTGTCATGGCCGCGCCATCGCCGAAACAGGTCCGTTGGGGTAAATCTGACCCTGTTTCTTGCCGGCGGTCGCTGCTCCCGCCCGTAACTGGAGGAGCGGAACTTCGAACATCCCATTGTCGCCACTGAGCGCGGCTTTGGTATGGTGCGATCGCACCATGGCCTTACGCTGGAAGCGTTGACGAATCGCAAGTTTCTAACTCGCGCTGGATCCCCATTCGCGCCCGACTCGGCGCTCGATCTTCGAGCAAGGCCTTCGACGGGAAGCGCGACGACTTCTACTTCACGGTATCTACTCCCTTCGCCCTATTCCGCCGGTTGTCGGTTAGGCCGAAGCGGCGTTATAAGCTTGCAGGGGTATTGCTGATGTCTCGACGGATTCTGCCTGTCTTCCTGTGCCTGGCGCTGCCTCTGGGAAGCGGCTGCGCTCGCAGCTATGACGGCACCGTGATCATTCCCAAGCCGCTCGATGTTCGCCGGTTCTGGGACCGGCCTTCGCCGCAGGCGCAAGCCGAACAGTCGCAACTGGAGACCGACGTCTTTCCAGTGGCGCCGCAAACGACGAAAAGGCCGGCGATGCGCAGGAATGCAGCTTCCGTTGCAGCGCCACGGAGGAGGGCCACCAACAACCCACCCGTGCTGTCGCCGGAGCCGACGAAGGCGCTAACTTGCAGGAACGTCAGCGAGCCCGGCAAACGTGCCCGCATGGTCTGCGAATAACCAGCCGACGTCGGTCGACGGCCCTACGCCTCGAAGCGGCTATCCGGTCAAAAGTTCGCCGTCTCGGAACATCGCCCGCCTGAATCAGTCCGCCGGGAAAAAGGCCGGCCCGACCACTCTCACCGGCCGCGCGCCGATCGCCGTTTCGATCGGCTGATGCTGGGCGGCGCCTTGCACCTCGGCAACAGGCGTTTTTGCCTCTGCGGGAACGGCACCGGCGGTTTCGATCCCGGATTCAGGAATTTCCGCGACGATGCCAAAATCCGGCTTTGCCGTCGGCAAGGGAATGATGGCGTTGGTCATGTTGGCCGGTGTCACGGTTCGTGCCCTGAGTTCGGCGACGCGCCGATAATAGCGCTTGACGTCGCAGGCCTTGAAGTTCGCGTCGTCGCGGTACCGGAACGCGGCAGGTAGCTCCACATAGGGTTTTCCCGACTGGAGCGCGACCATCTCTTCAGTCTCGCGAGTGGCGTCGCTCAGCGTGTAGAGGTCGACGCCGGCATCGTCGCAGATATAGCGGCACTGATCGACCGTTTCCTTCAGATCGTCGCTCTTGGCGAACTGCGATTTTGGCGCGGGGAAGAAATATCCGTCCGACAAGCGAACGCAAAACAGCATCCGATTGCCGCCCATTATTGTGCCTGCGAACTGGGGTTTGGGTGCTGTGCGCTGCTGCGCCGGCTGTTTCTTGGCAGCGGGGGCGGCGCAGCCCAGCGCGACAAACCTGGCCTTCAATCCGGACGTGTCCCTGCCCGAATTCGACAGTCTGGCGATCTGGCGTTGCACCTCCGCCTTGCTGGCGACCAGGTCGGCGCAGGGGTTGAAGAAGAAGCCGGCCGTTTTTGCCGTGCATCGGCGTTGTCTCTCCAGCTTTTGAAGCGCGGCGAGTTGCCGGCGCAGTCGGGCAAGCTCGGGGCTGGTCCCGCCGCTGCGCCCCGCCGAAAACAATTGGCTCCTGATAGCACCGCAGCTATCCGCGTAGGAGAAGGATGTCCCGAGCGCAATGGCTATTGCCGACACCAGCATCAGAATCGTGAGGAACCAGAAGCGTGTCATTGGAACGACCATTGTCCTTGTTGCACCGAGAACAGGATTTCTTTGTCGACTATGGATAAGTGCTGGCTAAATCAGTTATACCTAATTGAAGTAGACCACAACACCATCGGAGACTTCAGTTCTAGTGTAGTAAATCCACTCGCGTGAATTCAATATTACATTTTTATTTCAAGATTGAGACGAACCGGCAGCAACGACGCCCGCCACGGCGAAATTTGAAGCGCGCGGCTGGTTCCGCACCGCGATCAATCCGGCGTTGCCGGCCGGCCGTTGCTGAAACCTTAGCCCCAGGTTCGGCGTTGAGCGGCCAAAGGAGGAGACCGAAGATGTCGATCCACTTCACTGTCGCGGGGCTGACCAGGAATCTGTTCCATTCACTTGGGCTGGACCATGAACGCGCACCAAGGCCACTCGATCACGAGCAGAGGCTTTTGCTGGAGTGCTATCTCGCCGGCCAGATTCCGGAATCGGCCTGGAGCGACTATGTCTTCGAGATGCCGGAACTGGCGCGACATGTCGAGGCCAGACGAAGCCGCCACTAGATCCCGAAAAGTGGAATCCGGTTTTTGGAAAAGATCAAGGCGAAGCCTTCACTCGCGGTGCAGCCTGTTCTTGTTTGGGCGAGTTGAATTGCAGAGTGAACACCTTGCCCGGGATGCCTTGAGCCAGCGCCGGTGAAAAGCTCAACGGCAGGCAATGGTCCACGGCCGCGACCGCCGCGTCGACAAAAGCTTGGCGCGCCTTCTCCTCGCCGGCGACGCGGATGGCGGTCGGCTTGGGCCGGCCGATCAGCGTGCCATCGCGCCTGAAGCTGAAGCTCAGGGTGACGGTGGAATTCCCGGCATTCGCCGGAGGGGTCCAGCACGCTTGGATGGCAGCCCCGACCTCGGGCATGGTGTTGAGCGTCGCTGCATTCGATTGACCGGTTGCGCCCACCAGCATGGCGCCTGCAATCACGATCATTCCAGCAATGCTTTTCATGGCAGGGCCTCTGTCCTTGAACCGCCCTCGAGGACGGGACGAACTTCGATGGTAGGGCCGACGGCGGCGATGACAAGATGGCGGCGACGCGTTTCATCAGCCATGCAGGCGTCGTGAAACGCCGTCTGGCGCAACTTCGGCAGGGGCTGAAATAAGCAAAAGGCCGGCGCGCAGCCGACCTTTGCTTCCCATCCGCGCCAGTACATCCGTGGTCGCGGGCTGGAGGTGGATTCAGTAGAAAGGGTTTAGGTTAACGAAACCTTAAGCTCCCCACATCGTGCAAACAGGGGAGATTAAAAAAATCCCCAATTCATTACCGGCTCCTGCAGACGTGCGGACGACCGCTATTGGCATGTGCCTCAGGCGTTGGCCTGCGACCTCACATAGGCGATATAGCCGCGCACGTCGCCGGCCGGCTCGGCATAGGCCTTGCCGAGCTTCTTCTCGATCGCCGCCATATAGTCTTTTGCCCATTGGGGCAACGCATAGTCGATGACGGCGAGGAACTCGAGCGTCGCCGCCAGACGGATGTCGGCGATCGACGGGTCCTTGCCGCCGATGAACGGCTTGCCGTTCCTGAAGAAGGAGTGAAACACCTCCAGCGGCTCGGCTATCGCTTCTATAGCGGCCTTCTGGGCTTCCGACTTCTTGTCGGGATGAGCGTCGCTGTGCCCGACCTCGCCGGCATATTGCGGGAAATTCAGTGCAGGATAGGTGGCGCGCGCCACATAGGGGTAGAGCGTCCCGATCAGGTAGAACATGGCACTGTCGATCATTGCCCGCTTGGCCGGCGCCTTGGGATATAGTTTCTCCAGGCCGTGCTTGTTGGCGAGGTACTGCATGATGGCGCAGCTTTCCCACAAGACACCTCTCGGCAGGCCCTTGTCCTCGATCATCGGCGTCAAATGGGCCGGGTTTCGCGCCATGTATTCGGGCGAGCGCGTGAGGCCCCATACGTCGGTCTCGGAATGGTCGAGCCCGGCGGCGCGTGCAAACACCCGAACGCTCATATTGTTGACGCTCGGCTTCAGCATGCTGAGCGTGAGCGCCGGCTTTTTCGCCGGTTTCGCCTTGGCCTTCGCGGTCTTTTTGGTGGAGACTTTCGTCGCCGGCTTTGCCACTTTCGCCGCTGACTTGGCGGCGGCTTTGGCCGCCGGCTTCGCTCCTGGCCTGGCTGCCTTGGCCGCGGGCTTCTTTGCACTCATGGTTGCTGTCTTTGCCATTATATCCTCCCTTTGTTCGGCGTGCCGTCAGTACGGATTTTTCGGTGCGCGATCCTCCGACAAGGTCGTGCGCGAACGCTCGACCAGCGCCTGGATCGCATCGGCAAGGTGCACTTCGGCGATGTTGTAGTCGCCGCGCGCGACACGCAGCTTGTGCGCCTGCATCAGCACGTCGGCATGGCTGAAGCCGGCCGGCGGCTCGAAGCGGTAGGAGGCGAGCTCGATCAGCAGGCCGAGCGGATCCTCGAAATAGATCGAGTCCATGAAGCCGCGATCCTTGACGCCACTGTGCTTGATGCCGCGCTCGTCGAGCCGGGCGACCGCCTGCAGGAAGGTGACGCGCGACACCGCAAACGCGATGTGATGCACGCAGCCCGTATCGGTCGGCGTGCGCCGTTTCTCCGGCGTGCGGCTCTCGTCGGTGAAGACGGTGATCAGCCGGCCATCGCCCGGATCGAAATAGAGATGGCTTTCGGTGGCTTTGTCGAGGTTGGGCTGCTCGAAGATGAAAGGCATGCCGAGCACGCCCTCCCAGAAATCGATCGAGGTCTGACGCCCGGCGCCGACCAGCGTGATGTGATGAACGCCTTGTGACTGCAGCTTCTGCATCTGACTCCTCCCGGCCACGCCGTCTTGCCGCCGAACGGAAGTTCGGATGCCCAGTCGCGCTTGGATCGGCGCCCGGCATGTGACCGCGCCCGGCCTCGCGCGCCTGCGCTCCGCATTCCGCATCCTGCAGGAGTTCGGCCGGAGCTTTGATGAACGGATGCTAATTCAATCCGAGGCGTTGCGCCAGAAGCGCTGAGTTTTAAGAACTCCACGCAGGCGCCAAGAGCAGCACCGGGATCGCGGACGCCTTCGCCGAGCTCGCTGAAACGATCCGTCGCCGGCAGCTGTAATGGTGCGGCGGCCCGCAGGTCGCTGGGTTTCCCGAGCGGCCGGTTTGGCGACTGCAGGTCAAAGGGGCCTCGTTGACGCATGCCGCGCCTGGTTCGGATTACGGGCATCCGCGGCCCTTAGATGAAATCACATATTCTTCATCGGCACGTCGGGGCCGACATGTCCCCCATCGGCAGTGATCTTCAGCCTTGAGAGGTAGTGCTCCCATCCCCTTCGGTGGCTGTCACGCTCCTTTGCGTTCGGCAGTCCGCTGTGCGTGAAGCGGATCAGTGTCCCCGCATCCCTCGCGATCAGGTCGATCTCGACATGACTGGAGCCGGGCGGCACGGTCTCGTTGTCTTCCCAGCCAAAACTGTAGGCAAGACGGTGGACCGGGATCACCTCGGTGAACTCACCGCGCGCCATATGGCGACCACCGACATTGACGAGGAACAGACCGCCCGGCGTTGCATCCAAATTCGCTTCGGTCCCGATCCATCGCACGATCTGGTCCAGATCCGTCAAAAGCGCGAACACGGTCGCTTGTGGCGCGGCGACCTCAATCTCTGTGTAAACCGATTCCGCCATAGCTCACTCCAGGTCACATCCGCATCGAATACCGTGCTATTTAAGCGAATATGGGGAGTTGCAAGAAGATGTTCGAGGCGTAAGCATAAGCCGGTGCCGAGTGACCTTCTACCGATGCTTCTCGCAAAGTCGCTTTCATTCCTTCTGGACGACGCCGCGCATATTGGCGACGGTGGGCGACTTCTATTGCAGCTCTCAACGCATTTGATGGAAGACGGCTTGCCGATCATCGCCGGCGCGCTGGCGCAGGATGCTCCCGACCCAATCATTTCACGCCGTATCTGGCTCTGGCGAGCGCCTGGGGGTGAAGTGGTCGAGGCTTTGGGAATAGGCGCCGACCGTCAGAATGCCGATCCCCGGCTCGTGCTGCGGGAGTGGCTTGGCACGACGCGGGCGATCATGTTCGACGAGCGAGCGGGCGGTGTCGCACCGACTTTGGTGTGGGCCTTCGATCATACTCCGGATGAGGCGCAGTCAGAGCTGCTGCGGCAAATCTCCCGGTTTGCTGCGGCTCCGATGACCGCACTCGCAGAACGGTCCGCGAAACGCGCATTGCTCGAAGCATATTTGGGAAAGCGCAGTGCAGCACATGTACTCAACGGTCATTCTCGTCGAGTAAAGGGAGAGACGATACGGGCTGCGCTTCTGTGCGCGGACCTTCGAGGTTTCACTGATCTATCCGAGGTTTATGATGCAGACGAGATCGTATTGGTACTTGATGCCTGGTTCGATTGCGTCGCCGGCGCGGTGCACGCATTTGGTGGTGAGGTTCTCAAGTTTATAGGTGATGGCGTCCTCGCGATTTTCCCGATTGGCGAGCGCGATGCAAATGCCGCATGTGACGCTGCGGTCCGAGCCGTGAAGGCTACGCGCGCCGGGATAGATCATCTCAACCAAACTCGGCGCCGCAATGGCGGCCCTGAGCTCGGATATGGCATTGGCCTGCATGTCGGCGAGATACTCTGGGGGAATATCGGCACTGCCGGCAGGTTGGACTTCACCGCGATCGGCAAGGCTGTAAATCTTGTCAGCCGCATCGAAGGGTTGTGCAAGCCGTTGGGACGGACGGTGCTCGCGTCGACAGTGTTCGAAGCAGAAACTACCGAGCCGATGATCGCCATGGGCAGTCATCCGCTCGGAGGAATAGCAGGCGCGCAAACACTTTTCGGCTTGCCGGAATAGATCGAATGGTTGAGCGCGCCGTGGATGTGTCGTTCGCAGCACATCTTGGTATCGTGCGAAACCATGAGAGAAGTTCGAACGGCAAAGAAACTACGATACTGCAACTGGAGTATGGCGCGTTTAGAGCCCAGCCATGCGCGTCGCGCGCAGCTTCGCTGGCCGGTGCTAAGGGCCGAGTATTCCCGGCATCCACCCTTCAAGGGAGAGGCGCCTTCGCCGAGCTCGCCAAAACGATCCGCCGCCGGCCGCTGTAGCTCAGGTCGGCTCCAGGCAGTGCCGACCAGCGTGATGGACGCCTGGCGATTGTAGTTTCTATATCTGGCTCCTCCCCGCGTGGCATCGACTGCCCTGTTCAGCGCGACGTTCTGCGCGCCGCTAATTCTGTGCCGCAAGACCCATGATGCAATACTAATGCAATCGGCTCCGCTGCGTCAGAAGCGGCAATGAGCCAAATCCGCCGCGACCTAGGCGATGGATCGGATTGATGGTTTGCCGCGAGCTTGGAGAGACTTGGTACGCCCAAGGGGAATCGAACCCCTGTTCCCGCCGTGAGAGGGCGGTGTCCTGACCGCTAGACGATGGGCGCGTTCAAGAACCGGCGATATAGGCTGACGGCTGGGAAAAAGCAACTAGGCTCAGGGCCACTGCTCGCACAGACGAAAAATCCGTTGCAAGCCTATCGTTTTGGCTCGATCAGGTCCCAGAGATTTCCATAAAGGTCGGCGAAGACCGCGACCGTGCCATAAGCCTCATGGCGTGGCGCTTCGCGGAACTCGACGCCTTTTTCGAGCATCAGCGTATGGTCGCGGGCAAAATCGTCGGTTTCGAGGAACAAAAAGACCCGCCCGCCGGTCTGGTTGCCGACGGCGTGCCTTTGCGCATCGCCGGATGCTTCGGCGAGAAGCAGCCGCGCGCCCTGCCCTTTGCCCGGCGTGATCGTGACCCAGCGTTTGCCGCCGCCGAGATCGATATCTTCGGTGAGCACAAAACCCAGCCGGTCGACATACCAGGAAATCGCCTCGTCATAATTTGCGACGACAAGCGCGACCGTGGCAATGCTGCGGTGTTCGGCAAAACCGGTCATTTGTTCCTGATCGAAAAACGGCCGACGATGCGGCGCTCGGTAATGTCATAGACGAAGATGGCGCGGCTGCCGTCGGGCAGCTCGGCGTCGATCGAAAGGTGATTGCCGGAGAGCGATTGGCTGACCACCCTGGCGCCGACCGGCAGCACGATGTCGCCGTTGACCGGCTCGCCTGCCGGCACCTGGAAGTCACTGGTCAACGGCGGGGCGGCAGGCGGCGCGTTGCGCGCTTTGTAGACAAGTGCTGCTATCACCACCATAAGGGCGAGGAACAGCAGGCCGAGATTGATGGCGACGAAGCGAACGAGCTTCGTCCGCACCTTTTCGACCTCGGGGTCGAGTGGCTTTTCCTCGTCTTCGTCGGCAAGCGGCCGGGCCATGGCAGCAGATTCCGGAACTGTTTTCGATGAGCGCTCATAACGAAGAGGTCAGACAATTAATAGGGGCCGGACCGATCGTGCTGGAGGCGGGCGCCGATGCCGCCGGCCAGCGGCTCGACCAATGGCTGGCGGCCAGGCTCGGCCCCGACATGTCGCGCAGCCGGGTGCAGATGCTGATAAAGCAAGGCGCGGTCAGGATCGGCGGAAGGCAGGTCGAAGAGACGAAGCGCAAGATGGCACAAGGTGACAGCGTGTCGGTCGACATGCCGGAGCCTGAACCGGCGGCGCCGCAAGGCGAAGATATTGCGCTGGACGTCCTCTACGAGGACAACGCGCTAATCGTCATCAACAAGCCGGCCGGGCTGGTCGTGCATCCCGGCGCCGGCAACTGGACCGGTACACTGGTCAACGCGCTGATCCATCATTGCGGCGACAGCCTGTCCGGCATCGGCGGCGTGAGACGGCCGGGCATCGTCCACCGCCTCGACAAGGAGACCAGCGGCGTCATGGTCGTCGCCAAGACCGACCGCGCCCATAAGGCGTTGTCGGAGGCCTTTGCCGACCACGGCCTGACCGGCGATCTCGAGCGCGCCTATCTGGCGTTGGTCTGGGGCATACCGGCAAGGCCGACCGGGACGGTCGACGCGCCGCTCGGCCGCGCCGCCGACCGGGTACGCCGTGCCGTGGTGCCGCAAGGCCGCGACGATGCGCGCCATGCCATAACGCATTTCACCGTCGTCGAGCGCTTTGGCGAGCAGGAGCAGGAATTCGCCACGGCGAGCCTGGTCGAATGCCGGCTGGAGACCGGTCGCACCCACCAGATACGCGTCCACCTGGCCCATATCGGCCATCCGGTGATCGGCGACCCCGAATACGGCCAGGCTTTCCGCACCAAGGCCAACCGGTTACCCGAGCCGCTAAGGAGCAAGGTAAAGGCGTTTCCGCGACAAGCTTTGCACGCCCGCCTCCTTGCATTTCGCCATCCCGATACCCATCTAACGATGAGGTTCGAAGCACCGATACCGTGGGACATGGAGGAACTCGTCGACGGCTTCCGCAAGCTCTGAACCAACACCTGAAAACCTGACCGGCGTTGTTCACTTCAGCGTGACACACTGTTTCGTGTTGAACAAATGCCTGTCTTTCTGGTTTTGTTCCTATATATGTCGGTTGGCGCGAATGTGCCTTTGGCATTCGTGCCACATGCCCGCCGCGTTTCGGGGGCATCACTCCAATAGAGAGGGGGCGCTATCATGGCCCAGTCATTACCCAGTATCGTTTCCGGCGAAGGCGGTCTCAGCCGCTACCTGGAAGAAATCCGCCGCTTTCCGATGCTTCAGCCGCAGGAAGAGTACATGCTCGCCAAGCGCTACGCCGAGCATGAGGACACCACGGCTGCGCACAAGCTCGTCACTAGCCACCTTCGGCTCGTCGCCAAGATCGCCATGGGCTATCGCGGCTACGGCCTGCCGATTGGCGAGGTGATCTCGGAAGGCAATGTTGGCCTGATGCAGGCCGTCAAGAAATTCGAACCGGAGCGCGGCTTCCGTCTCGCCACCTATGCGATGTGGTGGATCAAGGCCTCGATCCAGGAATACATCCTGCGCTCGTGGAGTCTGGTCAAGATGGGCACCACCGCCAACCAGAAGCGCCTGTTCTTCAACCTGCGCAAGGTGAAGGGCAAGATCCAGGCGCTCGATGAAGGCGATTTGAAGCCCGACCAGATCACCGAGATTGCCACCCGGCTGAACGTCTCGGAAGCGGAAGTCGTGTCGATGAACCGCCGTCTGTCGGGCGACGCCTCGCTCAATGCGCCCATCCGGGCCAGTGAAGGCGAGTCCGGCGAATGGCAGGACTGGCTGGTCGACGACCACGAAAGCCAGGAAGAGATGCTGATCGAGCAGGACGAGCTGGAAAACCGGCGCGGCATGCTGTCCGGCGCTCTTGCCGTGCTCAACGACCGCGAACGTCGCATCTTCGAGGCGCGCCGCCTCGCCGATGAGCCGTTGACGCTGGAAGAGCTGTCGGCCGAGTTCGATATCAGCCGCGAGCGCGTGCGGCAGATCGAGGTGCGTGCCTTCGAGAAGGTGCAGGACGCGGTCAAGGCCGCGGCCAAGCGCCAGACGCAGGCGTTGCGCACGATTGAGGCGCAGCCGGCGGCGTAAGGCCTCCAAGAGAACCAAAAAACGGCGGCGTCAGGTAACTGGCGCCGCCGTTTTTCTGGAGGGTTGCCGGTTCCGCGGCGCGCGGATGTCCGATCCGCTGGCATAGCTGCTCAGTAGCGTTGCCATGGCGTCCGCAGACGATCCCACTGATAGCGGCATTACCGCAATTTTCCCCAAGCCCTGAAAACCGTAACGTTGCAAGCTGTGGCGGCAATGTTCCGGCGCCGACCGCGGCATTCCACAAACCGGCGCTCGCGGCAGGCGGCGCGATAACTAGCCTGTGGGGCTGCCTCAGGCAGTTGGAGCTCGTCTGTTGGAAACGAAAGGCAGTATGACGATGACGATTTCCCCGTTTCTGACCGCTCTTGGATCCGAAGGTCCCCCAGCCGATCGGGCGAAAGACATGGCCCTCTATGGATGGCTAATTGGAAGCTGGGAAATGGACTCGGTCCACTATCTCGACGACGGCACAATCCAGAAATGGGATGGCGAATGCCATTTTGGCTGGGTGGTCGAAGGCCGCGCGATTCAGGACGTTTGGATCAGGCCCAAGCGCCCTGCGCCGTCCACGATGTACGGCACGACCCTGCGCATCTTCGACCCTGGGATCGATGGCTGGCACATCATATGGAACGACCCGCTCAACCGGGATCACTCGCGCCAGATCGGCCGAGCCGAGGGTAAGGACATTGTCCAGCTCGGCGATGACTCGCGCGGCCTGAAAACTCGTTGGCGTTTCACAGAGATCACTGCCAACAACTTCCATTGGATCGGCGAGGAAAGATCTTCCGAGAGCGACCCTTGGCAAATCACGTATGAACATTTAGCCCGCCGAACAAAACCCTGACGCCGAGTAAACACCTGGCTGAGGTCTGCGCTGCTCCTCATCCGGCTGCCGCCACCGTCTTCCCGCATGGCCTATCGGATTCAAACATCGCAAAAATCGAATCAGGATCAATAAGGATCAATAACTTGAATGACCGTCGCAGAACGATGAGGGCGGCGCCAAGTTTGGATGGCACTGTAGTGCCAGCGACCCATCTCCTCACAGGCAATCGAGCGGAAACTTCAGATAGCGCCGTCCGTTGGATTCCGGTTCCGGCAGGCGTCCGCCGTTCATGTTCACCTGCAGCGCGTGCAGGATCAGCCGCGGCATCGGCAACGTCCTGTCGCGGGCTTGGCGGAGCGCGACGAAGTCGGCTTCCGTCTTGCCGCCGGCAACATGGATGTTGCTGGCTTTCTGCTCCGCGACCGTGCTTTCCCAGCGCGCTTCGCGACCGCCCGGCTGGTAGTCGTGACCGACGAACAGACGTGTCTCGTCCGGCAGCGCCAGGATGTCCTCGATCGAACGCCAGAGCCGCTCGGCACTGCCGCCCGGAAAGTCTGTCCTGGCGGTGCCGCTATCCGGCATGAACAACGTGTCGTGGATGAAGGCGGCGTCGCCAATGACGTAACTGATCGAGGCCAGTGTGTGGCCCGGCGAGAACAGCACTCTCGCCGGAAGGCCGCCGACCGAAAAAGTTGCGCCGTCGGCGAATAGCCTATCCCATTGCGAACCGTCGGGGGAGAATTCCGACCAGTTGTAGATCACCTTCCACAATTTCTGGACGTCGATGACCTTTTCGCCGATTGCCGTCGGCGCTCCGGTTCTCCCCCTCAAATAATGGGCGGCGGAGAAATGATCGGCATGCGGATGCGTGTCGAGGATCCACTCGACCTCCAGCCCGCTTTCCCTGACGAAGTCGAGCAGGGCGTCGGCGTTCTTCGTTGCCGTTGCACCGGACCTTTCGTCGAAGTCGAGCACCGGATCGATGATGGCGCATTTGCGGGTCGCCATGTCGGCGACCACATACTGGACGGACCCGCTCGGCTCGTCATAGAAGCCGGTGACCTGCGACCTGGCCGATAATGCGTCCAATCCCAGCCTCCTTCGCCCCTCACCACGGCAGGAAGGATTTTCTCTGCCACGGCAAATGAAAGGCATGGTTGTCCGTCAACCAGGCGCCGTCAAGCACCCCATGCTCATAGGGTCAGGAAAACCGAAAATTTCTCCGTGCCGCCCCTGCCTGCTCAGGCGGAAGGCTGCTTGGTCTTCCTGAGATATGGCAGGATCGTCTCATAGGCGCCGAAGCGCTTGATGGCATCCTCATTCGAGACGGCAGCGGTGATGATGACGTCCTCGCCCTGCTTCCAGTTCGCCGGCGTCGCCACCTGGTGCTTGGCGGTCAGCTGCATGGAATCGATGGCGCGCAGGATTTCGTCGAAGTTGCGGCCGGTCGTCATCGGATAGGTGAGAACCAGCTTGATCTTCTTGTCGGGCCCGATGACGTAAACCGAACGCACCGTGGCATTGTCGGCGGGCGTGCGGCCTTCCGAGCTCTCGCCGGCACCCGCCGGCAGCATCTCGTAAAGCTTGGCGACCTTGAGATCCTTGTCGCCGATCAGCGGGTAGTTCACCGAATGACCGGTCGCGGTCTTGATGTCGTTCTGCCACTTTTCATGGCTTTGGACGGGATCGACCGAGATGCCGATGATCTTGACGTTGCGCTTCCTGAACTCGCCTTCGAGCCCGGCCATTGTGCCGAGTTCGGTCGTGCAAACCGGCGTAAAGTTCTTCGGATGGCTGAACAATACTGCCCAGCCGTCGCCGATCCATTCATGGAAGCTGATCGGTCCTTGCGTGGTCTCAGCGGTGAAGTCCGGTGCGATATCGTTGATACGAAGGCTCATGGCGTGTCCCTACCCTGTGAGTGCAGATCGCAGCCGGCGTTGACCGGCGCTGCTTTTGCCTTTCTATCACTCCGGCGTCATCCTTCAAATGCCTGTTGCGCCGGCATCAAGGCCGGCGGCGAAATATTTTCATTGCTTCTCGGCAAATGCCGCAGGAATTTTCGCTGCGCTGGCTCAGGCCTTGTTCACTGCCAGCGTCGTCGCCAGGTCTTCCATGCGCTGGGCCAGCGCGCCGAGCGCCCCGGTCAGCGCGGAATCGTTCTTGTCGGCCTTGGTCAGTGCGTCGTCGCGCGTCTTGCGCAGCGTCAGCACTTCGCTTTCCATGCCCTTGACCCGCTTTTGCAGTTCCGAAAGCTCGTCCATGACCATGATGCCGGCCATCACGGTCAGCCGCTGGTCGCCAATCTCGCCAAAAGAATCCTTCAGATGCGAAACATAGCGGTCGAAGCGCTCGGCAAGATCGATCAGATGCTCTTCCTGGCCCTCGTCGCAGGCCATCCGATACTGCTTGCCGTCGATGGAAACCGTGACTTGTGCCATTAGCCTACCTGTCCAGTACCGCGCGGATGGTTTCCATGGCTGTCACCAGCCTTCGCGACACTTCTTTGTTGGCATCTTCCAGCCGTTCGGCGCGAGCTTCGGAATTGTCGAGCTCCTGCGCCAGCCGCGAGCGGTCGGCGTTCATCCGCTGCACTTCGGCCTCGGCTTCCGAATAGTCCCGCTCATGCTCGAGCTTGGCCGCGACGGCGTTTTCCAGCCCGTCGATGGCCTTACCCAGCCTGGCAATGACTTCCTTGAGGGTCGTTTCCCCGGTCATGGCTTTCGTCCTGCGCCCTGCCCATCACCGAATCATCCACGTTCAGAACGCGTTATCCCTGAAACATTACGCATCGTGTGAACCGCACGTCAATAAAGCTGTCGCGACTGTCCCCTGCTAACGCTAATGTAAGTCGCGCATGGCCATCACAAGACCGGCAAAAGCACACCGATTTGTTGACTAAAAGGCCGCGCCTGCTATGTGTCGCGCACCCTTTTCAAGGGCTTTCCCAAGGCCCAAACCCCCATTTTGGAGGAAGCATGACTTCGCGCGAACAACATGACCGGATGGCCAATGCGATCCGTTTTCTCGCCATGGACGCTGTGGAGAAGGCAAACTCCGGCCATCCCGGATTGCCCATGGGCTGCGCCGACATCGCCACGGTGCTGTTCACCCGCTTTCTCAAATACGATCCGAAGAACCCGCATTGGCCGGACCGCGATCGCTTTATCCTGTCGGCCGGCCACGGCTCGATGCTGCTTTACTCGCTGCTCTATCTGACCGGCTACGAAGACATCACCATCGACCAGATCAAGCAGTTCCGCCAATTGGGGTCGAGGACCGCGGGCCACCCGGAATACGGCCATGCCGCCGGCATCGAGACGACGACAGGCCCACTCGGCCAGGGCCTTGCCAATTCGGTCGGCTTCGCACTCGGCGAGCGCATCATGAATGCCGCTTTCGGCAATGATCTCGTCGACCACTACACCTATGTGCTGGCCGGTGACGGCTGCCTGATGGAAGGCGTATCCCAGGAAGCCATTGCGCTTGCCGGACATCTGAAGCTGAACAAGCTGATCGTCTTCTGGGACAACAACAACATCTCGATCGATGGCCCGGTGTCGCTGGCCGACAACACCGACCAGGTCGCCCGCTTCCAGGCGTCCGGCTGGAATGCCAGCCATATCGACGGCCAGGACCCGGAAGCGATCGCCTATGCCATCGAAGCGGCCCGCCACTCCGACAAGCCGACGATGATTGCCTGCAAGACGACGATCGGCTTCGGCGCGCCGACCAAGGCCGGCACCAACAAGGCACATGGCTCGCCGCTCGGCACCGAGGAAATCGCCGGCGCCAGAAAATTCTTCGGCTGGGATTCGCCGCCCTTCGAGGTCCCGGCCGACAGCCTCGACGCATGGCGTACCGCCGGGCGGACCAGCGTCAAGGCGCGCACCGACTGGGAGAGCCGGCTTGCCAAGGCCGATGCCAAATTGCGCGCAGAGTTCGAACGCCGCATCAGTGGCACGCTGCCAGCCAACTTCGACGCCGTCATTGGCGATTACAAGAAGAAGCTCGCCGCCGACAAGCCGAAGGTCGCCACCCGTAAGTCATCGGAAATGGCGCTGGAGGTCATCAACGGCGCCGTGCCCGAAACCATCGGCGGCTCGGCCGATTTGACCGGCTCCAACAACACCAAGACCAGCCAGACCAAGAACATCACCGCCGACGATTACGGCCAGCGCTACGTTCATTACGGCGTTCGCGAGCACGGCATGGCGGCCGCGCTCAACGGGCTGACATTGCATGGCGGCATTATCGCCTATGGCGGCACTTTCATGTGCTTTTCCGATTATGCCCGTCCGGCGATGCGGCTTGCTTCGCTGATGGGCATCCGCTCGATCTTCGTCATGACCCATGATTCCATCGGCCTTGGCGAAGACGGCCCGACCCATCAGCCGGTCGAGCATCTGGCAGCACTTCGCGCCATTCCGAACCACAATGTCTTCCGCCCGGCCGACGCGGTGGAAACCGCGGAATGCTGGCAGTTGGCCATTGAGTCGGAAAAGACGCCTTCGACATTGGCGCTGACCCGGCAGAACCTGCCGACGGTACGCAACGACTTCGTTGCGGAAAACCTCTCCAGCCGCGGCGCCTATGAACTTGCCGCCGCCAGTGGCGAGGCGGCGGTGACGATCTTCGCTTCGGGCTCCGAGGTCGAGATCGCGCTGGCCGCCCGCCAGGCCTTGGAAAAGCACGGCCACGCGACCCGCGTCGTCTCGGTGCCGTGCTTCGAATTGTTCGACAAGCAGAGCGCCGATTATCGCAGCAGGACGATCGGCAATGCGCCGCTCAAGATTGCCATCGAAGCCGGCATCCGTCAGGGCTGGGATCACTTCATCGGCACCGACGGCATCTTTGTCGGCATGACCGGCTTCGGCGCCTCCGGCACCATCGAACAGCTCTACCCGCATTTCGGCATCACAGCCGAAGCAACGGTGAAGGCGGCGGAAGCCCGTCTGCATGGCAAATGAAAGTGAGCCCCGCCCGGCAAAGGCTGGCATAGCGGTTTTGCCGGGCGGTGGAGCACTAATCGATTTAAATCCACGCCTCGGCGGCTGGATTCTTTGCCCGTCCGCCGTTATGAAGCTGCGGACTTGATCTTCGGCCTCCAACTCCCAGGGAGAGAACAATGACCGTCAGAGTTGCCATCAACGGATTCGGCCGCATCGGCCGCAACATCCTGCGCGCCATCCATGAATCCGGCCGCAAGGATATCGACGTCGTCGCGGTCAACGATCTCGGCCCGGTCGAGACCAACGCGCATCTGCTGCGCTTCGACAGCGTGCATGGCCGCTTTCCGCATGAGGTGACGGTTGACGGCGACCAGATCATCGTCGGCAAGGAAAAATTCAAGGTCACCGCGATCAAGGATCCGACACAACTGCCCTGGAAGGAGCTTGGCATCGACATCGCGCTCGAATGCACCGGCATCTTCACCGCCCGCGACAAGGCCGTCGCCCATCTGACCGCCGGTGCCAAGCGCGTTCTCGTCTCCGCTCCGGCAGAGGGCGCCGATCTCACCGTCGTCTATGGCATCAATCATGACAAGCTGACCAAGGACCACATCGTCATCTCGAACGCCTCCTGCACCACCAACTGCCTGGCGCCGCTGGCGGCCGTGCTGAATGAGGCGGTCGGCATCGAGAAGGGCATGATGACGACGATCCATTCCTACACCGGCGACCAGCCGACGCTGGACACCATGCACAAGGACCTCTACCGCGCCCGCGCCGCCGCGCTGTCGCAGATTCCGACCTCGACCGGTGCTGCCAAGGCCATCGGCCTGGTACTGCCCGAACTCAAGGGCAAGCTCGACGGCATCTCCATCCGCGTGCCGACCCCGAACGTCTCGCTCGTCGATTTCAAGTTCATCGCCAAGCGGCCGACCACCGTCCAGGAGATCAATGACGCGGTGATCGCCGCCTCGAACGGCAAGCTGAAGGGCATCCTCGCCGTTACCCGTCACCCCAATGTTTCGATCGATTTCAACCATGATCCGCATTCCTCGATCGTGGCGCTCGACCAGACCAAGGTCATGGACGGCAACTTCGTTTCGGTGCTGTCGTGGTACGACAATGAGTGGGGCTTTTCCAACCGCATGGGCGATACCGCCGTCGCCTTCGGCAAGACCATCGCCTGATCGCAGAGCCAGCTTCTCGACCTGGAAGACGCCCGGCTCAGTCCGGGCGTTTTTCGTTGCAGCACGAACCGCCAACGCACGCTCTGCTGCTCGGGGATGCCAAAACTTTCGACGATCGGCAGCGTGGGGCAAAAAGCCACGCTGCTGCCTTGCAGCGGCCATGTCTTCGCCTCACTCTCCCGTGATGCCGGAGCATATCGACTAGGGGCGACCAACGAATGGAGCATGGTATCTATCTGGTGACGCTTGTTGGAGCAGCACTTGTCGTTGCCGCCGCGTTTTCGAGCTTGATCGCCTTCCGTTTCGGCGCCCCTCTCCTGCTGCTGTTTCTCTGCATCGGCCTCGCTACCGGAACCGACGGTCTCGGCATCCACTTCGACAACGCCCGAGTTGCTTATTTTGCCGGCTCATTGGCGCTGGCGGTCATCCTTTTCGATTCCGGCTTCGGTACGCCGCTCAACGCCTTACGGCAGGCGGCCGGGCCGGCGCTGTCGCTGGCGACATTCGGCGTCCTTTTGACCACCGGCCTGTTCGGCGCCGCCGCCTATTATCTGCTCGACCTGACCTGGCTGGAATCCTTCCTGCTCGGTGCCGCCGTCGCCTCGACCGACGCTGCGGCGGTGTTCTTCCTGCTACGCGCCGGCGAGATCAATTTGCGCGAGCGCGTGCGGTCCACGCTCGAGGTGGAATCCGGCACCAATGACCCGATCGCCATCTTCCTGACCATCACGCTGGTCGAGGTCATCGCCGCCAACATCCACCCCGAGGCAAAGGTGCTGGTTACCGATCTTGCCGTCGGTTTCCTGGTCAACATGGGCCTCGGTGCGGTCATCGGCATTCTCGGCGGCATGGCCATTGTGCGTCTTGTCGATCGCCTCAATCTCGATCACGGCCTGTTGCCGATCTTCGTGCTGACGCTGTCGCTGATGGTGTTTGCTGCCGCCGGCGCCGTCGGCGGGTCCGGCTTCCTGGCGGTCTATCTCGCAGGCCTGATTGCCGGCAATTCCGATATTCGGGCCGTCACCATCCTCAAGCGCTTCCAGGACGGCATGTCGTGGCTGGCGCAGATCATCATGTTCCTGATCCTCGGCCTGTTCGCGACGCCTTCGCAATTTCCGGCGATCCTGATGCCGGCAGTGCTGCTCGGCCTGTTCCTGATATTTGTGGCACGGCCAATCGCGGTCTGGCTGTGCCTGGTGCCGTTCCGCCTGCCACGCCCGGAAGTCGCCTTTGTCTCATGGGTTGGCCTGCGTGGCGCCGTGTCGATACTGCTTGCCATCACGCCGCTGCTCGGCGGCCTGGACAACGGCCGCCTCATCTTCAACACCGCCTTCATCATCGTGCTGGTCTCGCTGATCATCCAGGGATGGACCGTCGGGCCGCTGGCGCGCCGCCTCGGCCTTATCGTGCCGGCCCGCCTGGGACCGCTCGACAAGGTCGAATTGGAACTGCCGGGCTCCGCCCATCATGAGCTTCTCGCCTACCGCGTGGCACCCGGCAGCCCGGTGGCGCGTGGCGAACGCATTCCGCGCTGGGCGCGGCCATCGCTTGTGTTGCGCGACGGACGCTCGATGCGCTTCCAGGATATGGGCCGCCTGGCGGCCGGCGACCATGTCTACATCTTCGTACCGGACCGCTATCCGCGCCTGCTCGACAAGCTGTTCGCCAGCCGTGCCGTGGTCGATCCCGAGGATGCGGACTTCTTCGGCGCCTTCGCTGTCGATCCGTCACGCTCCGCCGAGGAACTGGAGACCGCCTATGCGCCGGGCCTGACCGAGGCGGAACGCAAGCTCAGCATCGGCGACCTGGTCACTACGCGGCTCGGCGGCCACGCCGAATACGCCGACCGCGTGCTGCTCGGTCCGATCGAGTTGATCGTTCGCGACGTCGACGACAAGGGCAGGATCACCGGCCTTGGCCTGTCCTTCGAGCCGACCGCGCCGGTGGCGCGCGTTCCGGTGTTCCTCAGCGCCGGCGAAATCCGCGACCGCATCGCCGCCTTCATCCGCAACCGGCGCAAGCCGGCCGAAGCGCAGGCGGTCGAGGCGGCGGCCGAGCTGGAACCGGTTCCGCAGCCCGTGGCGGAAAAGACAACTGGCGAAGGCTGACCGCTGTCGACGCTAGCCGCGGAACCCTGCCGCCGAGGGTTGAAGAATGGCCCGGCAACTGGCGTGGCGAGCCATATGGTCCGACATCGCCGGAGTCCCGATCGGCTGCTCCAAGGCATCTGCCCGAACAGTCGGCAATTCTCCGTGACTGTACGGCGCCATGGGGAGCGCTTTTAATTGTTGCGGGCCGCTACGAACTGCGCCGCTTGTTTCAGAAGCGCGGCTTGTTGGCCATAGGGCTCGAGCAGCGCATGAGCCTGGTCGACGAGGCCCTGGAGCTGATCCCGCGCCCAGCCCGGTCCGTGCAGCGCGACCAGCGTCGCCTTGCCGGCCGCGGCATCTTTGCCCGTGGCCTTGCCCATCTGATGCGCGTCGGCGGTCAGGTCGAGCAGATCGTCGGCAAGTTGAAAGGCAAGCCCAATCGCCGAACCAAATTCGGCCAGCCTTTCGCGGTCGCCCGACGGCGCGCCGGCAAGGATGGCGCCCGCTTCGCAGGCAAAGCGGATCAGCGCACCGGTTTTCATCGCCTGAAGCCGGATGATGCCGGCCTCGTCCGGCCGGCTTTGTTCGGCCTCGAGATCGAGCATCTGGCCGCCGACCATGCTTCCCGCCCCGGCGGCACGGGCCAGTGCCAGCACCAGCGCTGCCCTGCGCTCGGCCGGCAGCATTGTCGCCTCGTCGGCAAGGATGTCGAAGGTAAGTGTCAGCAAGGCGTCGCCGGCAAGAATGGCGGTCGCCTCATCGAAAGCCCTGTGCACGGTCGGCTGGCCGCGGCGCAAATCGTCGTCGTCCATGGCCGGCAGATCGTCATGGATGAGCGAATAGCAGTGCACGCATTCGAGCGCCGCCGCCACGCGCAGCGCCGCCTCGCCATCGGCTGAAAACAGTGCAGCACTTTCCATAACCAGGAAGGGACGCAGTCGTTTGCCGCCGTTCAGCACGCCATGTCGCATTGCCGCCATCAGGCGTTCGGGCCGCGCGACCTCGCCCGAAAGCGTGCGTCCGTCGAGCAACCGTCTCAGCAGCGCCTCGAGCGGAACTGCCCGGGCAATAAGTGCGGCTTCGAACGCCATTTGGTCGTCTTTCGTCATGGTCGGGAGCGGTAGCCGACACTCAGACGTTGCGCAAGAAGCCAAGCGCCATTATGCCGGGGGCAGGGAGTAGCGCGGACTGGGTGGCTTGGCGGAACCGATCGTCGATCACGAAACCGAAGGGTTGGACATGGCAAGACCGAGACGCGGCAGCCGCATCGGTCTTCAACGCTGGGTCCGGCGCGGCATCGCCGTCGCCGTCGTGCTGGCGTTGGTGCCGGTGCTGCTGACCTTCCTGTACCTGCCGTCATTCGTGCATCCGGTGTCGACATTGATGCTGAAGGACCTGGCGACGTTTTCCGGCTACGATCGGCGCTGGGTTTCCATCGACGAGGTCGCGCCGGTGCTGGCATATTCGGTCATCATGTCGGAGGACGGGCAGTTCTGTTTCCATCGCGGCGTCGATCTGGGCGAGCTGCGCGGCGTCGTCGACGATGCGCTCGCAGGCGAGATGACACGTGGCGCCTCGACCATCACCATGCAGACGGTAAAGAACCTTTATCTATGGTCGCGGCCGTTGGGCTCGGTCCGTAAGGTCGTCGAACTGCCGCTGGCCGTCTATTTCGATGCGGTGCTGTCGAAACGGCGGATCATGGAGATCTACCTCAACATCGCCGAATGGGGACCGGGCGTCTACGGCATCGAGGCCGCCGCCCAGCATCATTTCGGCGTCTCGGCAAAACAGCTGTCGCGCCGGCAGGCAGCGCTGCTTGCCGTCACCTTGCCGAACCCGATCGTGCGCAATCCAGCGAAGCCCGGGCCGGGACTGAGGCGGCTTGCCGCGTTGATCGAGCGGCGCGCGGGCCGCGCCGGCGCCTATGTCGGTTGCCTGCGATAGTGTCAAAAAAAAACACGGCGACGCTGGCCAAAACGCCATCGGGCGTGTATAGGCAGCCGACTTTCTCAGATTCCGGCCCCTGATGTGGCCCTTTCACGAGGGCCGGCGGGGCGTTTTGACCATGTAGTGGAGCATATCCATGGCCGTTCCGAAACGAAAAACCTCTCCGTCGAAGCGCGGCATGCGCCGTTCCGCCGACGCACTGAAGGCCCCGACCTATGTCGAGGACAAGAACTCCGGCGAGATGCGCCGTCCGCACCATATCGACCTAAAGACCGGCATGTATCGCGGTCGCCAGGTTCTGGAGCCGAAGGAAAGCTGAGAGAGCTTTCGACGGTTTACAGGTTGCGAAACGACCGGCCATTGGCCGGTCTTTTTGCGTTTGCGACAACTGATCGTATCAGCCGGGCCTGACATTGTTGTTTCACGCCGTCTTTGTCCGTGTTTATCGGTCGCACGAAAATTCTTGACGGCGAACGCCGGGCGCACTCTACAAAGATCAGTCCAACCGGAGCCGCCACATGTTCGGTGCCATCCCGCTGCTGATCGTGCCTTTCATCCTCTACAATCTCGGGCTTCTAGGAATATTCGGCAGCGGCGACGATCCGTGGGCGACCGAAATGTTTTCGGTCCGGATGATGTCGGGTGGCGTTTTCTCGATGACCCTCGGCGATCTTATCGTGCTGATCGCACTGATCTTCTTGTTCGTCGAAGTGGTGAAGTCGACGCGTACGACAAATGCCTCGATCATGGACCACCTTTTGTCGACCTTCGTCTTTGTGGCCTATCTGGTCGAGTTCCTGCTGGTGAAGGGCGCCGCCCATTCTGTTTTCTTCACACTGATGATCATAGCGCTGATCGACGTGCTAGCCGGCTTTTCGGTGTCGATGCGGTCGGCCAGCCGCGACATCAACATGAATTAAGGATCTCGGCTCAGCCCGGGTCGGCCCGAAAGCCAGCCGCCTCGATGCCGGCGATGGCTGCCGTTTCGTCATTGTCGGACGTGTCGCCGGAAATGCCGACGGCGCCGATGATCGTGCCAGCCTCGTCGCGGATCAGCACGCCGCCGACGACCGGCAGGACGCGCCCGCCCGACACGTCGGAGACGCCGGCGATCAGATGCGGGCGCTCCTTGGCGAAGGCTTCCACCCGGCGCGAGCCCATGCCGATAGCGAGCGCGCCATAGGCCTTGCCGGCCGACATTTGCGGACGCAGGAACGACGCGCCGTCCTGACGCTGGAACGCGACCAGATGGGCGCCGGCATCGAGCACCGAGACGCCAAGCGGCCTGAGCTTGAGCTCGGCACCCTTGGCAAAGGCGGCGGCGATGATTTCAAGGGCTTTGTCGAGCGTCAGTGCGGTCATGGCCGTGTCCTAAACGCGCCAGTTATCAACCGGCAGAACAGATCGCGGTGAAACTGTTTCGCGTACGAAAGGAAGCAGTGGGATCCAGGGAGCGCCGGCTTATTTCTTCTTGGCGCGAGGCTTCTTCACCGGCGCCGGAGGCGCATTGGCCAGGTCTTCCGCTTCCTTGGCAAGGCGCAGCGCCCGCAGCTTGTTGGTTTTGGCTTGGCGGGCGTCGCTCTCGGCGACATATTCCGCCATCGCCTTCTGGCGCACCGTGGCTGCCTCTTCCTGTTTCTTGAAACGCAAATCGGCCCGCGCACGGGCAGTGTCCTTAGAGTTCTCGACCAAGAGCGTTATCCAATCCCGTAAATTATCTTCAGTCCCTTGATAGCAGAGCCAGCCCGCAATTGGGAAAATAAGTTGGTCATGGCGCCGGATCGCAGCCGACGCGCTCCGCGTTGCGGGCGACCACCGCATCGTATTCGGCCTGCAAGATCGCGCGGACAGCGGGTCCAGTTGGCGCGGGAGATGTGCCCAGATGCTCGTAGCGCAACTCGTTCATGAACTGCTCCCACATCGGCGGGCCGCCTTTTTCCAGAAGCTCGGCACGGATCGAGAGCTCGTCGCTGACCGGCAGCCAGACGCGGCCCCAGGCGCCGAGATGGGCCAGGATCGGCACCAGCGTAATCGCCATTTCGGTCAGGCTGTAGATCGCCTTTTGCTTGTGGGAGGGATCGCCCGTCTTGGTCAGCATGCCGAGCTCCATCAGCCGCTTCAGTCGGTCGGCGAGGATGTTGGAGGCGATGCCCTCCATCGAGCCGTTGAGCAGTTCGCGAAAGTGGCGTCTGCCGCCGAAGATGATATCGCGAAGGATGATCAGGCTCCACCGGTCGCCGAACACTTCGAGCGACAGGTTGATGGGGCATCCGGACCGACGATCGATGTTCATGCGAATCTCCAAAACCGGTTGCATTATTGTATCGGTTTTAGTATCGTGCAACTGATTGCAAATTGCAATCAGATCGGAAGCCCACGGAGGAAAACCATGAAAAGCGCCGGACACCCCGAAATCGTATCGCAGACCTTCGGCGACCCGGCCCATCCGGCGGTGTTGTTGATCATGGGCGCGATGGCTTCCATGCTTTGGTGGCCCGAAGCGTTTTGCCGGAAGCTGGCCGGCGAGGGTCGCTTCGTGATCCGCTATGACAATCGCGATACCGGCCGTTCGACCAAATACGCGCCGGGCGAGCCGCCTTATACATTCGACGACATGGCGGACGATACTATCCGCGTCCTTGACGACCATGGAATCCGAAAGGCGCATATGGTCGGCATGTCGATGGGCGGCATGATCGCGCAGCTCGTGGCGTTGAAATACCCGTCGCGTGTCACTTCGCTGACGGTGATCAGCAGCTCGCCCTTAGGCATCGATACGTCGCATCTGCCCGGAACCACCGAGGCCTATAGGAGACATTCGGCCGAAGGCGCGAAGGTCGACTGCGCGGACCGGGGCCAAGTGGTCGATTTCATCGTTAAGGACGCGCATGCGCTCACCGGTGCGGCGCACTCTTTCGACGAGCAGCGAACACGGGCTTTCGTCGAACAGGATTATGACCGGTCCGGCGGTTTTCTAAGTGCGACCAATCATTTCATGCTCAAGAGTGGCGAAGATAGGAGCGGCGAGGACTGGACGGGTCGGCTGCGCGACATGAAAATCCCACTCCTTGTTATCCACGGCACCGACGATCCCATCTTTCCAGTCGAGCATGGCGCCGCTCTTGCCGACGCGGTCGCCGGTGCAAGGCTGCTCCGGATCGAGGGCGGCGGCCACGAGCTGCATCCCGACGACTGGGCCGCGATCATCGATGCCATCGTCGCCCACAGCCAGGCCAGATAGTTATCCGACCCCGACACCGCGAGACAGACCACCCAAGGAACGACAAACAATGTCCCTGATTATGCACCTTCATCCACTGGCCTCCTTCTGCTGGAAACCGCTGATCGCGCTCTATGAGAACGGCACGCCATTCACATCCGTCGTTGTCGATCTCGGCAATGAACAGTCGCGCGCGGCGTTTCTGAAATTGTGGCCGCTCGGCAAGATGCCGGTGCTGCGCGATGAAGCGCTGGACCGGACCGTGCCGGAATCGACGATCGTCATCGAATATCTCAACGCGTATTATCCTGGACCGGTCGAACTGATCCCCGCCGATTTTGATCTCGCTCGCCAGACCCGGCTCGCCGACCGCTTCTATGACTTCTACGTCCAGGAACCGATGCAGAAGATCGTTGGCGACCGGCTGCGGCCGGAGGGCAAGACCGATCCGTTCGGCGTCGAGCAGGCCCGCGCCCAGCTGCGCAGCTCCTACGCCATCATTGAACAGGACATGCAGTCGAGGATATGGGCGGCGGGCGCGAGCTTCACCATGGCCGACTGCGCTGCCGCCCCCGCGCTGTTCTACGCCAACAAGGTCGAGCCGTTCGGAGACGAATATCCTGCGGTCAGGCGCTATCACGACCGGTTGCTGCAACGCCCCTCGGTTGCCCGTGTGATCGAGGAAGCGCAGCCTTATTTCAAGCTCTTCCCCTACAACAATGGCTAGAGTGGTTCATCGTTTCATGGAAACGCCGGACCGCTCTATCTCTTTGTTTTTGCGCAATTCCGGACGGAAAACCGTTTCACACTTTTCCTGGAATTGCTTAAGGCCTGAAGCTGCATAGTTGCCGACGTGCTGACGACGCCCTCAGCTTCCGGATGAACCGAGCTGCTCCGCATCCCAGAACTGGTCGAGCCAGATGTTGAGCTTCAGGAAGCCGGCATTGCTGACCGTATAGACGCGCCTGGTGCCTTCCGGCTTGGCGTTGACCAACCCCGCATCAAGCAGCACCTTCAGGTGCTGCGAAACGGCCGGGCGGGATACCGGCAAGCCGGATGCCAATTCGTTGACGGTCTTCGGTCCGCGCCGGAGCTCTTCCAAGAGATGGCGCCGGTTGGGATCGGCAATCGCCATGAAGGCGTCGGAAAGCATCATGCCTTATTTGTGGGGCAAAGCGCCTCGAATCTCAACTGTCGGCTTCAGCTTTTCTGCGCGGGTCGAGCCGCAACGCTTCCGGCGTCACCGAGCGATCGGCGGGCTGGGTCTTGAAGGCATCGCGGCCTTCGATCGGCACCGGCGCGCGACGGCTGATGCGCAGCAGCGTATAGCCAGCCAGGCTGAGATGCGCGAGCGCAGTGGCCAGGAACAGCCCCTCAGGGCGCATCCAGCCCATCAGGCCGGCGGCCACCAGCGGACCGATCATCGTGCCGAAGCCATAAAGCAGCAGCAGGCCGCCCGACACTTTGACGAAGTCCTCCGATCGCGCATGGTCATTGGCATGCGCCACCGCGATCGAATAGAGCGTGTAGGCGAAGGCGCCGTAGGCGGCGGTGCAGACGATGACGAAGACGCCGGAGCGCGGTTCGAACAGGAAGATGGCGATGGCAAACAGCGCAGCGCCGAAGGCCGCGCCCGCCAGCACGAAACGACGGTCCGTCGTGTCGGAGAGCCGCCCGGCCGGAAGCTGCATGGCAGCGCCGGCGATGACCACGAGGCTCATCATCAGCGCGATCTCGGCTGTCGAGATGCCGATGCGCGCTCCATAGACGGCACCAAGTGTACCCCAGGCGCCGTTGGCGATGCCGATCAGCACGCAAGCGATCGCCGACACCGGCGAATTGACGTAGAGCCCCTTGACGTCAAGCGACACGTCCTGCAGCGGCTTGGGGTGAGACGCCGTCGAGACCGCCGTCGGGATCAGCGACAGGCAGAACAGAATGCCGGTGATCATGAACAGCGACGCCGATCTCACATCGCCGCCGGCAACGATCATCTGACCGCCCATGATCGAGGCATAGGTGACCATCATGTAGAGGCCGAAGACGGTGCCGCGGTTTTCGTTGGTGGCCTTCTCGTTGAGCCAGCTTTCGATGACCATGAAGGCGCCGGCCATGGTGAAGCCGGTGAAGGCGCGCAGCAGGATCCAGGTATATTCGTCGATGATCAGGCCGGTGAGCAGTGCGACGATCGCTCCCGATGCGGCAAAGGCGCCGAAAGCCCTGACATGACCGGCGCGGCGCACGATGCGTGGCGCAAAGAAGCAGCCGGTGACGAAGCCGCCGGCCCAAGCCGTGCCCATCAGGCCGAGCGATGCCGTCGAGAAGCCCTCCACCTGGCCGCGCAGCGGCAACAGCAGACCGTGCAGTCCGGATGCCGCCAACAGGAACGCGGTGCCGCGCAGCAGCGAGAGGATCGGTCTGTAGCTTGCGAACATTTTTCAATCCGGCTGGGGTTTAGGGCACAAGTCTGGAGACAGCGGCATTCGGGCTTTTCGGCGGCGTGCCCGAGCTTTTGGAATTACCCGCAGTAACTACCCACGGCGAAACAGCGCCTCTGCCGCCGACTTGGTCGAGCCCTTGGTCTTGAGCTCGGCTTCCAGCCGGGCGATCTCGTCGCGCAGGATGCCGATCCGTTCGGACAATTCATCGACGGAAAGCAGCGACAGATCCTGCCCGATCTCGTGCGGGCGCGCTTTCTTCTTGGGTTCGTCGTCGAAGATCGCCATCGTCGCTCCTCCGTGATTGCCCATTTGCCTGATTTGCCAATGAGCATACATAGGGCAAGGGTATGGATGCAAATGGCGGGCAAGAGCTGGCACGAGAAACCGGCGGAGCACGACGGGAAAATTCATGGCGAACGCACAGAAAATTCCGGCGAAGATGATGGCGATCGCCATATCGGAACCGGGCGGGCCGCGGGTGCTGAAAGCGGAAACCCGCGACGTACCGGTTCCCGGTCCCGGCGAGATCCTGATCCGGGTGCGGGCCGCCGGCGTCAACCGGCCGGACGTGCAACAGCGCAAGGGCGCCTATCCGCCACCGCCGGGAGCGTCGGATCTGCCGGGCCTGGAAGCAGCAGGCGAAGTCGCTGCCCTTGGTGATGAGATATCGCGCTGGCGCGTCGGCGATCGGGTCTGTGCGCTGACGGCGGGCGGCGGCTATGCCGAATATGTCAGAGTGCACGCCGGCAGCGTGCTGCCGCTGCCCGCCGGCTTTACCTACACCGAAGCGGCGGCGTTGCCGGAGAACTACTTCACTGTTTGGCACAATGTCTTCGAGCGCGGCGGCCTGAAGAGCGGCGAGACCCTGCTCGTGCATGGCGGCTCGTCGGGTATCGGCACCACGGCGATCCAGCTTGCTGCCGCTTTCGGCGCCTATGTCGTCACCACCGCCGGCAGCAAGGAGAAATGCGACGCCTGCCTCAAGCTCGGCGCCGACCGGGCGATCAACTACCGCGAGGAGGACTTCGTCGCCGCAGTCAAGGAGGCAACCGGCGGCAAGGGCGCCAATGTCATCCTCGACATGGTCGGCGGCGACTATGTGGCGCGGAACTATGAGGCTGCAGCCATGGAAGGCCGCATCGTCCAGATCGCGACGCAGGGCGGAGCGGTGGCGAGCGCCGATTTCTTCAAGATCATGGCAAAGCGGCTCGTGCACACGGGATCGCTGCTCCGGCCACGCACCGTGGAGTTCAAGGCGGCAGTCGCGGCGGCACTGGAGGCGCAGGTTTGGCCGCTGCTCGGCACGCGCAAGGTTGCGCCGGTGATGGACACGATCTTCCCGCTCAAGGAAGCCTGGCGGGCGCATGAGCGGATGGAGGAGGGTGAGCACATCGGCAAGATTGTGCTCGATGTCGCCTGACGACCGGCAAACAGACTGAACGAAAGCTTAATGGTGCAATGCAACAAACGCATTGCGGCCATGCAAAAGCGTCTGTTCAATTTTTCATCGCCGATGCCTACTTACGCGGCATCGAAACGATGGAGGACTACCATGAACCCGATCCGCGCTTTCCGTAACTGGCGCATGTACAACGAAACCGTGCGCGAACTGAACCGGCTGAACGCTCGTCAGCTCAACGACCTCGGCATCAACCGCGGCGACATCGAGAGAATCGCCCGCCAAGGGCTTTGATCTCGAGCACGATCCCGCCCGAAGACCGGGCGTTGCTTTTCCGCAACGCCGAGCCGCGGTTCGGGATCAAGCTTTAGAAGCCAGAGCCGCAGCAGACGGATTTCCGTCGCCGGTTCCGAGCCCGCCCGACCTTGGTCTGGCGGGCTTTGTCTTTTTGAAGCTTTCGACTGCATGGCGTCATCTGCCGACCCTTCGCGGTCTGCTGGTCGCGCTGCCGTGCCGTCCTTGACGCGCGCCTGCCAAAAACATTGCGAAACGGCGAGCGAGCGGTTATATAGACCGCGATTTTCCCATTTGGTGGCTCTAAACCACCGCCCGCGCGGGAACGCGGGCGAACGAGAAGGATTTTTGTAATGGCCAATACGCTGCTGATGCCAAAGGCGACCGCCGTCTGGCTGGTTGACAACACAGCGCTTTCCTTCGAGCAGATCGCGCAGTTCTGCGGACTGCATCCGCTTGAGGTCAAGGCGATCGCCGACGGCGAGTCGGCGCAAGGCATCAAGGGCATGGACCCGATCATGACCGGCCAGCTCACTCGCGACGAGATCGCGCGCGCCGAGAAGGACGCCAACCACCGGCTGAAGCTCTCCGATCCCAAGGTGCGGGTGCCGGAATCCAAACGCAAGGGTCCGCGCTACACGCCGCTGTCGAAGCGCCAGGACCGGCCCAACGCCATCCTCTGGCTGGTGCGCAACCATCCCGAGCTCAAGGATGCGCAGATTGCCCGCCTTGTCGGCACAACGAAGTCGACGATCGACCAGATCCGCGACAGAAAGCACTGGAACTCCGCCAATCTCCAGCCGATGGATCCAGTGACACTCGGCCTGACGTCGCAGATCGACCTCGATATGGAAATCAACCGCGCCTCGCGCGGCCGTGAGCAGGCGCAGCCGGTCGGCGATACGCTGCTGCCGGCCGCCTTGACCGAACGACTGGTGCCGGCGCCGGAAAAGCCGAAAGACGAGGACCGGGAACTCGACGCCAACGCCGTCTTCGCCAAGCTTTCGGCGCTAAAGTCGAAGGACAAGGATGCCGACGAAGAGGAGTAGGCATTTCGCATCCAAAACAAAACGCCCGCTTTCAAGCCGGCCGAATCGGCGGGGTTTGTCAGCGGTCTGAGACCGCTTTCAAGCGGGCTTTTTTGTGATCTTCCGTGTCAGCTTCGCGCCGCCCGGTCCGGCGCCATGCCGTAATCCTCGCTGCGCTCCACCGCGCGATAGAAATCGGCGAGCTGCTTGCCGCGCTCCGGCTTGAAGGTGCGGCCGGCGATGACCACCGAGGCGATGCGGTCGATGCGGAAGGCGCGGAAATCGCCGCGCATCTCACACCAGGCGACCAAGGTCCACACCTTGCCCCAGAACCACAGGCCGAGCGGGCGGATGTCGCGCGCGGTGCTGCGGCCGGCCTCATCCGAATAGTCGATGGTCAGCACCTGACGTTTCTCGATGGACCGCTCGATCAGGTCGATGGCTTCGCGGGCGGCATCGCTTACCACCCACATCGGCGTGTGGATCTCGGTACGGGCGATGCGGTCCTTTTCGGCGTCGGGCAACACGGCGCCTATCTTGACCAGCGCCTCGTCGGCGGCTCGCGCCATGGCCGCGCCGCCAAAGGCGCGCACCATGCGGGCGCCGGCGACCAGCGCGACGATCTCGTCACGCGTGAACATCAGCGGCGGAAGGTCGAAACCCTCCCTCATCATGTAGCCGACACCGGCCTCGCCGTCGATCGGCACGCCGGTCGACTGCAGGTCTGCGATGTCGCGATAGATCGTCCGCTCGGAAACCTCGAGCCACGTGCCCAGCTTCTGGGCGGTGACCAGACGACCACCACGCAGATGCTGCACGATCTGGAAGAGCCTGTCGGCGCGGCGCATCGTATGGTCCCTCGGCGTCTATCGTTCCAGCCCTTCGCGCTTGCGCTGCGCGGCGACGAAGGCCGCGCCGAAGGACAGTTTCTTCGTTGTCGGCGTGCTTGCGTCGACCACCCGCCAGAACGGCGCAACGTCGCCCAGCGCCATACCACGCTCAAGATCCTCGTTGGCGGCCTCGGCGACGGTGCGCAGATGATAGCCGATGGTGACCGGACATGCCATCTCGGCATCGTGCTCGATGGCGAGAGCGGTGCGCAAAGCGCGGATATCCACGTCCATGCCTTCGGGGATGGAGCGGATGAATGCATGGACCTGGCGAGCTGTAGGAACCAGCATCGGCTGGCCTTCGACGACGTCGCCGATGGTGCGTGGCGACGGTCTTATGCCGTTGAGGCCAGGCGTGTTCAGCCTGTCGTTCCAGCTTTTCATCGATCGTCCTCTCGGCCATCCGGCTTCGGCGGCCATCGCACTATGGCACGAGCCTCCTGACACCATACTGTCAGGAGGCTTCAGCATGCCCATTTCAGCTCGTCGCCAGGTCGCATCCAAACGCCACGCAGAAAGCTTGCCTCAATTGCTGCCATTGCGGCGGTCGCCATACATGTCCGGCCAACCAATATCCTTGCGGATGTCCGCCGGCAGGGTGTTCATGAATCGCTGGGTGCGGATCTCATTGCGGATCGTCCGGATCTTGCCGACATAGTGCTGCACGCTACGCAGAATGGTAATGCCGTTCATGGCTGGTCTCCTCTCTTTCGATGCAGGCACTATCGCACACCCCTGCTGACAGCAGTCTGTCAGGAGGGTGCGGCTCTCATGACCGGCGTTCCGATTTATCCATCGAAGTGACAAGGCAGTGCTGAAAAGAGGCCTGCCGCACTGGAAAGACGGCGATCGCGGAGCCGCTTTGACAGCCAGCCGCGATGCTGATCAAAGGCTGCATGTCGAAACTTCTCGCGCTCGTCATCATCGCCATGATGGTCATCCAGCTCATCAAGCCGCTCGGCTGGCCCGGACTGAAGCGGCGCAGCGATTTCTGGAAGCTGGCGCTGCTGGCGATGGCGGCGATTTCGATTACGGCGGTGCTCGGGCACTGGACGTGATGCATGTCGCGCAAACGTGTGCAGCGGTTTTGCGACAACGACATGCATGGAAACAGTACCTGAAGCGCGTCGGATGAGGCCAATCGAACGCGACGCGCTTTAGTGCCGGCGGCCCGCTACGCGACGCCCGGTTCGTTGCCGAGCACCAGGCTGACCAGATGTTCCGCCCAGGCTCGGTAGCCGGCTTCCGAAGCATGAAATCCATCCGACGCAAAGCCGGCCTCGGCATCGGTGATCGGCAGGCGGGGCGCCGGTATGGCGCCGCGCTCGAGGCAAAGGCGCGCGCCCATCCGGTTCATTTCGACGGCACGGATTTCGAGAATCTTGCCGAGCAGCGGCGGCATTGCCGGCGCCCGGGTGAACTCCAGCACCGGCGACCACACGACGCGCGCCTCCGGCCATTTGGCGCGCAGCGCGTAAAGCAGGCCGCCAAACTCGCGCTTGAACCGCGGTACCGAATGAAAATTCTTGGTGTCGTTGGTGCCGATGGCCAGCACGATATGCGTCCACGGATCGGCCGATAGATTGGGCAGCACATGATCGCGGATCTGGCCGGAGGTTGCCGAGTTGAAGCCGGCTGACCGCCAGCGCACGATGCGGCCGGTGCGTTGCGCAATCAGAACGGCCAGTTGCGCGGCCAATCCGTTTTCGGAATTGCCGATGCCTACCGAGGCGGCGGAGGAATCGCCAAGCACCAGAACCGAGATTGCTGGCGTCAGGCCAGATGTCTCGTGCATGACCGGACCTTGTGCCGGCAGCATGCGGGTGGTGCGGCGACGCACGCCAAGTCCTTGCCAGACATAGACCGGAAAGGCGAGCCAGGTGAGAAGGGTCGGAAAGCGCCGCATGGCAAGTCCCTTTTAGGGCGTAGCGAACAGCACTTAGCGCATGTTGCATTGGAGGTGAACGACCTTACAGTGGCACCCTTGTCGCCTCAATGGCAGCAGTCATGTGTCCCGGATTGATCTTCGTACTCGTCATGCAGCCGCACCCAGTCGACGAGGCTATGATGCGGGCCGGTTTCGTTGCGACCCTTCGGCGTCAGGTCGAGATAATGATAGGCGCCGATCAGCGGATCGCCGCCTCGGGAGCGCAAGACGAAGGTCAGGAAGATGTCGCCCTTCTCGTCGCGATAGAATACGCTGGCGCCAGGAAGGTCTTTCGAGTTTCGCGCACGCCGCTCGAAATTGTAGGTCGTATCGCCGGCCGCGATCTGCTTGTCCGTGAATGACACCTGCATATCGAAGTTGAAGTCCGAGGCGTAGGACGACACCCAGTCGAATTTCCATCCCATACGCTGCTTGTAGGGCAGCAATTCGGCCAATGGCGCCCGCGCTACCACGACAAGTGAGACATCGTGGTGCCTGAGATGCTGGTTGGCGCCGTCGATATGATCGGCAAGGAATGAGCAGCCTTCGCAGCGATAATCGGCGCCCGGCCCGAACATGAAATGGTAGACGATCAGCTGGCTGTTGCCGCCAAACAGGTCGGGCAGTTTCTTTGGCCCTTGCTCGGTCTCGAAGACGTAGTCCTTGCGGATCTTCAGCCACGGCAATTCGCGGCGTTCGGCGGCGACACGATCGCGAAAGCGCGTCAATTCCTTTTCGCGCGCCAGATGCGCCTTGTGCGCCTGAAACCAGTCTTCCTGCGAAACGATCTTGTTGTTTGGCATAGGTCTGCTCCTCTTTTCACGGAGGACGTTCGGCAGCGAGCAATACCGACACCGGGCTGCATTTCAGTTGCAGGAAAATTGCAGCCCTTGCTGCTTTCAAACAAAAACCCGGGCACGTGGCCCGGGTCGGGAGAAACGCAAGATGTCTTCGGTCAGGCGGCTTGCTCAAGCTTCGGCTGCCATTGTCCAAGCGCTGCCAGATGATTCATGTGGGCGCGATGGGCGAAGGCGGCCTGCGCGGCGGCGACGTTCGCTGCCTTGCCGCCCCAGGCCTTCTGCGGAGCGGCCTGCAAGGCGCGGCCATAGGAGAAGGTCAGCTTCCACGGATGCGGGCCGATGGCGTTGATGGCATTGAGGTTGGCGGTCGCCTCCTCGTCCGATTGTCCGCCCGAAAGGAAGGCGATGCCTCCAATCGCCGCCGGCACCGTCTCGCGGAACAGTTTTATGGTCCTTTCGGCAACTTCCTCCGGGCTGCTGACCTTGCCCGATTTCTTGCCGGCGAGGACCATGTTCGGTTTCAGGATGGTGCCTTCGAGCGCGACGCGGGCCGCATAGAGCTCGGTGTACAACTTTGTCAGTGTCGCCTTGCTGATCTCGTAGCACGTGTCGATGTCGTGGGCACCGTCCATCAGCACCTCCGGCTCGACGATCGGCACGATGCCGGCTTCCTGGCAAAGTGCGGCGTAACGGGCGAGCGCATGGGCGTTCGAGCCGATCGAGGTGGCGGAAGGCACGCCCTTGGAAACATCGATGTCGATCACCGCGCGCCATTTGGCAAAGCGGGCGCCGAGCTTGTAATAGTCGGCGAGGCGTTCGCGCAGGCCGTCCAGGCCTTCGGTGATGGTGTCGCCGGGAAAGCCGGCCAGAGGCTTGGCGCCGGCGTCGACCTTGATGCCGGGGATGGCGCCTGATGCCTTGATGATGTCGACCAGCGGCGTGCCGTCGGCGGCCTTCTGGTGGATGGTCTCGTCATAGAGGATGACGCCGGAAATGTATTTGGTCATTGCCTCGCTGGCGCGGAACATCATCTCGCGATAGTCGCGCCGGCTGTCGGCGGTCGACTCGACGCCGATGACGTCGAAGCGTTTCTTGATGGTGCCGGAGCTTTCGTCGGCCGCCAGCAAGCCTTTGCCGTCGGCCACCATCGCGGCGGCAATGTCCTCGAGACGTTCGTTCATCGTGCTTCTCCTGAAAGAATTGATCCGCGCCCAGCAGACCACCAGAGCCACGCAGGTTCAAGTCGAACCATTTCGTCAAACAAGCGCGAATCGATTGAAAGGCGCGGGCGCACTCCTTCGCCCTGCTCTTGCGGTCGCGCTCAGCGCTTCAAGACGTCGACGCCGGGCAACGGCTTGCCTTCCATCCATTCGAGGAAAGCGCCGCCGGCCGTCGATACATAAGTAAAATCATCGCTGACGCCGGCATGGTTGAGCGCCGCCACCGTGTCGCCGCCGCCAGCGACCGAGACCAGTCTGCCGGCCTTGGTGCGCGCTGCCGCGTGCCTGGCCGTCGCCACCGTTGCGTGGTCGAATGGCTCGATTTCGAAGGCGCCGAGCGGCCCGTTCCAGACCAGCGTCGCGGCGCGGTCGATCCATTCGGCAATGGTCTTCACGGTTTTTGCGCCGACATCGAGGATCATGCCGTCGGCCGGCACGTCTGCTATGGCGACGGTCTCGTTGGCGGCGCCGGCCCTGAACTCCCTGGCGACGACGCCGTCGGCGGGCAGGATGATGGCGCAGCCGGCCTCGGCCGCCTCGATCATGATCTGCTTGGCGGTGGTCGCGAGATCATGCTCGCACAAGGATTTCCCGACGTCGGTGCCGCGCGCCGCTAGAAACGTATTGGCCATGCCGCCGCCGATGACCAGCGCGTCGACCTTCTTCACCAGGTTCATCAACAGGTCGATCTTGGTCGAGACTTTGGCGCCGCCGACGATGGCGACAACCGGGCGGGCGGGATTGCCAAGCCCCTTTTCCAGCGCATCGAGTTCGGCCTGCATGGTGCGCCCAGCGAAGGCCGGCAGCACATGCGCCAGCCCTTCTGTCGACGAATGGGCACGGTGCGCAGCAGAGAAGGCGTCGTTGACGAAGATGTCGCCGTTAGCAGCGAGCTTTTCGGTGAAGGCCGGGTCGTTCTTCTCCTCGCCCTTGTGGAAGCGGGTGTTCTCGAGCAGCAGCACGTCGCCGCCGTTCATGGCAGCAACGGCATTTGCGGCCTTGTCGCCGATGCAGTCGGCGGCAAAGCCGACGGGGCGGCCGAGCACGTCCGCCGTCGCCCTGGCAATCGGCTCGAGCGAGAATTCGGGCACCGGTCCATCCTTGGGCCGGCCGAAATGGGCAAGCAGGATGACCTTGGCGCCCTTGCCGGAAAGCTCGGCGATGGTCGGTGCAATGCGCTCGATACGGGTGGCGTCGGTGACCTTGCCCTCGGTGACGGGAACGTTGAGGTCGACACGCACCAGCACACGCTTGCCGCTGATATTGCCGATGTCGTCCAGTGTCTTGAAGCCGGCCATGCTGATCCCTTTCGCGAAAAATCGCGGGGACCTTACCCCGCATCGACGACGATGCAAGACCTGGCTAACGGTTCGCCGAAAATATGATTCACGTGTCGAGGACGAAGTGCCCACGGGGAGCAAGATGGCAGCAATGGCGAGAAACGCACCGACATATGGCCTTACCGGTTGCGCACCACGATGCAGGCGCCGCCGACGCTTTGCAGCTTGTCGCAAATCGTGTCGGCCTTGGCTCTGCTATCGGCGCCGATCCGCACGGCATAGATGCCGCGCCTGCCGATCGGGGTACGCACCCGGCTGACCACCGGATCGTGGCCGGCAAGCAGTGCCGGGAACCGGCTTTTCACTCTCAGCCACTGATTGAGCGCCGCGGCGCGACGGAAATTGCCGGCCACCTGCACGCCCCACGGCTTGATGTTGATCGACGACATCGGCACGGTCCTGGACATGATCACCGGCAGCTCGCGGCAAGCGGCAGCGAAACTCGCCTTCTTGTCGAGCGGCCGGATGACGCCGGCGTAGGCGGCATCGGTGAACCTGTCGGCCGGCTCGCCCATGACGTCCAGGACGTAGCTTTCGGTCTCCATCGGGAGGAATCCGCCGGAATTCAGCCAGCGCGTCACCCGGCTCTCGCCGGCATTGTATGCAGCTGCGGCGAGGCCCAGATTGCCAAAGCCGGTCTTCATTTCGGCGAGATATTTTGCCGAGGCCGGGATAGCCTGCTCGATATCGAACGAATTGGCGAGCCCGCGCATCTTGGCGGTACCCGGCATGAATTGGGCGATACCCTCCGCGCCGACGGGGCTGACCGCGTTGGGATCGAAACGACTCTCCTTCCAGATCAGCCGGGCAAAGAAATCCCGGGGCAGACCGTTCTGGTCGGCATGCGTCTCGATAAGATCGCAAACTCGATCGATCAGCTTCTGCTTGGCGGGCCGCGGCGGATCGGCCTGGACGGCCGCCGCCCAGCCTAGCCCGGAAATGACAACCAGCGTCGCCCCAAGCAAACGCCGCATCGAACTACTCCGCCGCGGCTTTGCCGTGTTGCCCAAACCGCCGTTCGATGTAGTCGGAAACCATTTTCTCGAAATCCGCGGCGATCGACGGGCCGCGCAGGGTCGCCGCCTTCTTGCCGTCGACGAACACCGGGGCGGTCGGCGTCTCACCGGTGCCGGGCAGCGAAATGCCGATATCGGCGTGTTTGGATTCGCCCGGACCGTTGACGATGCAACCCATCACCGCGACCTTGAGGTTCTCGACGCCGGGATATTGTTCGCGCCACACCGGCATGTTCTTGCGCAGGTCGGCCTGGATGTTCTGGGCAAGCTCCTGGAACACGGTCGAAGTTGTGCGCCCGCAGCCCGGGCAGGCGGCGACGATCGGCACGAACTGCCGGAAGCCCATGGTCTGCAACAGCTCCTGCGACACCTGCACCTCGCGCGTGCGGTCGCCGTTTGGCTCCGGCGTCAGCGAGATGCGGATGGTGTCGCCAATGCCCTGCTGAAGCAGGATACCCATGGCCGCGGACGAGGCGACGATGCCTTTCGAGCCCATGCCCGCCTCCGTCAAGCCGAGGTGCAGCGCATGGTCGGAACGGGTGGCAAGCTCGGTGTAGACGGCGATCAGATCCTGCACGCCGCTGACCTTGGCTGACAGGATGATTTTCTCGCGGGCAAGGCCGATCTCTTCAGCCGTTTCGGCCGACAGGATTGCCGACCGCACGATTGCCTCGCGCGTCACTTCCTGGGCGGTCAGCGGAAAGCCCTGGGCCTGGTTGTCGTCCATCAGCCGGGTCAGCAGCTCCTGGTCGAGCGAACCCCAATTGACGCCGATGCGCACCGGTTTGTCGTATCGGATCGCCATCTCGACGATCGCGGCGAACTGCCGGTCTTTCTTGTCCTTGAAGCCGACATTGCCGGGATTGATGCGGTATTTAGCCAGTGCCTCGGCGCAGGCCGGGTGGTCGGCCAGGAGCTTGTGGCCGATATAATGGAAATCGCCGACCAGCGGCACGTCGATGCCGAGTCGTTCCAGCCGCTCGCGGATGGCCGGCACGGCGGCAGCGCTTTCGTCGCGATCGACGGTTATGCGCACGATCTCGGAGCCGGCGCGATGCAGCGCCGCCACCTGTGCGACCGTCTGATCGACATCGGCCGTGTCGGTGTTGGTCATTGACTGGACGACGACCGGCGCGCCGCCGCCGACAATCACGCCGCCGACATCGACACCGACCGACCTGCGGCGTGGGAAGGGTGAGGAAAAATATCCGGTCATGCCGGCTGCCTTTAATCTTGAAGGTCCGGGCATGAGGTGGAGGAGCAAAGATGGCTTGTCAATGGCGACTGGCGCGCAGGCCTAGCAAATCGGAAAATGACAAGACGGCAGCTTGCCGCAAATCCACGAGCGTTTCCGGCAGCATAGCGATAGGCCACCGGAAAGAGACGCGCGCCGGGCGGCGCGCGCTTCTAGTCCTGGAAGGGCTTCAGTGCGTCGTCGGTTTCGCCTTCAGTTTTTCAATCTCGTCCTTGAGCGCCAGCTTGCGCCGCTTGAGATTCACGATTTCGAGGTCGTCTACCGATGGATGGGCCATCGCATCGTCGATTTCCCGTTCGATGTCGCCGTGTTTCCGCTGCAGCTCATCAAGATGGGATGCAAGAGACATGATTGGTTCTCCCTTTCATGGTTTCCTCGATTGCAGCCGCCAAGGCACGTCCACCGCAGGCTCGCTTCTGTGACGGCATAATGACAGTGTGCCACCATCGAGCACCGATGTCGAATGCTGCGTGGTAGCATTCCACGACAATGTGAAATGTGGTATGGGCTGCGCGCCGGTGCAAGAAGGCCCCGGTCCCGCCCAATCAGGCCCAGTGTTTGGGCGCCGCAGACGTGCAGACGGTAAAAATGTCCGATCAGGAACAGGCGGATATCCGCCTCGAATATTCCCGGCTGAAGCAGGAACACGCCGATTTCGACGCGGCCATCAATGCGATGATCGCCATGAATTGCGACCCGCTGCAGATCCAGCGCATGAAGAAAAAGAAGCTTTTCCTGAAGGACAGGCTGATGGCGCTGGAAGACAAGATCATTCCAGACATTATTGCTTGAACGAATGCCGGCGACGGCCTGCTGGAAAAGCGCTATGCCGCGATCGAAAGCCGTGCGGCGCGCTCGCGCAACAGCGCTATCAGATCGTCGGTCTTTTCCCTCGAAGTATCGATCGGAACCACCAGGCACATCGTCGCCTCGACCCTGCCCGGCGCTGAAAAAACCGGCGCGGCCAGGCATTTCGTATAGGCATCGACAAGGCCCGAGGTGACGCAGTAGCCGGCCGACTTGGCGACGGCGATGTCGGCTATGAAATCGTCGAGCCGCAACCTGCGGCCGTCCGGCAGCACGAGATCGTCTTCCGAGACCATATCCTCGATCGCCGCCCTGTCGAATCCGGCGAGGAGCAGCCGCCCGGAAGCTGTCCAGGGAAGCGGTATTTGCAGACCCGTCGCCGAACTGATCCTGAATGGCCTCGTTCCCGGGCTTGAATGGACGATGGTGTAGCGGCCGCTTTGCAGCATGCACAGCTCCGAGGTCTCGCCGGTCTCGCGCGACAGATGGTCGACTTCCTGGCGCCCTCGCCTGAGCAGGTCGTTGCCCCGCACATAGTCCATTCCGTAGAGATAAAGCTTCTTTCCGAAATAGACCCGATTGCCGTCTCCGGCCATCTCAAGCAGGCCTGCGTCGACCAGCGAGCGCACCAGCGTATAAGTCGTCGAACGCGGCGCGTTCACTCCTTTGGCAAGGTCGCCAACGCCGATCGCGCGCTGGGTCGTGTGGAGAAACTCCAAAATCTGGAGAACCCGGTTGAGACCCTTCTCCCGAGAGCCCGAGGTCTTGTCTTCGTCCAGTCCGACGTCCGGTCGAGCGGCCAATGCATTGCCATCTTGCATTATCGATCCCTGATGTTAATCTGTCTTGTACAGAGTACAGGCGTCTCTTGTAAGAGACAATTACATCAGTTGCAACCGATGCCTGTATCGCTGGTCCAAAGGGGAACACAACACGAAAGGAGGTCGCCGTGAACGACACATCCAAAAGACGTGAATTTCTGAAACTGGGAATGGCCGGGCTTGCAACGGCCGGAGTGATGAGCGCCGCTACCGCGGTCGACGTTCAGAAAGCGACGGCCCAGGCAGCGCCGGACAGCCTGCTGCGCACCGTCCTCGAGCGCGGCAAGGTGATCGTCGGCACCGGCAGCACCAATGCGCCCTGGCATTTCGAGAACGACGCCGGCGAACTGGTGGGCATGGACATCACCATGGGTCGCATTCTCGCCAAGGGGCTCTTCGACGACCCGACCAAAGTCGAATTCGTCATGCAGGATCCGGCTCAGCGCATTCCGAACGTGACCACCAACAAGGTCGACATCACCATCCAGTTCATGACCATGACCGCCCAGCGCTCGCAGCTGATCCACTTCTCCAGGCCCTACTACGTCGAAGGCATCGCCTTGCTGACCCTTCCGAACGCCGAAAACAAGACCTTCGACAAGCTGCTTGCCGCCGGTTCGGCGACCCGGATTTCCATCCTGCAAAACGTCGATGCCGAGGCAAATGTGCATATCGTGCTGCCGGAGTCGCAGGTGATGCAGATAGACACGCAGGCCAACGTGCTGCAGGCCCTGGAATCCAAGCGCGTCGACGCTGCCGCGGTTGATCTGTCAACGGTCCGCTGGCTCGCCTCGCGCAATCCGGACAAATACTTCGATGCCGGCAAGAGCTGGTTCTCGATGCTTTATGGCGCCGCACTGCGGCAGGGCGACCTCGACTGGCTGACCTTCGTCAACCAGACCTTCACCATCGCCATGTTCGGCCATGAAACGGCACTCTACGACGCTGCGTTCAAGGATTATTTCGGACAGGAGCCGCCGGCCCGCCATCCCGGTTTCCCGGTCATCTGATGCAAGCAGGCGGAAGGACAAACGTCCTTCCGCCCCCCTCTCATCACAGCCCTCTATGACGGGGATGCATGGGTTATACCCTCAACTTCAACCTGATCTGGCGGCATTTCGACAAGCTCTGGGGCGGACTGCTGTTAAGCCTCGAACTGGCCGTCATCTCGATCGCGATCGGCATCGTCATCGGGCTCGTTCTGGCGGTCTGGTACGTATCGGCCGGACGTGCGGTGCGGACCATCATCGCGGCCTATGTCGAGTTCATCCGCAACGTGCCGCTGATCCTGCTCGTCTATCTGGTCTTCTACGGCCTGCCGACGGTGGTCGACATTGCCTACAGTGCGCAAACCTCATTTGTTGCCACGCTATCGCTATACAGCGGCGCCTACCTGGTCGAGGTGTTTCGCTCGGGGCTCGAGGCGGTGCCGCGCGGACAGCTCGACGCCGGCAAGGCAATCGGCCTGACGCCATGGCAAAGGCTGCTCCACGTGCGCCTGCCGACGATGCTGCGCATAACCCTGCCGGCGCTTTCCAACACATTCATATCGCTCTTCAAGGACACGTCCGTGGCATCGGTCATCTCGGTACCCGAGCTCACCTACGGCGCCCAGTGGATCAACTTCAACACGTTCCGCATTGTCGAGGTCTATCTGGTGGTGACGGCGATGTACCTGCTGACCGGCTATGCGCTGCTTTTCGCGTTGCGGCTGGTCGAGCGCCGGTTCAAGGCGGCGCGCTGAGATGCTGAGCCAGATCATTTACGCCTTGCCGTTCCTCGCCGAAGGCTTTGCCGTGACCTTGTGGGTGTCGCTGCTGGTCGTGGTGCTATCGCTCATCGCCGGCGTGCTGATGGGCGTCGGCCTTGTCTACGGTCCGGCTCCGCTGCGCTGGGCAGTGCGCATCTTCAGCGACACCATACGCGGCATTCCGATCCTGGTGCTGATCTTCTTCGTCTATTACGGCCTGCCCGCGGTGGGGCTGCATCTGGAATCCTTTTGGGCGGCCGTACTCGCCCTCACCCTCTTCAAGACCGCACAAGTGGTCGAATATCTGAGGGGCGCCGTCGGCTCGATTCCCAAGGGTCAGTCCGAGGCGGCGATGGCGATCGGACTGACCTTTCGTCAGCGGCTGGCCTACGTCATTTTTCCGCAGGCGTTCAGGCGGTTCCTGCCACCCTGGATCAATGGCGTGACCGACGCGGTGAAGGGCAGCGCGCTGGTCTCGCTGCTCGGCATCACCGACCTGATGCAGGCAATCAACCAGGTCATCGGCCGCACCTATGAGGCGATGCCGCTCTACATTCTCGGTGCGCTCGTCTACTTCGCCGTCAACTACGCCCTCTCCTTGGCCAGCCGGCGGCTGGAGCAGCGTTTCTCCTTCATCCGGGAATAGCAAGATGTCCAATGCCTCGCACCAGAATCCGGCACTTCTCGATGTCTCCGACGTTTCCAAAGCCTTTGGATCCGTCGAGGTCCTGCGCTCGGTCAGTCTCAAGGTGACACGCGGCGAGGTGGTGACTGTCATCGGCCCTTCCGGCAGCGGCAAGACCACGCTGCTGCGCTGCGTCAACTTCCTGGAGAGCTACGACAGCGGCTCGATCCGTATCGATGGCAAGGAGGTCGGCTATCGCGAGACGGGAACACGCCAGCGACGCAGCGAGCGCGACCTGGCGGCGATGCGAGCCGAGACCGGAATGGTGTTCCAGAGCTTCAATCTGTTTCCGCATTTGACTGCCGCCGGCAACATCATGCTTGGCCTGCGCAAGGTGCGCGGCAAGAGCAATGCCGAGGCCCGCACCATTGCCGAGCACTGGCTCGGCCGGGTCGGCCTCGCCCACAAGGCCGATAGCCTGCCGGCCGAGTTGTCCGGCGGCCAACAGCAGCGCGTCGGCATCGCCCGCGCCGTGGCGATGGAGCCGAAGATACTGCTTCTCGACGAGATAACTTCGGCGCTCGACCCCGAACTGGTTGGCGAGGTGCTCGAGGTCGTTCGCAGCCTCGCCGAAGACGGCATGACGATGCTGATGGTCACGCATGAGATGGCTTTTGCACGCGATGCATCGAGCCGCATCGTTTTCATGGCGGACGGCGGCGTCAGCGCCGTCGGACCACCCGCCGAGATTCTGGCGGCGGGCTTCGACAATGAACGCCTTCGCAGCTTCCTGGCGCGATTTCGCGCCTCGCATTTTTGACATCGGACGGCGAAAGCTGTCGCAAGGAGCTTTTATGACGCCTTACATCCGGCTCGCGGAATTGGGCCTGACACTGCCCGAGCCGCCGAAGCCCATCGCCAACTTCGTCACCTATGCCGAGAGCGGACGGCTGATCTTCCTCTCCGGCCAGGGGCCGTTGCGCGCCGATGGCGCGCTCTGCACCGGCAAGGTCGGCGACGACGTCAGCGTTGAAGAGGCCTATGATCATGCGCGTCTGACCGGCCTGAACCTGCTCGCGGTCATGCATGCGGCGGCCGGCGACCTCGGCCGCGTCGTGCGCGTCGTCAAGCTGCTTGGCTTTGTCAATGCGACGCCGACATTCAGCGAGCACCCCAAGGTGGTGAATGGCTGTTCCGATCTTTTCGCGGCCGTCTTTGATAAGATCGGCGGACATGCCCGCTCGGCAATCGGTGTCGGCTCGCTGCCGGGCAACATCACAGTTGAAATCGAGGCGGTCGTCGAGATCGCCTGAAATCGTTCGAACAGGATCTGCAGAGATGACGACCTATGCCGCTGACCGTTCCAACACGACAATCCGCGAACGGCTTGGCCTTCGCCCGATCATCAACGTTTCCGGTACGATGACGGCGCTCGGCGCTTCGATCATCGTGCCAGAAGCGATTGCCGCAATGTCGGAAATCGCCTCGCAATGGGTCGAGATGGACGATCTGCAGCGCGCCGCAAGTACTGTGATTGCACGCCTCACCGGCGGCGAGGCCGGCTTCATCACCGCGTGCTGCGCCAGCGGCATAACCATGGCGATTGCCGGCGCGATGACCGGAACCAGCCTTCTTGCGATCGAGCGGCTGCCGGACGACACTGAGGGCCTCAAGTCGGAGGTCATCGTCCAGCTCGGTCACATCGTCAATTACGGCGCGCCGATCGACCAGTCGATCCGGTTGGCCGGGGCGAAGACGATACCCGCCGGCACGGTCAGCGTGACGCAGGATTATCATGTGCGCGACGCGATCCGCGACCGCACCGCGGCCGGCCTCTACGTAGTTGCGCATCACACGGTGCAATACGGCATGCTTTCGCTCGAGGAGTTCTGCGAGATCTGCCACGCCAAGGGCGTGCCGGTGATCGTCGACGCCGCCTCCGAATACGACCTGCGCGGCTTTCTCGCACGCGGCGCCGATATCGTCGTCTATAGCGGGCACAAGTTCCTCAGCGGACCGACAAGCGGCATCGTGACGGGGCGCAAGGATCTGGTGCGGGCCGCCTATCTCCAGAATCGTGGCGTTGCGCGGGCGATGAAGGTGGGCAAGGAAAGCATTGCCGGCACCATGGCGGCCCTGGAAGCCTGGGAGCGGCGCGACCATGCCGGCATCCGTCAGCGGGAGGAAGCCGCCCTGCATCTGTGGAAAGACGCATTGCAAGGACTGCCTGGTATCGCCGCGCATATCATTCCCGATCCGACCGCCAATCCGCTCGACCGCCTGCAGGTGTTTGTTACGCCTGAAAGCAGGTTCACCGCCGCCGGCCTTGCCTCGGCGCTGGCGGCGGGCTCGCCCCCCATCATCGTGCGCAACCACGAGGTCGAGCGCGGTCACTTCTTCCTCGACCCATGCAATCTTCATCCCGGCGAGGCGGAGATCGTCGCCGAAAGCCTGCGGGCGGTGCTGAGTGCTGCCGATCGGCCCGCGGATGCGATGAAACCCGCTCGCAAGCAGTCCGCCGGGGCCTTGCGCTGGCCGGACTAGATATCGCCAGAACGTGGTCGAGCCAGTGCCTTCCAGCGCCGGCTTGGCATCGGGCCATTGCGCCATCACGGCACTGTGAATGACTTTTTGGTCGTCGGGCGGAATAAACCACCCCGCCCATTGGTCTCCCAAGCAGACGCCATTTCCGGCGTTGCAGGAGACCGGTATGACCTACCACCACGACAATGAAGCTGACGGCATCAGCCGCCGTCATGCACTGGAATGCATGATCTGGGCCGGCACGGGAGTGCTGTGGACGATTTCGGCCGGCGTGCCGGTTTCGCTGAGCCTGCTCGGCGCGGCGCAAGCCGCAGAGGCCTTGGCCACCGGCTTCACTTTCCTTCAGATCTCCGACAGCCACATCGGCTTCGACAAGGCTGCCAACCCGCACGCCATCGACACGCTGAAGGAGGCCATCGGCAAGATCCAGGCGTTGCCGCAAAAGCCCGCTTTCATGATCCACACCGGCGACATCACCCATTTGTCGAAAGCCGCGCAGTTCGACAACGCTGCCCAGATCATCGGCGGCGCAGGCTTCGACGTACATTATGTGCCCGGTGAGCACGACCTGATCGATGACGGCAATGGCCAGGCCTATCTCGACCGCTACGGCAAAGGCACCAAGGGCGCTGGCTGGTATTCGTTCGACCAGAACGGCGTCCATTTCATCGGGCTGGTCAACGTCGTCAACCTGAAGGCTGGAGGACTGGGCAATCTCGGCGCCGACCAGTTGGCATGGTTGGCCGATGATCTGAAGGCGGTCACCGCCTCGACGCCAATCGTCGTCTTTGCCCACATCCCGCTATGGGCTGTTTATCCCGAATGGGGCTGGGGCACCGACGACGCGGCGCAGGCCTTGGCCCTGCTCAAGCGCTTCGGCTCTGTCACCATACTCAACGGCCATATCCACCAGATCATGCAGAAGGTCGAAGGCACCGTTACCTTTCATACCGCGCGCTCGACCGCTTTCCCGCAACCGGCGCCGGGCACCGCAGCCTCACCCGGGCCGATGACGGTGCCTGCCGGCCAGTTGCGCAGCCTGCTCGGCACAAGCAGCGTGACAGTCAAGCAAGGCGGGCAGGACCTCGCCATCATCGACAGCACGCTGGCTTGAGGGGAAATGCGATGATCTGCTTCCCGTCCCGCGTCTTGGTCGTATCCCCTGTCACGTTCGGTGTGGCGGCGATCCTGATAATGGTTGCCATGCCACTGAACGCAGCAGACCAGCCAATGGTCAAGATCGAGAACTTTGCCTTCACACCGGCGGTGCTGACGATAAAGCAGGGCACTACCGTAACCTTCGAGAATGACGACGACATCCCGCATCTGGTGGTCGCCAACGATGCCTCGTTTCGCTCCAAGGCGCTTGACACCGGTGACACATATGCCTTCACCTTCACCAAAGTGGGCGACTATGCCTATTTCTGCGGGCTTCACCCGCACATGCAGGGCAGGATCACCGTCGCTCCGTGAGGATTTTCGGAAGGTTCTGCCCGGGATGCCGGGCGATGCGACGGTGTTGAACCAAGAGGCCGCGACCGGGCGCTTTCGCGAGGTGGTTCTGCCCCATCTCGCGGATGCGCTTGCGCTTGCCCGCTGGCTGACGGGCAACGCAGCCGATGCGGAGGATGTGGTGCAGGAGGCCTGTTTGAAGGCGCATACGGGCATCGCCGGCTATGCCGGCGGCAATGCACGCGCCTGGCTGCTGGCGATCGTGCGCAACGCCTCTTACTCCTGGCTGGCGCGCAACCGGCCGCGCAGTATCGTCGCCGTCGGCGACCTGAGCGACCTCGATGACATGACGGCTGCATATGGCGCCGGCCTGCCGGATACGGACAATCCTGAGGCAAGCCTGATCGCCAAGGCCGACACGGCCTCACTCGAGGCGGCGATCGCCGCGCTGCCGCACCAATTTCGCGAGACTGTGGTGCTGCGCGACGTCAACGGCCTCAGCTATCGCGAGATCGCGACGCTGCTTGGCGTGCCGCTAGGCACGGTGATGTCGCGGCTGGCGAGGGCGCGCGGTCTGCTGATATCCCAACTTGGGAGGGCGCCATGAGCGCGCACAACGATGGACTGCCCGATGACCCGGCGGGCGTGGCGCTGATGATCCATGCCTTGGTCGATGGCGAGCTCGACGCAGCAGCAGCATTGGCTGTCGAGCGACGCATCGCGGCCGACCCGGCGCTCGCCGCCGAGCATGCCCGCATCGTTGCGCTGCAGACGGTCGTCAGCGGGCTGCCGAGGCTCGATGTCCGTGAGGATTTCAAGGCTCGCATCGCTGCAATCGGGACAGCCGGTACGGAGAAAGTGCTGCCGGCGCCGGCGCCCGCCGCTCGAGTGCCGCCGGCACACAGAGCCGTGCACCGATTTGGCGCGTTCGACTGGCGCGCGCTGGCGGCGTCGATCGTCGTTACCGCCGTGCTGGCCAGCGGCGCGACGCAATGGATGATGCTGAGCAGGGCGCCCGACAGCTTTGCTGCCGCGGTCGCCAGCGGCCACCGTCGCAGCCTGCTGGCAGCCAGCCCGGTGGACGTCGTCTCGTCGGACCGGCACACGGTCAAACCCTGGCTGGATGGCAGGGTCGGCCTGTCGCCGCCGGCACCTGACCTTGCCAGTGACGGCTTCGCGTTGCTCGGCGGCCGAGTCGAGGTAATCGCCGACCAGCCAGTGCCGGCACTGGTCTACAGGCACCGCGAGCACCTGATCACTCTCGTCGCCGCGCCCGAGGAAACCGGCTCGACAGCCGGACCGGTCGATCTTTCTGCTGGTGGCTTCTCGCTGGTCCACTGGAGCGACAGCGCCTTTTCCTACTGGGCGATTTCCGATACCGAACGGCCTGAACTTGACGACTTCGTCAACCGCTTCCGAGCAGCGGCCGCCCGATGACAGACCGCCCAAGTCCATGTGCGTAGCCACGCAGACGGCACAAGCGGCTTTGCCGTTTCCGGCCATCCTTGCGGCTCCCCTCGATTTCCGCTAATGCGCGCCTTTGCCGCCGGAGAGCAGAAGCTTGGACGATCACCGCGCCGACGTCGCCATCATCATGGGCAGCCAGTCCGACTGGGCGACGATGCGCCACGCCGCCGAAACGCTTGAGGCGCTTGGCATTTCGCACAAGCGGCTGATTGTCTCGGCCCACCGCACGCCCGACCGGCTCTATGAGTTCGCCAAGGGCGCCAAGGCGGCCGGCTACAAGGTGATCATCGCCGGTGCCGGGGGTGCGGCGCATCTGCCCGGCATGACGGCGGCGATGACGCCGCTGCCGGTGCTCGGCGTGCCGGTGGAATCAAAGACGCTGTCGGGCCAGGATTCGCTGCTATCAATCGTGCAGATGCCGGCCGGCATTCCGGTCGGCACTTTGGCCATCGGCAAGGCCGGCGCTGCCAACGCTGCCCTTCTCGCCGCCGCGGTGCTGGCGCTGAGCGACGAAAAGCTCGCCGCCCGGCTGGATAGCTGGCGCGCCGCGCAGACCGCCAAGGTGGCCGCCGAGCCCACGGACGCGCCGTGAGCCTGCCGGCGGGATCGAGCATCGGCATCATCGGCGGCGGCCAGCTCGGCCGCATGCTGGCGATGGCCGCGGCCCGCCTCGGCTATCGCATCGTCGTGCTGGAGCCGCAGCCGGATTGCCCGGCGGCACAGGTCGCCAACCGGCAGATCGTCGCCGCCTACGACGACGCGGCCGCGCTTGGCGAGCTGGCTGCGGCCAGTGCCGTCGTTACTTATGAATTCGAGAACGTTCCGGTCGCGGCTGCCGCGGCACTTGCCTCTACGGTGCCGGTCTATCCGCCGGCACGCGCACTGGAAGTGGCGCAGGACCGGCTGGCGGAAAAGAAATTCCTCAACGGTATCGGCATACCGACCGCGGATTTCAGTCCCGTCGACAATGACGAGGAACTGACGGCTGCGCTGAAACAGTTCAACGGCAGCGGCATATTGAAGACGCGCCGCATGGGCTATGACGGCAAGGGCCAGCGTGTCTTCCGCAACATGGAAACAGGCGGCTTTGCCGGCACTTGCGAGGCGATGGGCAACGTGCCGTTGATCCTGGAATCCTTCGTCACCTTCGAGCGCGAGATTTCGGTGATCGCCGCGCGCGGCAGCGACGGCTCGCTCGCCGCCTACGATCCAGCGTGGAATGTCCATCGCAACGGTATTCTGCACAGCTCGACGCTGCCGGCCGGAGTAAAATCCGAGACGGCTGCTGCGGCTCAAACGGCGGCGGCAGAGATCCTTGCAGCGCTCGACTATGTCGGCGTCATCGGCGTCGAATTCTTTGTCCTTGCCGACGGTTCACTGTTGGTCAACGAGATAGCGCCGCGCGTCCACAATTCCGGCCACTGGACGGAGGCCGCCTGCACCATCTCGCAATTCGAGCAGCACATCCGCGCCGTCGCCGGCCTGCCGCTGGGAAATCCCGCCCGGCAGTTCGACTGCGTCATGGAAAACCTGATCGGCGACGACATCCGGCGCGTTGCTGAGCTGCTCGCCGAGCCCGATCTGATGCTGCACCTCTATGGCAAGGCCGAGGCGCGGCCCGGCCGCAAGATGGGCCATTTTACGCGCGTGAGCCGCCGCAGCTAGAGCATGATCCCGAACCGAAGGTCCGCGCTAGCGAAAAGTGGAATCCGGTTTCGGAAAAGATCATGCTCAAACACAAAGTTAGAACCTACGCTTACTGGATGTCGCCGCTCTCATCCTCGTCGGGGCTGGCGCAGCTCACATCGCCTTCCGCGCAGGTCGAATCGGCGGTGAACTGCTTAGTGCGATCGTCGGTCAGCCGCGTCAGGCATTCCGATATCAGCATCGGATAGATCGAGCCGCCTTCGCTGTCCGCGGCGGATAGCTGCATTCCGCGTCGCGAAAAGCGATCCAGGCGCGCTGCGCCGTCTGCAACAGCTTCCTGGCTTTTGCGTCACTTCCGCCGATGAGATCCTGGTAGGCCTTGTTGAGCTTGGCGTCGGCGGATTTGTAGTCCGCGTCGGCGCAGATGTTCATCATCTGCTGGCTGTCGTCGTTGCGGTCGCATTCCTGCGCATGGGCAACAGAGCCTGCCGCGAGGACGACAAGACAGGCGGACACAAGAATTCGGCGCATGACGATCTCCAATTCGCAACCGCATCATTCCAGCCGTCGCAAGCCTGCGCAATGCCGCAAGGCGCCAGTGGCGGATATTTGATGATACGAAACGGTCCGTATCGTTTAGGCAACGCGCTTGCGGTTGACACGGGCAACGCTCCTCGTCTATGAGCCACGCACAGTTCAAAGGCGCGTCTGTGGGCGCGCCTTAATAATTCGGCCCGTGACCGGGCCCAGACCGACGGGCAAGACCATGAAAATCAAGAATTCGCTCAAGGCGTTGAAGGCGCGTCACCGCGACAACCAGCTGGTTCGTCGCAAGGGCCGCATCTACATCATCAACAAGACCGCGCCGCGCTACAAGGCGCGCCAGGGTTGAGTTTTCGACGGAGGCTGCGCGCCTCCGTTCGCATGATACGACACTCACGCTAAATTCAGTTTGACGATCCGGCGTCGGGGGCTAGATTCCCGCGATGCGGATTCTTTTTGCATTTTTCACGGCTTTCCTCGTTTCCGGCGCTGTCTCGCTGCCGGCGTGGGCTGAAGATCCGACCACAACTCCGCCGACAGCACCTCCGGTCGTCAAGACGAAACAGGCGCGGCTCGATCAGCTGTTTGCCGATCTCAAGCGCGAACGCAATGAAAAGGCGGCCGAGCGCATCGCCGGACGGATCGGCAGCGAGTGGTCCCAGTCGGGCAGCGCCTCTATCGACCTGATGATGCAATGGTCGCAGAAGGCAATCGAAAATCAGAAATTCGATGTCGCGCTCGATTTTCTCGATCAGGCGGTGACTTTGCAGCCGACCTATGCGGAAGGCTGGAACCGGCGCGCCACTGTTCATTTCATGATGAAGAACTACGGGAAGTCGATGGCGGACATCGACCGCACCCTGCAGCTCGAACCACGCCATTTCGGCGCGCTTTCGGGCCTGGCTCAGATCATGGCCGAAACCGGCCACAAGCAGTCGGCACTTGAAGCCTGGCAGCGCGTTCTCGGCATCTACCCGATGATGCGCAGCGCCCAGGATCAGGTCGCCGCACTTTCCGAGGAGCTTGCCGGCGAAGGCATTTGAAGCCAGTAGGGCAATAGGGGAGTAAGGCAGTATGTGAGGTGTAGATTGCACTGCGGAACGCATGCCCCCTACTCCCCTACTCCCCTACTCCCCTACTCCCCTACTCCCCTACTCCCCTACTCCCCTACTCCCCTACTCCCCTACTCCCCTACTCCCCTATAGGCCCGATCTACGCCGCTTGCTTCCGTGACGAGTTTCTCCACAAGCGCGGCGGCCGGCATCTGCCGCAGCTTCGCAACGCCCTGCCCGGCCCAAATGGGCAAGAAGTCAGCCCGCTTGCTTTCATCCTTCGCCATCGAAAGCGGCATGACCAGACTCGCCTGTAGCGGAAACGCCAGCGCAGCATCTTCCTCACCAGCCATTTCCATCACAAACCGGTTGCGCACCACGCGCGCTGGGCGGCCAGTGAAGCAGCGAGTCACCGACGTGCTCTCGTCGTTGGCCGAGCGCAATGCTGCGCGATAGACTGGCTGCACATTGGCTTCAGGACAGGCCAGGAAAGCCGTGCCGATCTGCACACCAGATGCACCAAGTGCAAAGCTGGCGGCAATGCCGCGACCGTCGAAGATACCGCCGGCGGCAATTACAGGCACCCGCACGGCATCAACAATCTGCGGTACGAGGGCCATGGTGCCGGCTGTGCCGATAGCAGGGTCGCCAGTGAATGTGCCGCGATGCCCACCGGCCTCGTATCCCTGGGCGATAATGGCGTCCACCCCTCCTGCCTCAAGCTGGCGCGCTTCCGAGACGGTGGTAGCCGAACACAAGACAGTACAGCCGGCCGCTTTCAACTGCTGCACAATTGCGGTGTCGGGTAGGCCGAAGTGGAAGCTGACCACCTTCGGGCGCAGCTCGAGCACAATTTCGAGACGCTCACGATCGAAGGTGGGGAAGGGCTCGCCCGGCTCGGGCACCGGTCCGAGGCCGACCTCCTCATAGCAGCCGCGAAGGCGGTCTCGCATGCTTTGGGCTGCCGCATCATCGCGTGCCGGCGGCGGGTGCGCAAAGAAGTTGACGTTGATCGGACGATTGGTCGCGTGCTGCGTCGCCGTGAGTTGCTCGCGGATAGCCGCCGCAGGCAGAATGCCGCATCCGAGCGAGCCAAGCGCCCCGGCATTGCTGACTGCCGCCGCCAGTTCCGGCGTGGTGATGCCGCTCATCGGCGCCTGGATTATCGGGTGCTCAATGCCGAGGAGTTCCAGAAGATCAGTGCGCATCCACATTGGATCACCCTCCTCTTTCTCCCAGGAGAGATTTTACCCTAACTGACCTCCAGCTCAAGTCGGATGGGGCCTCCGAACCGGCTCGCGGCCGGCCACAGGCTGATGCACGCGGGCGGGAGTTCGGCGTCGACCCTGATCTACCTGCCGTCGATGCGTCGGGCTGGCGCCGCGTTTACGACGCGCCATGCAGCCGGCCCATCCGGCAGCCGCCGCCGACATTAGCGGCCGACTTCCGATCCGACATAGGCGATGCGCAGCATGTTGGTCGAGCCGGGCGTCCTCAGCGGAACGCCGGCCGTGATGATGACGCGGTCGCCGGGCTTGCCGAATCCTTCGTCCAAAGCGATGCGGCAGGCGCGATCGACCATGTCGTCGAGGTCGATGGCATCGGGAGAAACGACGCAATGCGTGCCCCACAACAGCGACAGTCGCCGCGCCGTGTTGAGGATCGGCGACAGCGCCACGATCGGCACTTGCGGCCGCTCGCGCGCGGCGCGCAGGCCGGTTGTACCCGAGGCCGTGTAGGTGATGATGGCCGACAGCTTCAGCGTCTCAGCGATCTCGCGGGCAGCAAGCGAAATGGCGTCGGCGCCGGTCGCTTCCGGTTCCGAGCGCTGCGCGTTGATGATGCCGGCATAGGTCGGGTCGGTTTCGACCTTGGTGGCGATCCGGTTCATCATCGCCACCGCTTCGACCGGGTAGGCGCCGGCGGCGGACTCCGCCGAAAGCATGATCGCGTCGGCGCCTTCAAACACGGCGATCGAGACGTCCGAGACTTCGGCGCGGGTCGGCACCGGCGCGGTGATCATCGATTCCAGCATCTGCGTGGCAACCACCACAGGCTTGCCGGCGCGGCGGGCGGCGCGGGTGATCTGCTTCTGAATGCCAGGCACGGCTTCGAGCGGCATCTCGACGCCGAGATCGCCGCGGGCGACCATCAGCGCATCCGAAAGCTCGATGATCTCGGCCAGCCGGGCGACGGCCTGCGGCTTTTCGATCTTGGCCATGATCAGCGCCCGGCCGCGCGCGATCTTGCGCGCTTCGGCCAGGTCCTCGGGCCGCTGCACGAAGGACAGCGCCACCCAGTCGACGCCGGTCGCCAGAACTGCGTCAAGATCCCGGCGGTCCTTTTCCGTCAGCGCGCCGACCGGCAGGTCGGTGTCGGGCAGGCTGACGCCCTTCTTGTCGGAAATGGTGGTGCCGGCGACGACGGTGCAGACGATCGACTGGCCGTTGCTGCTGACCGCCTTGAGCTCGAGCTTGCCGTCGTCGATCAGCAGGCGATGACCGGCCTCGACCGAACGCAGGATTTCGGGATGCGGCAGGTAGACCCTCTTCGAATTGCCGGGCTCGGGATTGTCGTCGAGCGTGAAGGTCTGGCCGACGGTCAGCACTTCTTTGCCGTTGGCGAACTTACCGACGCGCAGCTTTGGCCCTTGCAGGTCGGCGAGAACGCCGATCGGCCGGCCGACCGCCTCCTCGACGGCACGAATGCGGCCGACAAGCGTCCGCATCAATTCATGGTCGGTGTGGCTCATATTGATCCGGAACACGTCGGCGCCGGCTTCGAACAGCTTCTTCAGCATCTCCTCGGACGAGGAGGCCGGACCGATGGTGGCGAGGATCTTGACCTTGCGGCTGCGTCTCATTGACTGTTTGTTCCCGGGGCGGCTGCAGCGCCATCCGTTGCGGGCTCGTCAGTCAGCTGGACCATCCAGCTTGCCTGCTCGCCCGTGTCATATTCCTGAAATCCGGCGCGCTGAAAGCCCCGGGCGACGCAGTCGGTAACGCCGGCGATCTTGAACTCTTTTTCGGCCACGCACATGTTGATCGGGCCATCCCAGCGTCCGCCGCGCTCGGCGTCTTCTGCATAAAGATAGTAAAACCTTGATGACAACGGTCCCTCGATCAGCGTCTTGCAGCTCGATCCTTCGATGTGCCACCAGCCTTCGGTGATCCAGCCGGCCTTGGCCCGATAGCCGATGCCGACGCCTACCAGATTCTGCGTGGCGTTGCAGACCCGGAAATCGGCCCGTGCCGGCGAGGCCGTGATCACCGCGAAAAGGCCCATTGCCGGTATCAGGAGCGGCATGGCCAAGGCATGGCGCACACGCAGCCTGCCGGCGAAACCCATCCTGAAACCCCTCAAGAACCACATTTGCATCTCTCAACGCCCCTTTTCGGAAAAGTCCGTACGCATGTCAACGCGCCGATCTGTCCAATTCCAATCGATTTAGAAGGCTCCGGCGCGCTTGCGGTCGCCCCCGCTCAGTTTTTTGCAGAAACCGTGGCTAAACAACGGCATTGCGCAAGCGTTCTCTTCGTGGAATGACGATACCACCCTCCCAGGAAGCCCGCGAACAGACCTTTCCCGCCGATGACCCGATCCACAGTTTTCGCGCCTTTCGACATCGTCGAAGGCGACCGCAAGCGCGGCATGGTGCTTTTGGCCGATCACGCTCGCCGCGACCTGCCGGAGGAATATGGCAGCCTTGGCCTGCCAGCGGCGGAGTTCGACCGCCATATCGCCTACGACATCGGCGTAGAGACTGTAACCCGCGAACTCGCAAGTCTGCTCGGCGTTCCGGCGGTGCTTGCCAATTTTTCACGGCTGCTGATCGATCCCAATCGCGGCGAGGACGATCCAACGCTGATTCGCCAGCTCTATGACGGCACCATCATCCCGGGAAATTATCCCATGGCGCCGGAGGAACGCGAAAGACGTCTGGACCGTTTTTACCGCCCCTATCATGATGCCGTCGGCGCCATGATCGCCTCGGTGGCGCAAGCGTCCGCGCAGGCACCTTTCATCTTTTCGGTGCATTCCTTCACGCCGACCATGCAGGGCTTCGTGCGGCCGTGGCACGTCGGCATATTATGGGATCTCGACGATCGCGTTGCGCGGCCGCTGATCGACATGCTCGCCAAGGACAAGAGCCTCGTCGTCGGCGACAACGAACCCTATGACGGCGCACTGCGCGGCGATACCATGTTCAGGCACGCCATCGTCAACGGATTTGCCCATGCGCTGCTCGAGATCCGCCAGGACCTGATCGCCGACCTTAAGGGTGCCCTCGACTGGGCCGAACGGCTGGCGCCGATCGTTGACGCGATCGATCGACGTGCCGATATACATGCGGTGAAAATATTCGGCTCGCGCACCGGACCGGTGTGACGGAAGGCCCAAGGGACGCCAAAGACATGACCGAACTCAGCGACGAACAAAAGCGCGATTTCGAAGCCGCTGCCTTCCGCCGGCTGGTTGCGCATCTGCGCGAGCGTTCCGACGTGCAGAACATCGACCTGATGAACCTCGCCGGCTTCTGCCGCAACTGCCTGTCCAACTGGTACCGCGATGCGGCGCAGGCCGAGGGTGTCGAACTCAGCAAGGAACAGTCGCGCGAGATCATCTACGGCATGCCCTATGCCGAGTGGCAGGCACTGAACCAGATCGAAACCTCCGATGCCAAGAAGGCCGAGTTCGAGGCAAGGCGCCCCAGGGATCACTAGGGAGGACGCCGTGCCTAAGATTGACGTTGCCGACGTGCCCGGACGCAAGGGCTCATCCTATCCACCGCCGTTCGATGCACCCTGTGCCGAACGCGTGCGGCAGCGGCTGGGCAACGCAGGCGGGCTCACCGACTTCGGTATCAATCTCATGCGCCTGCCGCCGGGCAACTGGTCGAGCCAGCGCCACTGGCATTCGCACGAAGACGAATTCGTCTACGTGCTTGAAGGCGAGCTCACGCTCGTCGAAGATGCCGGTGAGACGGTGCTGCGCGCCGGTGACTGCGCGGCCTTTCCGAAAGGATCAGGCAACGGCCATCACATGATCAACAAATCGGGCGCGATGGCGATTTATCTCGAAGCCGGTTCGCGCTGGCCCGACGACGTCGCCACCTGCTCCGACATCGACATGATGAGCACCAACGCTGATGGCCGGTTTGTGCACAAGGATGGCGCGCCTTATCCCGAGCCGTAAGGATTTCGGAGTGGACCGCCGAGATGGTTGGCCGACGCGAGAGGAGGTCGCGTCTGGTCCAAGCACTTTCGGCAAAGAGCGCTTGACTGTGAATTGAATCGATCTAATTTGCCGCGCGAAGCCATTTCCGGACCGGATTCTACCCGATGGACGCGCAGAAAATGACGCAGACCGCGATTCGTGGACGCTGGGCAGTGGCCGGCATCTTCCTCGCCAATGGCTTCCTGACCGGGAGCTGGGCGCCGCAGATCCCGGTGTTCCTCACCCGGCTGGACATCAGCAAATTCACGCTCGGCCTGTTGATTCTGTTGTTCGGGGCAGGGGCCGTAACCGCCATGACCTGGTGCGGCCATCTGATCTCGAAGCATGGCTCGCGCACTGTGCTGCGCTGGTTCGGACTTGCCGGCAGCTTCGGCCTGTTGGTCGTGGCTCTGGCCCCCAACGTGCCCTTGGCGGCAATCGCCATGTTCATCTTCGGCGGTTCGATCGGCGGCATGGACGTCGCCATGAATGCCAATGCAGTGGCAGTCGAACGGCGGCTGTCCCGTGCCATCATGTCGTCCTCGCACGGCTTCTGGAGCCTTGGCGGTTTCGCTGGCGGCGCTTTGGGCGGTTTCGCCATCCAGAACTACGGTCACCTCGCCCATGCGACGGTGGTGACGGCTCTTGCCTTTGCCGTCATCGCCGTAGCGATCCGCTACCTGATCGCCGAGGACAAGCACCCAGTCGCCGAGCACCACAAATTCGCGCTGCCGGCAAACCCGCTGGTCTATCTGGTTGGGCTGATGGCACTGCTGACGATGATCTCCGAAGGTGCGGTGCTCGACTGGGCGGCGCTGTATCTCAGGCAGGAGCTCGGCGCCGATCTTGCCATCGCAGGCCTGGCCTACGCCGCCTTTTCCGGTGTCATGGCCGTCATGCGCTTCCTTGGTGATGGCGTCCGCAACCGTTTCGGGGCCGTTACGACGTTGCGCGCCTCGGCTCTTGCCGCTGCTGCCGGCATGCTGGTGGCCGGGCTGGCTCCCTCGCCGTGGCTCGCCATTGCCGCCTTCGCCTTTTGCGGCCTCGGCATTGCCAACATGGTGCCGATCATCTTTTCGGCCGGCGGCAACCAGGAGGGCATGGCGTCCGGCACCGGTATGAGCGTCGTCACCACAATGGGTTACTCAGGCATTCTGGTGGCGCCGTCGGCGATCGGCTTCATCGCCGAACACTCGAGCTTCGGCCCGATCTTCGTCGCTCTGTCCGGGCTGCTGATCGTCGTGCTGTTGATGGCCGGCCTCGCTCACCGCGCTGAATTTGCCGCCGAGCCAGCACCGGCTGAATAGCGCTTGAGCTCTTCGTAGAGGAAATCCGCGACGCGGCGGATGCGGACGCTTGTACGCACGTCGCGGTGCATGGCGAGCCACACCGGCAGCGTCGGCAGCGGGAGACCCGGCAGCACTGTCTCGACCAGCGGATCACGGTCGGCGAGCGGCTCCTGGCCAAAGCCGATGCCGTTTCCCGACCGCACCGCTTCCCACAGCACGATCTGATTATCGGTCCTGAAGCGGAAGGCATTGCGGGCGAGCGGGACGCCGAACTGGGCAAAGCCGCGAATGATCTCATCGCTGCGATCGAAGCCGACCAGATCATGGCCGGCGAGATCCCGGGCCTCGCGCGGACGGCCACGCCGGTCGAGATAGGATTTTGCCGCGCAGGCGCGGAGCGGAATGTCGGTCACCTTGCGCGCGACCAGTTCATTCTGCGCCGGCTTGACCATGCGAATGGCGATATCGGCATCGCGACGCAGCAGATTCTCGACCTGGTTCGAGGCGACGATCTCGACCTCGATGCCCGGCTCCTCGAAACCAAGCCTCGCCATCATTTCCGGCAGCACATAGGCGGCCACCACTTCGCTGGCGGCAATGCGCACCGTACCCTCTATCGCCTCGACCGATCCCAGCGCCAGCAGCGAAAAGGCGCTCGCCTGCTCGCTCACCGCGCGACCCTGTTCAAAGAGCGTGCTGCCTGCTTCCGTGAGCGCATAGCCACGCCGCCCACGCCGGAACAGGGTGACGCCGAGCGCCTGTTCCAGCTCGGCGATGTGGCGGCCGAGCGTCGGCTGGCTTGCGGCAAGTTTTCGCGCGGCGGCAGACAGGCTGCCGGTCTCCGCCACCGTGACGAAACTCTTGATCAGGTTCCAATCGATATCCATTCAAAATTGAATATCAGAACGCCAGCCTTAGTCAATTTTCATTCGCTTGCGAAGAGGCCACAACAGGGTCGCAACACAAACACGGAGACGAACAATGACCAAGATCGCAATTCTCGGCGCCAACGGCCGGCTCGGCCGTGCGGTGGCCAAGGCCTTCCTCGATGCCGGCTACGATGTCCGCGCCGTCACCCGCGGCGGCAAGGTGCCGGCCGAGCTCAAAGGCGCCACGGCAATCGCCGGCGACGCGCTCGACCGCAACGCGCTGATCCGCGCCACCGAAGGCGTCGACATCATCTTCAACGGCCTCAACCCGCTCTACACCGACTGGGGCAAGTGTCTGCCGATGGCGGAGAACGTCATGGCTGCCTGCCGGGCGAACGGCGCACTGCATCTCTTCCCGGGCACCGTCTACAATTACGGCTCGCCGATGCCGGCGGTGATCGCCGAAGACACGCCGTTTCGCCCGACGACGGAAAAGGGCCGCATCCGCGTCGCCATGGAAGATCTGTTTCGCCGCGAGGCGGACGCGGGTCGGGTGCGCACGATCCTGCTGCGCGCCGGTGATTTCTTCGGCGGCACCGGCAGCGGATCGTGGTTCGATCTGGTTGTCGCCGCCAAGATGACCAAGGGTATCTATACGGCACCGGGACCGGTCGATCTCGTGCATGAATGGGCCTATCTGCCCGACCTGGCCAAGACCTTCGTCGGGCTGGCTGACAATCTCGACAAGCTCGGCTCATACGAGGCGCTGAATTTTCCTGGCCATGCGGTGACCGATCTGGACATCAAGGCGGCCGCGGAGAAGGCGCTCGGGCACGCGCTGAAGCTGACGAAGATGCCGTGGTGGGTGCTGCGCGCCGGCAGCCCGTTCGTGGCGATGTGGCGCGAGATCGTTTCGATGTCCTATCTCCGCTTCGAGCCGCACCGGCTGGCTTCAGCCCGGCTGGAAGGCATTATCGGTACGATCCCGCACACGCCGCTGGAAGATGCAGTATCGGAAGCGCTTGAGGATATCGGCGTCGCCACAACCAAGCCGGTGCAGCAAGCTGCCCAATAAGGAAGTTGAAAAAGACGGATGGTCTGACGGTCATCCGCCGCTTGTCCGGACCAATGATTGCGCTCAGATCCGGCCCATCAACAGCAGCACCAAGACAACGATCAGGATGACGCCGACGATGCCCGATGGGCCGTAACCCCAGGACCGAGAATGCGGCCACGCCGGAACCGCGCCGATCAGGATAAGAATAAGAATAATGATGAGAATGGTGCTGATCGTCATCAGAAAATCCTCGCTTTGAGGTTGCAATGACGAAACAATGCAGAAGGCCGCCCATTGTTCCCGGGCGGCCTTTGCTTGATCAGGGCAGCAATCGGACTCTATTCGGCGGCCTTCGGGAAGGCGATCGCCGGCTCGGCGCCCAGATCGGCGTCCAGGCCTTTCGACGGGATGTCGGCCTTGCGACGCCCCAACAGGCTACTGAACCAGCCACGGCGCGCACCGGGTTTGACCTTGGCGCGCGTGAACACCATCAGCATCGACGGCGTCACCACCAGCGTCAGCACGGTGGCGAAGGACAGCCCGAAGACGATAGCCGAAGACAGCGAAATCCACCATTGCGTCGACGGCGCGTTGATCGTCGTCTCGTGGTGGAAGATTTCGAGGCCGAGGCCGAAAGCGATCGGCAGCACGCCGAGGATCGCCGACACTGCCGTCAGCACCACCGGGCGGGCACGTTCGCGGCAGGTCTGCAGAACGGCTTCGTATTTGTCCCAGCCCTCTTCGCGCAACCGGTCATAGGTGTCGATCAGCACGATGTTGTTGTTCACCACCACGCCGGCCAGCGCAATGACACCGATGCCCGACATGACGATGCCGAATGCCTCTCCCGTCAGCAGCAGCCCGAGGAACACGCCGATCGTCGCCATGACCACGCAGGACAGCACCAGCCAGACGCTGGTGAACTTGTTGAACTGCGCCAGAAGCACGATGAAGATCAGGAAGATCGCCGCACCGAAGGCTTTGCTGAGGAAGGCCCCGGCCTCCGCACTGTCCTCATTCGAACCGGCAAGCTTCCAGCGAATGCCGCTGCCGAGGTTCATGTCGGCGACAGCTTTGGTGACCTCCTGCTGGACGGCAGCCACCTGGGCGCCGGCAGCGACGTTGGCCTGGACGACCACCGTTCGCGCGCCGTCGATGCGGTTGAGGATACCGACCGTCGGCTCCGGCTTGCGCACGACGAAGTTCGAGATCGGCACCGAGCCTTGCGCGGTCTGCACCCTGAGTTCGTCGAGCGTCGACAGCGTGCGCCGATCCTCGGGCAGGCGCAGCCTGATGTCCACCGCATCGTCGGCGCCGGCTGGCCGGTACTCGCTGAGCTTCAGCCCGTTGGTCACCAATTGCACGACCGTCCCGACCGCGGTCGGACTGATGCCGTACTGCGCCGCCTTGGCGCGATCGACCTCGAGCGCCCAGTCGACCCCGGGCGGCGCCAGACCATCGGAAATATCGATGACGCCGGGCACCTTGGCAATGCGCGCGGCGACGGCGCGGGCCTTGTCGTCAAGGCCCTTCGGATCGACGGCCGAAAGCCTGATCTGGATCGGCTTGCCGGTGGGCGGGCCGGCTTCCGGCACGCGAACCTCGACGTCGACACCGGGAATGCCGGCCATCACGCCGCGCAGTTCGTCCAGGATTGAGTTCGCCGATTTGCGCTCGCGCCAGTCGACGAATTCGTACTGGATCACGCCGACCACGTCTTCCGGAACGTCCTGGCCGCCGCCCTGCGTCTTGCCGACACGCGTATAGACGGACTTCACGCCCGGCCAACCGAGCAGCCGATTTTCCGCCGTCTTGGTGGCCGCGTCCATTTCGGCAAGCGAAAGATTGCCGCGGGCGTGGACATAGAGCAGGCCGTAGTCAGGCTCGACATTCGGGAAGAATTCGACGCCGGCGCCGAATTTCGAATAGGCGTAGCCGACGCCGAACAACAGCGCCACAGTGAGGACAAGCACGGTGATGGGATAGTGCACCGCCTGCTTGACCACGGCCATGTACCAGCCGTCGCGATTGTCGTCGGGGTGATGGGCCGGCGCCTTGGCAAATATCGCGCCCAGCGTCGGCGCGAAGACCAGCGCATAGAGCATCGAGGCCGAGAGCGTCACGATCAGAGTGATCGGCATATATTTCATGAAGTCGCCGATGATGCCCGGCCAGAACAACAGCGGCGAGAAGGCGGCAATGCGCGTCATCGTCGCCGCGATGACCGGGCCGGCCATGCGCTTGGCGGCAAGCGCGAACGCCTCTTGCTTCGGCATGCCCTCGCTCATGCGACGCTCGGCGAATTCGGTGACGATAATGGCGTCGTCGACCAGCATGCCGACCGCCAGGATCAGGCTGAACAGCACGATCATGTTGATCGTGTAGCCCATCATTGCCAGCAACAGGATACCGATCAGGAAGGATGAGGGGATGGCCAGTCCGATCAGCAGCGAGGCACGGCCGGACAGCGCGTAGAGGATAACGATGAACACCAGGATGACGGCGATCATCACGTGGTTCTGCAGGTCGCCGAGCAACTGGTTCACGAAAACGGACTTGTCTTGCGTGTAGGTGACGTGCATGCCCTCCGGCATCGTCTTGATGAAGGCGTCGGACACCTCCCTGACCTTGCCAATCGTATCGATCAGGTTGGAGCCGATGCGCTTCTTCACCTCGATGGCAATCGCCGGCTTGCCGTCGAGGCGGGTAACCGTCTCGGCGTCCTTGAAGGTCGAGCGGATGGTGGCGATATCCTTGGCCTGCACCACGGCATTGGGGCCGGCGACGACCGGAAGCGCCGCCACATCCTCTGGCGTCTCGATAAGCGACGGCACCTTGACTGCGTATTTGCCCTCGGACCCTTCGATATTGCCGGCGGCGACAAGACTGTTGGAAGCGCCGACCGCACCGATCAACTGGTCGAGCTGCAGCCCGTAGGAAGACAGCTTCATCGGATCGATGACCACTTCGACGAGGTCGTCGCGCGCACCCTGCAGCGAGCCCTCGAGCACACCAGGCACTTCCTCGATGCGGTCGCGCAACTCGCGCGCCGCCGCCGTCAGCACGCGCTCGGGCACCTCGCCCGACAGCGTCACGACCAGGACGGGGAACTCGGAGATGTTGACCTCTGAGACCACGGGCTCCTCGGCCGCTTGCGGCAGGTCGGCCTTGCCGTCCTGCACCTTGCTGCGCGTGTCCTGCAGCGCGGTGGCGAGATCCGTCTGTGGCTGGAATTCGACCAGCACATAGCCGCCGCCCTGGAAGGCGGCCGAGCGCATCTCCTTGAGGCCCTTCAGGCTCTTCAGCTTGGCTTCCATCGGCCGCAGCAAGAGGCGCTCGGAATCTTCCGGCGAGATGCCTTGGTAGATCAGGCTGATATACATCATCGGAATCGGAACGTCCGGTTCCGCTTCCTTCGGCGTCGACTGGTAAGCGACCGCACCGGCAAGGATGAGAAAGACCAGGACCGATATGGTCAGCCGGGCATTGCTGATTGCAAGTTTGACGATGTCCATGATTACTGCGTCCCGGTCGTCGCTTCGCCCAACAGCTTTTGGATGGTCGCCTGGTCCGCTTCGACCGGCTTGACCACTTCGCCTTCCTTCACCAGCTCCTGGCCGGCGACGATGATGCGGGCGTCGGTCGGAATGCCGCCAAGCACCAGGCCGGTCGGCGTGTCGTCGACCAGGTCGATCGGGAAGAACACGACCTTGTCGTCCTTGCCGACGGCGCGGATGCCGAGGTCGCCCTTGTCGCCGAGCGTCACCACCGAGCGCGGCAGCATGACGGCATCGGTCGGCTGGGCGCTGAGCGCGATTTCGGCCGTCATGCCGGCCGGTACGGAACCATCTGCATTCGGGATGGCGACTTCGACCCGGAAGGTACGGGTTGCCGATGATGCATCCCGGCTGATGTAGCGCACGATGCCCTCGACGTTCTGGCCGCTGACCAGACGCACATTCGCCTTGTCACCGATCTTCAGATAGCCGAGATCGCGTTCGCTGACCTCGCCGCGCGCAATCACCGGGTCGAGGCTGAGAATAGTAGCCACCTCGCCGCCCTGCATCACGGAACTGCCAAGCTCCACCGGCACCCGGTCGATAACGCCGTCGAAGGGCGCCTTCACCTCATTGCGGTCGAGTTCGGCTTGCGCTGCGTCCAGTTGCGACTTGGCCAGCGTCAGGTTGGAGCGGGCTGTATCGAGCTGCAACTTGGGCAGATTGCCGGTTTTCATAAGCCGCAGGGCAGCAGCCAGCTCTGCCTCCCGCTGCACGACAAGCTGCTTGGCATTGTCGACCGCCGAGATTTTTTCCTCGGCGGCAAGCATCAGGATCAGGTCGCCGGTCTTGACGTGCTGACCCTGCTTGACCGGCAGCTTGTCGATGACGCCGGCGACGCGTGTCGCCAGGACGGCGCGCTTGTCGGCTTCGGTCAGTCCGGAAATGCGGATAGCGCGTGCATAGGTGCGCCGCGGCGGGGTTATGACCGCGACCGTACGTAACGGCGCCTTGGGCTGTTCCGCCTCGGCAGTCCCCGGCTTGGCAGCCCCCTCTTCGCCAGTTTGGGGCTTGCCTGCGTCGGCTGTCTTGGGCTGCTCGACCTCTCCTGCCTTGGGCTTGTTATCGGCGGACGCGCTGCCGACGGACGAGAACTCGCCTGTCACCATCCAGCCGGCGAAACCGATGAGCACAACAATGGCAGCAAGCTTGTGAAACCTGAATTTCGGCATCGTTATTTTTCCAGTGCGCGGGGTTCGGCCAAGCCGCATCTTCTACTTGGGGCGCGTCGCCGATATGGGTGCGCGCGAGGCCGTATTCAAATTGCCGTGATCGGCGAAGCGCGCTTCTACCGCAAAGTTGCGGCGCAATATAGTCAGAAAAGTTGATGGATTGTTGCTTTGTCCGCAAAGATGCGGCTGCAGCATCGGCTGTTGATCGCCAAAACAGCGGTATGGCAGCAAGTGTCAGGATGATTGGACAGATTGCGACGTCATCTGCTTTGCGGAGGAGCGAGAGCAATTCCAGGAAAATGTGAAACGGTTTCCGTCCGGAATTGCGTCAAAACAAAAAGAAAAAGATAGAGCGGTTCGGCGTTTCCGAAACGATTAACCGTTCTAGGCCGGACGGCGGGCGGCCTCGGGCTGCTTGCGCGCCGCAAGAAACTCCTTGACCCGCCGGCCCGGCGCGGGCCCGCGTACCGGCTTCAGGCCGTCATCGAGCTCGCCGGACAGATCGATCGTCGGCCGCTTGCCGACGGCGTCGTAGTTTTCTTCCAGCCAGTCACTGGCCGCGGTGCGGCCGAGGTCGCGCAGATAGGCAAGGAACGCCCATTCGGCATTGACCTTGGACGATGCCGACAAATCCTTGAACGCTTCGTCGGCGTCGATGCGGTGCATGCGTATGTCGCGATATTCGCCGTGCGGCAGTCGGCCGGCGGCGATCAATTCCTTGACGAAGGCGATCGAGCGGAATTCGCGCAACAGCCCGGCATTGAAGGTGATCTCGTCGATGCGGTTTTGAATCTCATTGGCGCTCTTCGGCGTCCCCTCGCGGACCACCGGATTGATCTGAACCAAAAGCACGTCCTCGGTGGCCGCCGTCTTGAAGAACGGGAACAGTGCCGGGTTGCCGCCATAACCGCCATCCCAATAGGGCACGCCCTTGATCTCGACGGCACGGAACAATTGCGGCAAGCAGGCCGACGCCATCACCGTGTCGAGGTCGATCTCGCCGTCAGAGAAGACCCGCAACTGGCCGGTCTCGACATTGGTAGCGGAAATGAACAGTTCAATCGACTTGCAGGCGCGCACATTGTCGAAATCGATCTCACGTTCGACCACGTCGCGCAGCGGATTGATGGCGAGCGGATTGGCGACATAGGGCGAAAATACCCGAGACATCGTATCGAACAGGAAATAGCCGGGCGTGTTCTCGATCGACCAATTGCCCCAGGCGACGTCCCAAGGCATGCGCTGCACCGGGCTGAAGCGGCCCTTTGCCGCCACCGCACGCCAGAAATCGTCGAGCTTGCGCCGCGCACCCTCGACGCCGCCGCGGACAAAGCCGTCGGCCAGCGCCACAGCATTCATGGCACCGGCGCTGGTGCCCGAAACCGCCGTTATGTCGAGGCGCCCGTCCTCCAGCAGCCGATCGAGCACGCCCCAGGAAAACGCCCCGTGCGAGCCGCCGCCTTGCAGCGCGATGTTGATCTTCTTTGGCTCTTCCACCTTGCCGTTCTTCGGCATGGCGTGGCCCTTGACCGCTGGATGGCTCACTGAGCGGTCCAGCCGCCATCGACAGAGATGTGCGTGCCGTTGATCTGCGCCGCCGCATCCGAGCATAGGAACACTGCCACCGCCGCAACCTGCTCGACGGTAACGAACTCCTTGGTCGGCTGCTTTTCGAGCATGACCTCGCGGACCACCGTCTCGCGGTCCATCTTGTTGGCCTTCATCTGGTCGGGGATCTGCGCCTCGACCAGCGGCGTCAGCACATAGCCCGGACAAATGGCATTGCAGGTGATCTTGTCGCGCGCCAGCTCCAGGGCGACAGTCTTGGTCAAGCCCATAATGCCATGCTTGGCCGAGACATAGGCCGACTTGAACGGCGACGCGACTAAGCCGTGGGCCGAGGCGACGTTGACGATCCGGCCGCCACCGGCCTGTTTCATCAACGGAATGGCGGCGGCGATGGTGTGGAAGGCCGATGACAGGTTGATGGCGATGATCGCATCCCACTTCTCGATCGGGAAGCTTTCCACCGGCGCGACATGCTGGATGCCGGCATTGTTGATCAGGATGTCGACCGAGCCGAATGCCTCGGCTGCCTTCGCCACCAAAGCCCGGCACTCGGCCGGCTTCGACATGTCGGCTTTGACATAGGCGGTCCTCACCTTGTGGTGCTTCGCGATCGCGTCTGCGATGGCGTGGTCGTCTGCGGTATCGGAAAAGGAATTGACGACGAGGTTGCAGCCTTCGGCCGCGAGCGCGTGGGCAATGGCCAGGCCGATGCCCGAGGTAGAACCCGTGACGATGGCGGTTTTTCTGGTAGTCAAGGCTGGCTATTCCTTTGAAGTGGGTTCCCGCGGAACCATGTTGCACTGCAGCATATAGGTTCTCTGCCATCCAAGAACAGCGGATGTGTGGGGCAATGACATGAAATTTTTGTCATGAGGACCTCTCTTATCTCGACGAGAGAGGTGTCCAGCACCGGCTATTGCGACCGGCTTCCGCAAGTATGCGAGGGAAAAATCCTCAAGCGACGAGGTCTGGGACCGGCCCGATATAGCGCGACTGCGGCCGGATCAGCCGTCCGCTCGTCTGCTGCTCGCGCGCATGGGCAATCCAGCCGGCGACGCGCCCGGCAGCAAAGACATTGGTGAACGCCTCTTTCGGAAAGCCCGCCGCTTCCAGCAGAAGTGCTGTGAAGAACTCGACATTGGTCTGGAGCGAGCGCGACGGCTTGGCGATGCGAAGCACTTCGAGCGCCGCTTGCTCCACGCTCTCGGCAAACGCCAGCCGGTGGCCGGCTTCACCCTTGGCGCCGAGTTGCCGCACCACCGCTTTCAGCACGTCGGCACGCGGATCGCGCACGCGGTAGATGCGATGCCCGAAGCCCATGATGCGGCGGCCGCGCCCGATCTCGTCACGCAGCCAGCCGGCGGCGTCGTCATGCGCCTCGATCGCATCCAGCATCTCGATCACCGGACCTGGGGCGCCGCCATGCAGCGGCCCCTTGAGCGCTCCGAGCCCGGCCAGCACCGCCGAAGTAAGCCCGGCCTGCGTCGAAGCGACCACGCGCGTGGCGAAGGTCGATGCGTTGAGGCCATGGTCGCAAACCGTCACGAGATAGGCATCGAGTGCCTTCGCCAACTTCGGCGAGGCCGCAATGCCGGTCAGCATCCGCAGCATGTCGGCGGCATGATCGGCCTTGCTATCGGGCGCAATCGGGCTTTCGTCGCGCTGCAAGCGCAGCAAGGCCGGCGTCAGCACGGCAGGCGCCGCAACCAGCCGCAGCGCGTCCGGCAATTTGCCGCCGTCCGGCAGCAGCGCAATGCCGGCGCGCATCGCGCTGTAGATATCGAGGGATGCGAGAAACGGCAGCAAGGGTTCGATCTGCCCGAACACTTCGCTGCGCGCCCGACCGATCGCGTTCGCCAGCTCCTTGTCGCCGGGAAAATCGTCAAAAAAGCCGTCGAACAGCAGATGGACCACCTCGGCGTATTTCCAGCGGCCTGCCAGTTCGGGCAACGAATGGCCCCGGATGGTCAGGCGGCCGCCAAGACCGTCAACATCGGAGAGCACCGTTTCCGCCGCCACCACATCATCGAGCCCATTCGCCATTGGTTTTCTCCTTGACCCTTTCCGCGCGGTAGATAAGGGTTGGCGACTGGATCATCAATCTTGATCAACAGAATCAACATGACAGGACTGACATGACGGAGTGGCTGACGCGGGACGAGGCCCTGGAGCGTCTCAAGGTGCGCGCCCAGACGCTCTATGCCTATGTCAGCCGCGGGCGCATCGGCATGCGGCCGGATGGGGCGGATCCACGCCGTAGCCAGTATCGCGCCGACGACATCGCGGCGCTGGCGAGCCGCCGGGCGCGCGGCCGAAATCCTCAGGCCATCGCCGAAAGTGCAATTGCCTGGGGCGAGCCGGCGATAGCCACCACGATCTCGACCGTTTTGCACGGCCGCCTCGTCTATCGCGGCCAGGATGCGGTTGCACTCTGCGAGGCTGCCACGCTGGAGCAGACGGCAAACCTGCTTTGGGCGTCTGACGCACCAGTGTCGTTTGTCTCGGCGAGCCGCCATGGCAACGGCGCAACTGGCCGGCCGGCCGCCTTCGCGGGATTGGCCGCGTTGGCGGCCAAGGGCCGGCCTTCGCTCGGCCGCCGATCAGCTTCGCTCAACCACGATGCGGCCGGCGCCATCGCCGCCTTGGCCCAGGCGCTCGGCGCGATTCCCGGAACCGGTGCCGTGCACGAAAGGCTGGCGCGGCGATGGTCGCTCGATGCGGCCGGCGCAGACTTGATCCGCCGCTCGCTCGTACTGTTGGCCGATCACGAATTGAACGCATCGACCTTCGCCGCACGGGTCGCCGCGTCCACCGGCGCACCTGTTTCGGCCTGCCTGCTTGCCGGCCTCGCCACGCTCTCCGGTCCGCGCCATGGCGCCGCCGCGGAGGCCGTCATGATATTGGGTGAGGATGCGCAGAGATTGGGGCCGGATGCGGCCGTCGGACGCTGGCTCGGTCACGACATGCCACTGCCCGGATTTGGCCATCCGCTTTATCCCGACGGCGATCCGCGCGCCGAACCTTTGCTGGCCGCTATCGATGTCGATGACGGGCTGCTGCGGCTTTGGGATGCGGCCTTTGCGGCAACGGGCATGCGCCCGAACGTCGATTTCGCCTTGGCTGCCCTGACGCGCAGCCTCCGCTTGCCGTCCGATGCGCCGTTCCGTCTGTTTGCGCTCGGCCGCAGCGTCGGCTGGGCCGCGCACGCGGTGGAACAGGTGACAAGCAACGGCCTGATCCGGCCACGCGCCCGCTACCAGGGACCGCTGCCGGAGTTCCATTAGCTGGTGGCGCAATCCCGGTCCCTTTTTTGGGTGCTGGCGGATTTAAGCTTTAGATGGAATGGTCATACGGTTCATGAAAAGTCGGAGAGCCCGCTGCGCGGCCAGGGCTGGCGGCTCGGACGGATGCCATTCCCGGAAATGACCATCGAGCGCCATACGTGCCAACCCATACACGAGTGCACGCGCGGCAAGCACAAGATGATCAAAGTCGGTGTCGGGAGCAAGCCGACCGTGTTGTTGCGCTTGCGTCAGCAAGTCGATCATCCTCCGCCGAATAGCCTCATTCTGATGACGAAGGCTGTCCGACGCTTCAAAATCAATTAGGGTTCTGGAACTGATGATCTGGAAATGCGTGGGGTTGGTAATTGCCCATTCCAGATAGCCTTGTCCGATTGCTTCGAAAGCCTCAATGGGATCTGCGCTGCCGATTTTCGACTGCGCCTTGGCAACAGCCTCTGTCAGCCGATCCATGGCCTGTTCGGCGACCGCGGTTAGCAACGCTGTTTTCGATCGAAAATGCCGGAATGGTGCGCCGGGTGAAACGCCGGCACGTTTTGCGGCTTCGCGTACGGAGACATGCTCGGCTCCCCGTTCCTCGATGATCTCCACGGTTGCCGTGATCAAGGCCTCGACAAGATTGCCGTGATGGTATCGCTTGGCATGTCCGGCTTCGTCGGAATCAGTAGTCTTGGTCATCTCAGCCAAATAGCACGAGAGCGGAATGTAATCGCTGATTATTTCCCTTGTGTTCGAGCACTGCATATGTAATCAGTGTTTACATCGCAACGGAGGTTATCATGTTTCGCATCATCGCAACGACTGCCCTCGCTTTTTCCTTATTGTCGCTCGTGTCTGCCGAGGCCGAGGATCGGCCCACCCTGGAAATCGCCTGGCCGACCGCAGGTTCAGTTGTCGAACTGGGCAATGCTCCTGAGAAGGCGATAGGCGTCGTCGTCAGGAGCAACTTCAGGCTGCTCGCTGCGGGTGAGTGCGGGGAAATCAGCCAATGCGGCCACGTGCATATGAAGATCGATTCCGACGGAGACACCTGCAACATCCCCGGCAAGCCGTACAACAGCATGAACAGCGACTTTGGCGGTGACCTTATCAAGGCCCGTTTCGGCCATTGCCCGAATGCCGCCGGCAGACACGTAATCGGCGTGCTTCTTGCCGATGATCATCACCGGCCCATTCTAGTAGACGGCAAACCTGTTACCGCTCTGGTGACGGTGACCACGAAATAGAGCATGCCACGATGCATAGCATGGATGACATCTCCGCCTTTCGAGACGAAGATGTTTATCACACGGTCTGCTGAAGGAAGTTTCGGCCGGCACTTCGCCAGCCGGCAGTCAGGACATCGTGTCGAGCTTGCGCTGCATCGCGGCGATCTGCTCCTTCAGTTCCTGAAGGTCGTCGGGTTTTTCCGGTGTTTCCTTCCTGGCCGGTTCGGCTGGGGCTGCTGCCGGCGCAGAGCCCGCAGGCGGGAACGGTGTGAACAGCCGCATGGCGTTCTGGAACATTTCCATGTTGCGCCGCGTCTGCTCCTCCAGCACCTTGATCGGCGTGGCGATCTTCATCATGTCCATCGGCGACTTGCCGAGCGCATCTTTCATCTGCTCGCGAAAGCGTTCCTGCTCCTTAGAGAACGCCAGCATTGACTGCTCGAGAAAGCTCGGCACGATCATCTGCATCTGGTCGCCGTAATAGGCGATGAGCTGACGCAGGAACGGGATCGGCAGCATGTTCTGCCCGTCCTTGTTCTCCAGCTCGAAGATGATCTGGGTCAGCACCGGATGCGTGATGTCGTCACCGGTCTTGGCGTCCTGGACAGTAAAGTCCTCGCCTTTTTTGACCATTTCAGCGAGATCCTCAAGCGTCACATAGGTGCTGGTGCCCGTATTGTAGAGACGGCGATTGGCATATTTCTTGATAACAATAGGTTCGTCTTTTGCGGCCATCTGCATCCTCCCCGGACACCGGGCAGCTTAAGTAAGCCGCCGGTAACGATTGCGCCTTTTTAAAGGATATGCGCAAAAGCGTCATGAATCCAAGCAGTTTGTGCAGTGCGGGAACATTTTATGCTGCGCAGCACGGACGGGCCGCCGTTGCAGCGACGTGCTGCATGCTTGCGGCAGTCGGACGCCATGCCCATTTCGGGTTTGACTCGGGTTGTGGAAAGGGCAAGAAAAGTCCCCGACGGCACCCGAAATCGTTCCCCGAAAGCCTGGAGAAGAACATGTCCGCTTCCAACGCCATCGTTGTCGCCAGTGCAGCGCGCACGCCTGTCGGCTCCTTCAACGGCGCCTTCGCCAACACGCCAGCCCATGAATTGGGTGCGGTCGCCGTCAGGGAAGCGCTTGTCCGTGCCGGCGTCGAGGGCAAGGAGGTGGACGAGGTCATTCTCGGCCAGATCCTGACCGCGGCCCAAGGGCAGAACCCGGCGCGGCAGGCGGCTATGGCCGCCGGCGTGCCGCAGGAGGCTACCTCCTGGGGCCTGAACCAGCTCTGCGGCTCGGGCTTGCGCGCCATCGCGCTCGGCATGCAGCAGATCGCCCAGGGCGACGCGAGGATCATCGTTGCCGGCGGCCAGGAATCGATGTCGATGGCTCCGCATGCGCAACATCTGCGCGGTGGCGTCAAGATGGGCGACTTCAAGCTGATCGACACCATGATCAAGGACGGCCTGACCGATGCGTTCTACGGCTATCATATGGGCAACACCGCGGAGAACGTCGCTCGCCAGTTCCAGATCACCCGCGACGACCAGGACCAGTTCGCACTGGCTTCCCAGAACAAGGCCGAGGCCGCGCAGAAAGCCGGAAAATTCAAGGACGAGATAGTTGCCTTCACAGTCAAGGGCAGGAAGGGCGACACCGTAGTCGACCAGGATGAATACATCCGCCACGGCGCGACAATCGATGCCATGACCAAGCTCAAGCCGGCCTTCGACAAGGAAGGCACGGTGACGGCAGCTAATGCCTCCGGCATCAACGACGGCGCCGCAGCTGTGGTGCTGATGACCGAAGCGGAAGCCGCAAGGCGCGGCATCACACCTCTGGTGCGTATCGTTTCCTGGGCGACCGCCGGCGTCGACCCGCAGATCATGGGGACGGGACCGATCCCCTCTTCGCGCAAGGCGCTGGCCAAGGCCGGCTGGTCGGTCGGCGACCTCGATCTGGTCGAAGCCAACGAGGCCTTCGCCGCGCAGGCCTGCGCCGTCAACAAGGACATGGGCTGGGACCCGGCGATCGTCAACGTCAATGGCGGCGCCATCGCCATCGGCCATCCGGTCGGTGCCTCGGGCGCCCGCATCTTCAACACGCTGGTCTACGAGATGCGCCGCAGAAGTGCCAAGAAAGGTCTTGCCACGCTGTGCATCGGCGGCGGTATGGGCGTTGCCATGTGCGTGGAAGCATTGTGATGAGATAGGCGATACGAGTAGGATGCTGGTGCAAAGCGAGTAGGGAATAGAGGGCAAACCCCACCGCTTCAACGCGCAGCCATCTGCATTTCCCGGGAGGACACATGACAAAGGTTGCAATCGTCACAGGCGGGTCGCGCGGCATCGGCGCGGCGATATCGGTCGCCTTGAAGAGCGCCGGCTATTCGGTGGCCGCAAACTACGCGGGCAACGAGGATGCGGCGGCAAAGTTCAAGGCAGCGACCGGCATCCCGGTCTATAAATGGTCGGTCGCCGACTATGAAGCCTGCACTGCCGGCATCAAACAGATAGAGGCCGATCTCGGTCCCGTCTCGGTGCTGGTCAACAATGCCGGCATCACCCGCGACGCGATGTTCCACAAGATGACGCGCGAGCAATGGAAAGAGGTCCTCGACACCAATCTTTCCGGCGTCTTCAACATGACGCATCCGTTGTGGGGTGGAATGCGCGACCGCAAGTTCGGCCGCATCATCACCATCTCCTCGATCAACGGCCAGAAAGGCCAGGTCGGCCAGGTCAATTATTCGGCTTCGAAGGCCGGCGACATCGGCTTCACCAAGGCACTGGCCCAGGAAGGCGCGCGCGCCGGCATCACCGTCAACGTCATCTGCCCCGGCTATATCGCCACCGAGATGGTCAAGGCGATGGACGAGAAGGTGCTCAACGAGCGTGTCATCCCGCACATCCCGGTCGGCCGTCTCGGCGAGCCGGAGGAGATCGCGCGCTGCGTCGTCTTCCTCGCATCTGACGACGCCGGTTTCATCACCGGCTCGACCATTTCAGCCAATGGCGGCCAGTACATTAGCTGAGGCTTGGGATGTCGCGGATGCCCCCGTACCGGCCCGACGGCAGGTACGGGCAGATAACCGGGCTGTCACGCGGCAAGCTTCAGCGCTGGGCTGGCTTCAGGCTGGGTTCGGGTAATTGAACCTGCCTTGCACGCGGGTGCCGGCAGACGGGCAAGCGGCGCCCGACTGAGGCCCGACAGCTTCAATGCGATGCGGCGCTTCAGGAATGGTGTGAGGTTCAGCACCGACAGCACGAGGTTGCGAACGAACCGCTTCACCGGACTGCGGGCAAGCGCCATGCCGGTCATCATGCCAGCCAGGTCAAGCACCTCTTGGGCTGCCGGGCGTCGCAGCGTTTCATAGAGTTCGAGCTCCGCTTCGGGGCGCACGCCGTTCACCACGTCGCCAAGCAATTGGCCAAGCACGACCGCGTCGACGATGCCGGTATTCATGCCTTGCCCTCCCGCCGGACTGTGCACGTGCGCGGCATCGCCCATCAGGAACAACCGGCCCTTGCGGTATGACCGGACCAGGCGGTGATGCACGCGAAACCGCGAGCTCCACGACAGGTCGAGCACGCGGGTTCTTTCTTTGGTCGGCCCACGGCTGTCGAGCAGCACCTGTATGTCTGCGACTGCGGGTTTTTCCGGTGCATCGTCCATTGTCGCGACGACGCGGTACGATCCGTCTGGGAGCGGCGCCACCACCACCAGTCCGGCTGGCGCAAAGAACAGCGACACTTCGGTTGGCCCAACCGGCCAGTCGAGACGAACGTCGGCGAGAACGAACGACGCCTCATAGGCCGCGCCGTCGAACTCTATGCTGGCCGAGTTGCGCACCAGGCTGTGCATGCCGTCGCCGCCAACGACGTAACGTGTCGATATGATCTTCTCGCGGCCGTTTTCGACCACCGTCACGCGCGCACCGTCAGTGTCCTGAAGCACCGCTTTGGCCTCGACCATGCGGTGGATCACGCCGCCCAGGGCCGTAATCCGCTCGGCAAACACCTGCTCGGTGAGATTCTGAGGCAGCATCATCAGATAGGGATGCCTCGACGGAAGCTTTCCGAAATCGAGCTTGAGCAGTGCCCGGCTGCGATCTCGGATGGCGAAATTCTGCAGCTTCAGGGCAAGTTCGCTCAGCCGCTGCGTGACGCCCAGAGGCTCCAGCGCTTCCAGCGTCTGAGCGTGGATGACGCCGGCCCGCGAGGTCTGAAGGCCCTCCCCAAGCCTGTCGATCAGAACATGGTCGACCCCGGCCTGGTGCAGCACGATGGACAGCGCCAAGCCGGTCGGGCCGGCGCCGATAATCAGGACTTCCGTTGTATCTGGCAACATTTTCTCTCTCCATTTATCAACACATGTTGACTTTCTAGTCGAAGCCATTGCATTTGTCAACAACCGTTGGCATAGGGATTTCATGAGCGAGAATCAGCAGAAGAAAACCAGCAAGTCGGACCGCACCCGCGCCCAGATCCTCGAAGCCGCGAGGCTGCTGTTCGCCAGGCACGGCTATGACGGCGCCTCCATCCGCGACGTCGCGGCCCACGCCTCGATCGATCCGGCCATGGTGATCCGCTATTTCCGCAGCAAGGACGAGCTATTCGCCAGAGCGGCGGTCGTCGACCTGAGATTGCCGGCACTGCGGGTGATCGATCGAACCGCCATCGGCAAGACACTGATCAGGCGATTTCTCGAAATCTGGGAAGATCCGGCCAACGGTACCGGCATGGCAATTCTGCTGCGGTCGGCGACGTCGAACGAATTCGCCGCCGAAAAGTTGCGCGATGTATTTGCCAACCAGGTGAGGCCACTGGTTGCGGCGGTCGCTGATCCCGCCGATGCGGGCCGGCGGGCCGGGCTCATTTCCAGCCAGCTGCTGGGTTTGGCGATGTGCCGTTACCTGCTGCGCCTACCACCGGTCGTCGCCCTGTCTCACGAAGAAATCATCCAGACCGTCGGCCCTACATTGCAGCGCTATGCCGTCGGAGAGGATGTGCCTTGAACAAGCCGTTCAGCGTGGGGCCGAGTCTGAGCCTCATGCGGCAAGTGCGCCGACCGATGGCCATGACGCCGGTGTGTGCCGAACCAGCACGCAAAGGTTAATGGCCGCTGCGCAGCCTGTGCACAATCCGTCCCGCAGCCTGTGGATTCTCGGTGGAGAAGCTGTTCACAACACAACATGTTGCGGTGAACAAACCAAGAAACTTCAGCTATCGCTGATTCGTCGCCGATTCGTTCCGGCTTTGAGCGGAGGGTTAACGGCGAGAGCTGAAAACACCTGCGAAATGATTAAAGCGCGTTAGGAAACATCAATAGTTTCATAATGTTGTGCGAAGCAGATTGGCCAGCCACGACCATTCACCGGCAAAGGTTAACGGACGTGCTCGCTTGGATGATGCTTGCATGAATCGGGCCAGTTTCCGTGATTCAGCATGTGGTGAGATACGCCGGCAGAAAACCCAGATGTAGCCGTGAACAAAACCTGAATCAGCGCGAGTCAGTGATTCGTCGCTGATTCGTTCCAGACTCGTTCCAACTGTTAATCGGGAACAGATTTTCTGGCTTTGAACCAACCAATCGGCCTGCCCTCGGCATATTCCGCTTTCGCTTCGCGCCCGAAATCCCTATGTGTCGCCTGTCATACGCGGCCAATATGGGCGCGCTCCCGACAATGCGAGGCAGAGAGCCTTATTTCCAGGCCGATGAACATCCATCCGAAACACACTGAACCGCTGATCCTGTCGGGTCGAGACGTGACGGCCGTGCTCGGCCCGACCAACACCGGCAAGACCCATCTCGCTATCGAGCGCATGGTGGCGCATGAAAGCGGCGTCATCGGCCTGCCGCTCAGGCTGCTTGCCCGCGAGGTCTATACGCGCGTCTGCGAGAAGGTCGGCGCCCATAAGGTTGCGCTCATCACCGGCGAGGAAAAGATCCAGCCGGCTGGCGCGAAATACTCGGTCTGCACCGTGGAAGCGATGCCGCGCGAGACCGACGCCGCCTTCGTTGCCATCGACGAGGTCCAGCTCGCCGGCGATCTCGAACGCGGACACATCTTTACCGATCGCATCCTGCATCTGCGCGGCCGGCAGGAGACGCTGCTGCTGGGCGCGGCCACCATGCACGGCATCCTGCAGCGCCTGCTGCGGGGCGTGTCGGTGGTGACCCGGCCACGCCTGTCGCACCTTGCCTATGCCGGCTCGAAGAAGCTGACCCGCCTGCCGCGGCGCACGGCGATCGTCGCCTTTTCGGCCGACGAGGTCTATGCCATCGCCGAGCTGATCCGCCGCCAGCAGGGCGGTGCCGCCGTCGTGCTCGGCGCACTCAGCCCGCGCACCCGCAACGCCCAGGTGGCGCTGTTCCAGTCGGGCGACGTCGACTACCTCGTCGCCACCGACGCCATCGGCATGGGCCTCAACCTCGACCTCGACCACGTCGCCTTCGCCCAGAACCGTAAATTCGACGGCTACCAGTACCGCAACCTGACGGCGGCCGAGCTCGGCCAGATTGCCGGCCGCGCCGGCCGGCATCTGCGCGACGGCACCTTCGGCGTCACCGGCCAGGTCGATCCGCTGGATGATGAACTGGTCAACAAAATCGAGGCGCATGATTTCGACCCGGTGAAAGTACTGCAGTGGCGCACCGCGCATTTCGATTTCGCCAACCTCGATGCGCTGAAGCGCTCGATTGAGACCAACGCCCCGGTCGAAGGCCTGACGCGGGCGCTGCCGGCAGTAGACGCGCAGGCGCTCGAGCATCTGTCGCGCGACGAGGACGTGCGGGCACTCACCACCGATGCCAGGCGCGTGGCGCTGCTGTGGGAAGCCTGCGCGCTGCCCGACTACAGGAAGATCGCGCCGGCCCAGCACGCCGACTTGATCGCCTCCATCTACATGGACCTTGCCAGGCACGGCCATGTCGACGAGAACTACATGGCCGAGCAGGTGCGCCGTGCCGACACCACCGAAGGCGACATCGACACGCTGTCGCACAGGATTGCCCAGATCCGCACATGGACCTTCGTTTCCAACCGGCCCGGCTGGCTGGCCGATCGGGCACACTGGCAGGAAAAGACGCGCGAAATCGAAGACAGATTGTCGGATGCGCTGCATGAGCGGTTGACGAAACGTTTTGTAGACCGCAGGACTTCCGTCCTCATGCGGCGCCTTAGAGAAAACACGATGCCTGAAGCCGAAATCAGCCCAACCGGAACCGTCCTCGTCGAAGGCCATCACGTCGGCGAGTTGCAAGGTTTCCGCTTCACCGCCGACCAGAGCGCCGGCGGCGAGGATGCCAAGGCGGTGCGGGCGGCGGCGCAGAAGGCGCTTGCCGCCGAGTTCGAGGCGCGGGCCGAGCGCTTCGGCGCCTCGGCCAATGGCGACATCGCGCTGGGTTCGGATGGCACGCTTCGCTGGATCGGCGCGCCGATCGGCACGCTGGTCGCCGGCGAAGACGCTTTGAAGCCGCGTCTGGTTCTGCTGGCCGACGAGCAACTCACCGGCCCGGCCCGCGACAAGGTTGCGGCGCGCGCCGAGCGCTTCGTCAATTTCCAGATCGAATCCCTGCTGAAGCCGCTGGTCGACCTCAAGAATGCCGAGCAGATCACCGGCATCGGCCGCGGCATTGCTTTCCAGCTCGTCGAGCATTTCGGCCTCATCAACCGTCGCGATATCGCCGACGAGATGAAATCCCTCGACCAGGAAGGCCGCGCGGCGCTTCGCCGTCTCGGCGTGCGCTTCGGCGCCTACCATGTCTTCGTGCCGGCGCTGATCAAACCGGCGCCGGCCGGGCTGATAACGCTGCTGTGGGCGCTGAGAAACGACGGCAAGGACAAGCCCGGTTTCGGCGATGTCGTTCACGCACTGGCCTCCGGCCGCACCTCGGTGGTCATCGATCCGACCTTCGACAAGACCTTCTACAAGCTTGCCGGCTACCGCAATCTTGGCCGGCGTGCTGTACGCGTCGATATTCTCGAACGGCTGGCCGACCTGATCCGGCCGGCGACCAACTGGAAGCCGGGCCTCGGGCCTCGCCCCGACGGCGCCTATGACGGCCAGTCCTTCATGGTGACGCCGCCGATGATGTCGATTCTCGGCGCCACCGCCGACGACATGGAAGAAATCCTGAAGGGACTCGGCTACCGCGCCGATGCCAAACCGGCGGCCGAGGTCAAGGCGCGGCTCGAAGCACAGGACAATGCCGCGCCTGAAGCTGCCGCTGCAAAGCAGGCGGCGGAAGAGACTGCGCGCGTCGAGCAGGCGAGGATGGCGGAAGCATCTGCCGCGGCAGAGCCGCCGGCGGAGGCTTCGGAACCTGTGTCGGATGCGGCTCCTGTTGCGGAGGCGGCGGCCGAAGCTGTGACCGAAGCGACGGCAGCGCCTGTCGCGGAAGCTCCAGCCCCTGAAGCTGCGGCAGAAGTCACGCAAGAGACCCGGCCCGCCGCGGAGGCGACTGCTGAAGCGCCTGCGGAACCAGCGGCCGAGCCAAGGGCGGAACCTGGGGCGGAACCTGAGGCTGCGGCACCGGCAGAACCGCCGGTTTCCGACACTACGGAAGCATCGCCGGCCGAACCTGCAGCGACGGCAGGAGCCATCGCCGGCGAAGCTGCTCCAGAAGCCGAGGAGCTAAAACCCATCCTGTTATGGCGGCAGGGTCGTTTCGACCAGCGCCCGCGTCATCGCCAGCATGACAACCGCCCCCGGGACAATCATCGGGACCATCGCGCGCGCAATGGTCAAGCTGCGCCGGACAGCCGCAGCGATGCGCCGACAGATGCCGGCGGGCAACCGACGCCGGGCGACCGGCCCGCCCGTCAGGGGCGCCACGACCAGCGCGACGGCGCCGGCAAGCCGCGCTTCGATCGCAGCAAGTTCCAGCCCAGGCCGCAAGGCGAGGCGGCAGAGCAGCGCGCCGGCAAGCCGCAAGGTGAACGCCCGGACCGGCGCGAAAACCGGCCCGACTGGAAGGCTGGCCGGCAGGACGGCAAAGGCGGCGCCCAAGGCGCAAAACCCGCCTTCCAGCCAAAGCCGCGTGAGGAACGCCCCGTCCGCTTCGACCCGGACTCGCCCTTCGCCAAGCTCGCCGCGTTGCGCGACCAGCTGAAGAAGTAAGCTGCTCGTCCAATGGTCACTGATGCCCGCCAGCGCATCGACAAGTGGTTGTTCTTCTCGCGCGCGGTAAAATCGCGCACGCTGGCAGCCAAGCTGGTCGTCGCCGGACGCGTCCGCATCAATCGCGACAAAGCAGCGCAGGCCTCCGACACGGTCCGGCCGGGCGACGTTTTGACCATCACGCTGGAGCGGCGGATCTTCGTCTGGAAAGTCCTTGGCACCGGCGTACGGCGTGGCCCGGCCGAAGAGGCCCGCCTGCTCTACGAGGACATGTCGCCGCCCCCCGCGCCCAAGGGCGAGGCGCTTCCGGATGCGGTGCCGCCGTTGCGCGAGGCCGGCAGCGGTCGCCCGACGAAGAAGGAACGCCGCCAGACCGACCACCTGCTCGGCGACGATTGAGCAAGGTCGAACGCCCGCTTTGCCGGCCTTCCGGAATTCCATTCCGGAAACCGCGGCACCGCTGACAGGGGCCGCCCTTGCCACCAGCGGACAAAGGCGTTACCTCACCAAAAAAGCCCAACAAAATGGGACGTCCCGGAGCCGACCAATGACCTATGTCGTGACCGACAATTGCATAAAATGCAAATACATGGACTGCATCGAGGTCTGTCCGGTCGACTGCTTCTACGAAGGTGAGAACATGCTCGTCATCCACCCGGACGAGTGCATCGATTGCGGCGTCTGCGAACCGGAATGCCCGGCCGACGCAATCAAGCCCGACACCGAGTCGGGTCTCGACAAATGGCTGCAGATCAACACCGAATATGCCGAGAAATGGCCCAACATCACCGCCAAGAAGGAGCCGCCGGCCGACGCTAAAAATTTCGATGGCGAAACTGGCAAGTTCGAGAAATATTTCTCCCCGGAGCCCGGCGAAGGCGACTGACGAGCCTGCCGGCTGCGGTGGCCTGACGCCGCGTAACAGACGTGATACATTAACTGCCTTGACAGGCGGCGACGGCGCGCGGCCTTCGCGCGTGCAGCAAAACCTTGATTCTTCCGACTTTTTGTGCTATATGAGCCAAACATGCCGGTGACACAACGTCGATTTATGGCGCAAACGCCCCAAATCACTGAAAGGTGAATTTCTCAATCCGGACCAGAGCGATCTGGGGCAGGCGGTCGCAATGTTGCGATTTGCCGGTCCTGGCCTTTCCGGTGAGTTCATCGTTGTGTGGCTAAGGACCGGTCACCCCGGTCGTACGAGTTCGGGCCGGCACGATGCCGGTACCACAACAAGGAGTTCAGGGCGTAATGGCAACGATCACCCCGCAGAAGAAGTCCACCGCAGCGCGCCACGGTTTCAAGACCGGCGAATACATCGTTTATCCGGCGCATGGTGTCGGCCAGATCGTCTCGATTGATGAGCAGGAAGTCGCGGGCCACAAGCTGGAGCTGTTCGTCATCGACTTCCAGAAGGACAAGATGCGCCTCAAGGTGCCGGTCGCCAAGGCGACCTCGATCGGCATGCGCAAGCTGTCGGAAGAGGATTATGTCGAGCGCGCGCTGAAGGTCGTGCAGGGCCGCGCCCGCGTCAAGCGCACCATGTGGTCACGCCGTGCCCAGGAATATGATGCCAAGATCAACTCCGGCGATCTGATCTCGATCTCGGAAGTGGTGCGCGACCTTTACCGCGCCGATAACCAGCCGGAGCAGTCCTATTCCGAGCGCCAGCTCTACGAGGCGGCCCTCGACCGCATGGCCCGCGAGATCGCGGCCGTCAACCGCATGTCGGAGACCGAAGCGGTCCGCCTCATCGAGGTGAACCTCAACAAGGGCCCGAAGCGCGGCGCTAAGGCCGACAACGAGGAAGCCGAGCAGGAAGAAGCCGCCTGAGCTTTTCTCGTCTTCGAATTCAGAAAAACCCGGCCTCGCGCCGGGTTTTTTGTTTTGGCTGACCGGCGACGGGCATATCTAACCTTCGCCGCCCTCCCTTTCCGCCTCGTGCTTCAGTGTGGCGATGAACCGCTTGGTCCGCTGGCGTTCCGGGTTGCTGAACAGCACCGCGGCCGGGCCTTGTTCGACGATGTTGCCGGCATCGAGGAACACCACTTCCCGCGCGATCTTGGAGGCGAGCCGCAGATCATGCGTCGCCATCACCATGGTCGTGCCCTCGCTGGCGAGCTTGCCGAGCACGTCGACCACCTCCTGCGCCAGTTCCGGATCGAGTGCAGAGGTCGGCTCGTCGCAGAGCAGGACTTTCGGCGAAGGCGCCAGAGCCCGGGCAATCGCCACGCGCTGCTGCTGGCCACCTGACAGCGTCGCCGGCCAGGCATCGGCCTTGTGCGCCATGCCGACCTTTTCGAGCAGGGCCAGCGCCCGTTCGCGCGCCCTCTCCTTGGGCCATTTCAGCACCGTCACCAGCCCCTCCATGATGTTCCCGATCGCGGTGCGATGCGGAAACAGCTGGAAATTCTGGAACACCATGCCGGTCTGCAGCCGCAGCCGCTGGATATCCCTGGTCGAGACCCTGCCGCCGGGGCGGAATTTAAGTGCATCGTCGCCGATCCGTACCGTGCCTGAAGTCGGGAGCTCGAGCAGGTTGATGCAGCGCAAAAGCGTGCTCTTCCCTCCGCCCGACGGTCCGACAAGCGCCGTAACGCTGCCTTCCTCGATGGTGACGGTCACGCCCTTCAGCACAAGATTGTCGCCGAAACGCTTTTCGATGTTGGTGAGGCCGATCATGCGCGCGCCTCCAGGAAGCCGCCATAACGGTTTAGCCGCGTTTCCAGCCGCGCCTGCAAGGCCGACAGCACGGAGCTCATGATCAGATAGAGGGCCGCTGCCTCGACATAGAGGATCAGCGGCTCATAGGTGGTGGCGACGATGCGCTGCGCTGCCTGGAACATCTCCGGCACCGTGATGGCGGCGGCGAGCGAAGTGTCCTTGACCAGCGAGATGAAGGTGTTGGACAGCGGCGGCACGGCGACGCGCCCCGCCTGTGGAAGAATGGTGCGCCGCATTGCCTGGGCCCAGGTCATGCCGATCGAATAGGCCGCTTCCCACTGGCCCTTGGGCACCGAACCGATGACGGCGCGGATTATTTCCGACGAATAAGCACCGATGTTCAAGGTGAAGCCGATCAGTGCTGCCGGAAAGGCGTCGAGCAGGATGCCGACCGATGGCAGGCCGTAGAAGATAAGGAACAGTTGCACGAGAAGCGGCGTGCCGCGGAATATCCAGACGTAGAAGCGGACCACGGCGACCAGCGGTTTGGGACCGAACAGCCGGACAAGCGCCACAACCAGGCCTAGTACAAGACGAATGCAAACGACAGCAGCGTCAGCGGCACGGTGAAGATCAGTGCAGCCCATAGCAGCGTAGGCAGGGATTCCAGCATCAATTGCAGCCAGTGCGGCACGAAGGCTCCTCCTTGCCAGATTGCCGTCGCTCATATCACGCGAAAGCGGCGGGCCGTCAAAAGACAGCTCGCCGCGATATGAACGACGTGGGCCGGCGTTCGGCCCACACGAGAAAGCCGTTTTACTTCGAAACGTCCTGGCCGAAATAGGTGTCGGCGATTTTCTTGTAGGTGCCGTCGGCCTTGATGTCGGCCAGCGCCTTATTGATGGCGGCCACCAGTTCCGGATCGCCCTTGCGCACGATGACGCCGGAATAGTCGGCGTTTTCTTCCTGGGCGGCAATCTTCACATTGGCGTCGGGCTTGTGCTTCTTGAAGTCGAGGAAGGACAGGCTGTCGTTGATGGTGGCGTCGGCGCGGCCCGTAAGAAGCAGCTGGATCGACTGGTCGAAGCCGTCGGTGCCAACGAGTTCGGCTCCGTTGGTTTCAGCCAGCTTGCCGAAGTTCGAAGTCAGTGATTGCGCCGCCTTCTTGCCCTTGAGATCGGCGAAGCTCTTGATATCGGTGTTGTCGCCGCGCACGATCAGCACCGCCTTGGAGGCGATGTAGGGATCCGAAAAGTCATATTTGGCCTTGCGCGCCTCGGTGATGCCGACCTCGTTGATGACGGCATCGTAGCGGTTGGCATCGAGACCGGCGATCAGCCCGTCCCATTTGCCTTCGAGGAACTGGGCTTTGACGCCGAGGCGCTCGGCGATGGCCCGCGCGATCTCGACGTCGAAGCCGACCAGCGCGCCGGAAGCATCATGATAGGTGAAGGGCGCATAGGTTCCTTCTGTGCCGACCTTGAAGACGCCGGACTGCTTGATCTGGTCGAGATTGGCGCCGGCGTGACCGGCGGCGATGGCCAGAACCTGCAGCGTTCCGGCGATGATGAGCGATTTGAGCCATTTCATTTTTCTGTGATCCGTCCTTGGCCGGTATCCGGCGTCATTGCGAGTGCCGGAAAATGACAGATGCGCGATGCCAGAATAAGAAACTGAATTTCAAAAATCCCGCGCCCTTGAAATCCAATTCTCAACCAGCATCTCCCGGCGCCATCCGGCTGAGTCAAGGCCGGCGGCGAATCGCCTGGAACAGCGCAATCGACATGACAGTCCGGGGGAACATTCCCCCGCATGGCACGTTCTTCGCTGTTGTAGGGCGCGGCGCCGCCATTTCAACCATCGGCGCCAACTCACGATTCGATCGCACCGCAACGCCTGAAGCAGGAGCGCGGCATGATGGAAGACAGTGCAGGACGGACCATGGTTCGCGCGGCGATGAAAGCCCCTTATCTGGAACGTGACGAAGAGCATCTCCTGGCGCTGCGCTGGAAGGAAAACAATGACCAGCACGCGCTGCACCGCATCACCGTCGCGCATATGCGGCTGGTCATTTCCATGGCGTCGCGGTTTCGCCACTACGGCCTTCCGCTGGGCGACCTGATCCAGGAAGGCCATGTCGGGCTGCTGGAGGCCGCGGCCCGTTTCGAACCCGAGCGCGAGGTGCGGTTCTCGACCTACGCGACTTGGTGGATTCGCGCCTCGATGCAGGACTATATCCTGCGCAACTGGTCGATCGTGCGCGGCGGCACCAGCTCGGCGCAAAAGGCGCTGTTCTTCAACCTGCGGCGTCTGCGCGCCCGCCTGGCAAACGGCGCCGAGCAGACGTCGAATGCCACGCTCTACCGCGAAGTGTCGGCGGCTCTCGGGGTATCGGAAGCCGATGTGGCGATGATGGATTCCCGCCTTTCGGCGCCGGACAGCTCGCTCAACACGCCGCTAGCCGACGATGCGGGCGCAACCGAGCGGATGGAGTTCCTGGTTTCGGATGACCCGCTGCCCGATGAGGTCGTCGGCGATACGATCGACGTCGAACGCCGCTCGGTGTGGCTGAAGACGGCACTCGGCGCTCTCAATGCGCGCGAGCTCAGGATTATCGAGGAACGCCGGCTGAGCGACGAGGGCGCGACGCTCGAAGCGCTCGGCGAGACGCTCGGCATCTCCAAGGAACGTGTCCGGCAGATCGAGGCGCGCGCCATGGAAAAGCTCAAGGCGGCGCTGGTAAAGCAGAATCCGGAATTTCTCGCAGCCTGAATCGCGTCGGCTGCTATTTGTCGGTGACGATCTTGACCTTGTCGCCGGCCGAAACCGCGGCGCCCGGCGACAGCGCGTTGAGCACCCTGAACAAATCCAGCTTGCGGTCGACGCCGACCATCTGTGCGGCCAGGGAGCCCATCGTCTGGCCGGGCTGCACCGTGACGATGCGGATACGCAGTGGCTTCAGTGCTGCCTTCTCGGCAGCACTCAGGATGCGGAACGAGCCGCTGACCGAGCGCGCCACCGTGCTCAGCGAGGTGCTGGCCGACGGTGCAGCAGTCAGCAAGCGGTAGACCTGGCCGCCGGCGCGGATCACCGCAATGTCGAATTGCCAGCCATCGGCGCCGGCATGCGCGGTTGCCGCTTCGTTGCCGTTGATCGTCTCCTGGCGCACGCTGCTGTCGTCGAGGCCGGCAACCCAGCCGCTGCGGATGTAGTCGGTCAGCGAGCGGTCCTTGTCGATCGAAACGCCATCGAAGCGGATTGCCATGTCGCCCGGGCCTGTGGCGGTCACCGCCGCCGCCGAATTGTCGATGATGAAGCCGTTGGGCACCGAGAACGACACGCCGAGGCCAGGATGCAGGAAGGTTTCGCCGCGCACATAGCCTTCCTCGGGCGTGTCGCCGTAAAGCAGCCCGTCTACGCCGGCAAGGAATGAATCGCGGTCGCGCGACCCGACGCCGGGCGCGCCGAACTGGCGGGCGTGGCGCTGCGCGAGATCGATACGCTGCGGCGTGTTGGGGTGCGTCGCCAGGAAGTCGAGGCTGGCGTCGGTGGCGCCGCTGATCGAGCGGAAATCGGTATAGGCCGACATCGACTGCAGGAAGCGGCCGGCGGCGTAGGGGTCGAAACCGGCTTCACCGATCGACTTGATGCCGATGGCGTCCGCTTCCAGCTCCTGATTGCGCGAGAACTGGGCCAGCCTCAGCTTGCCGCGGATCAGCGCCGCCTTGGCCGTCGGGTTGTCGCCGAGCACATCCGAAACAACCTTGGTCGCCAACCCCTCCTCGGCTTCCAGCTGCTGGCGCTGCAGGCCGTGGTTGGCTGTAACGTGGCCCATCTCATGCGCAATGACGGCGGCCAGCTCGGCGGAATCGTTGGCCAGCGCCAGCAGCCCGCGGGTGATGTAGAGATAACCGCCCGGCAGCGCGAAGGCATTGACGTTGGGCGAGTTGAGGATGGTGATGCGGTAGGTCTGGGTCGGGTTGGCCGACACCACGGTCAGTCTGCCGACGACCTTGGCCACCATGCGCTCGAGCTTGGGGTCGGAATACTCGCCGCCATAGGTGGCGAGGATGCGCGGGTGTTGCGCCTTCGCCAGTTGGGCGAGCTTGCTGTTGGCGGCGACATTGTCGACCGTGATCGGCTTGTCGGAGGGCTGGAAGCCCGATTCCTGCACGTCGGGAGGCGTGAACATCTGGCAGCTTGCCAGCGCCACGGCAAGACCGGCCAGCGCCAGAAAGCGCGCCAGCGGTTTCACCCTCCGATTGTCGATGCCGGTCGGCAGATCGGCTTCCTTTCAAGTCCTGGCACGTGACCGCGAAAATCGGGCGCGATTTCCGAAAAGCATCACGCGCAAAGTCAAGTGCTATGGCGTCCTTCGTGCGTCCGACAGATACGAGGCAGCAAGGGCAAATCACGGTCTAGGCCGGACCAGCTCCTGGCGGACCTAGCCACACTACCTCGACCATGGCAAGCAAGCGCCGCTTCGCCTTCCGCCGGTTTGACCATAAATTTATGTCCGCTTCCGGGCAACATCTCGTGATCCAGCCGCAAACGGACCCGAGCCGATATAGCGTCGGAATGCCTCCGGTCCAGCCCCGACGAAAAAATCGGCGGCGGTGCCGGTCGCGGCAACCGTGCCACCATCCAGGAAAACCATGTTTTGGCCGATACGGCGCGCATCGTCCGGCTGGTGCGTGACGAATAGCACCGTCATGCGCTGCTCCGAATGAACGTCGGCCACCAGATCGAGCATGTCGTCGCGCAGTGCCGGTCCGAGCGAAGCGAACGGCTCGTCGAGCAACAGCACCGGCCGGTCGCGCACCAGGACCCGGGCGAGCGCGACACGCTGCCGCTCGCCGCCGGAGAGTTCGCGCGGCAGCCGGCTTTCCTTGCCGGCAAGACCGACGCGCTTCAGCGCTGCGGCGATTGCGGCGCGGTCAGCCTCGCTCAGCCTGAGCGAAGGCGAGCGGCCGAGCCCGACATTCTGCTCGATCGACAGATGGGCAAACAGGTTGTTTTCCTGGAACACCATCGATACCGGCCGCGCTGATGGCGGCGCAGTGCTGACGTCGGCGCCGCCGATCAGCACGCGGCCCGACCGCGGCGTCTCGAAACCGGCCACCAGATTGAGCAGCGTCGACTTTCCCGAACCGCTCGGCCCCATGATGGCGGTGATTTCCGACGCCCGGAAATCGACATCGAACATAAGCGGCGTTTCACCATAGCTGAACGAGACATTATCGAGCCGCACGGCCGCGCCTTTTTCCACCGAAATGGACCGTTCCGGGCTGATCGGCATCATGATTTCTCCCTCCTTCCCAGCCAGTCCGCGGCCAACACCAGCGCCAGGCAGACAAGGCCGAGCAGCAGCGCCAGGCCGGCGGCATCCTCGGTGCGGTAACTGCCCATGCGCGCCAGCAACAGATAGGGCAAGGTCTGCACGGAATCGCTGCCGAACAGCGCAATGACGCCGAGATCGCCGAGCGACAGCGCCATGGCGAACGCGAAGCCGGTGGCGAGCGGCCGCCGCAGCGACGGCCAGTCGACCAGCCGCAACCGGTTCCAGCCCGAGATGCCAAGCTGTGCGCAGAGCCGTTCGTGGCGTTCGCTCGCCGCGTCATAGGCAGGGCGGATGGCGCGGATGGCGAACGGCATCGCCATCACCGCATTGACCGCAACGACCATGACAGGGGCGATCGCAAAGACATCGCCGACGGTGCGCAGGAGCAAGAACCAGCCGGCACCGATGACGATGGGCGGCACCACCAGGACGAACCCCGCACCGGTGTCGGCCAGGTGTTCGAGCAGCGTCCTCCTGCCGCTCCGCCGGGTGAGCGCCAGCGCCCGGCGCGCCATGACCAGCGACAGCGACAACGCCACAGAGAGCAGCGCCGACAGGAGGGAGAGCACGGCACTGGTCGCCGTCGCTTGCCGCACCGCGCTCTCGCCGGCCAGGCGGCCGAGATCGGCGCCAAGCCCGGCTGCCAGCGTGGCCGCCATCGGCCCGGCGACAAACAACAGTGCGAGCCCGATCGCCAATGCGTTCAGCACGGTCTCGGCCGCACCGGCTGAAAAATACCGGCGCGGCGCCACCGGCAGATTGGCATCCCCGACCATATTGGCGCCGAGCCGCGTCAAGGCCAGCACGACGACGAAGGTCAGGGCAATCTGCAGCAGGGTCAGCGTCACAGCCCGGGCCGGGTCGAAGTCGAAACGCAGCGCCTGGTAGATGGCAACCTCGAGCGTCGTCGCGCGCGGCCCGCCACCGAGCGTAAGCACGATGGTGAAGGAGGTGATGCACAGCATGAAAACGAGCCCGGCAACGCCCGGCAAGGCCGCACGCAGCGGCGGCCATTCGATCAGCCGGAAGGCCGGCGCAGCCCCCATGCCAAGCTGGCTCGCCAGCCGCCATTGGTTAGCCGGCACGGTCTGCAACGCCTCCAGGAACAGCCGCGTCGCCAGCGGCAGGTTGAAGAAGACATGGGCGACGAGTATGCCCGACAAGCCATAGATGCCGGGCCAGCTCTGGCCGCCTAGCGCGCCCAGCGTGCCGGCGAAATAGCCGGCGCGGCCATAGAGCGCCAAGACACCGAGGGCGGCAACAATGGCCGGCAGCGCCAGCGGCACGGCGAAAAGCTGCAAGATAAAGCCTCGCCCGAAAAAACGCGGATGCCGCGACAGGGCACGCGCGACGAACAGGGCCGGTGCAACGGAGAGCAGGGTCGACAGCAGAGCCTGCCAGAGCGTGAAACGGACGACGCGCAAGAGATAGGAATCGAAAGCGGCGGCGGCGCCGGACAGGTCGCGTGTGGCTTCGACGACGAGCCCGGCGAATGCACCGCCGATCAGCAGCGCGATGGCGGCGAGCGCGACGATGCCGGCAGTGACGCGGGGATCGGCCGGATGACGCGTAGGCATGTCGCGCTACCCGACACTACGACAGGCGTAGATCGAAGGAAATACCTGGCAAAGGCCGAGCCCACCCCTCTCTGGCCTGCCGGCCATCTCCCCCTCAAGGGGGGAGATTGCGCACTCAGCCGCCTTCGCCAATCTCACAAGTGGCAGGACGAGGAGAGGCGACAAAGCTGCCGATCTCCCCCTTGAGGGCAGGGCTATCGCATTTGGATTCTTACGAAGTTGGACCCCCACCCTAACCCTCCCCACAAGGGGGAGGGAACGCTGCCGCATGCCCTTACTTCCCCTTTTGGCGCCGAAAGGCAGACAATTTGCCGAGGTCAGTGCCAACGGAAGTCTCCCTCCCCCTTGTGGGGAGGGGTTAGGGGTGGGGGTACGTCGTAGAGCGAAAGCCTCGGCGTTCCATCTGCGATAGCCGTGCCCTTGAGGGGGAGATGGCCGGCAGGCCGGAGGGGGGTGGCTTGGCGCAAACATCCGACGAGGCTTGAGCCCTACCTGCTCATCGCCGCAAGCCACTCATCGACCCAGGCCTTGCGGTTGGCCGCGACGTCTTCCGGGCTGAACAGCAAGGTCTTGGTCGGCTTGACCAGCTTGTCGAACGCCGGGTTGAGCGGCTTGTCGGTTTTGCCGGCCGGGAACATCCAGTTGGTTTCGGGAATGACATCCTGGAATTTCGGTCCGGTCATGAAGGCAATGAACTTTTCCGCCAGCGGGTTCTTCGCGCCCTTGGTGGTGATCCCCGCAACCTCGATCTGCAGATATTCGCCCTCCTCGAAGGACGCCGCCTGGTAGCGCTCGGTGTTTTCGGCGACCATGTGGTAGGCCGGCGAGGTGGTGTAGGACAGCACCATCGGCGCCTCGCCCTTGGTGAACAGGCCGTAGGCCTCGCTCCAGCCCGGCGTTACCGTCAGCACCTTCGCCTTGAGTTTGGCCCAGGCTTCCGGCGCCTTGTCGCCATAGACCGACTTGACCCACAGCAGCAGGCCAAGGCCCGGCGTCGAGGTGCGCGGATCCTGGATGACGATCTTCTCTCCGGCATCGCCCTCGACCAATTCCCTGAGGCTCTTCGGCGGGCTCTTCAGTTTTTCGGTATCGTAGACGACGGCGAAATAGCCATAGTCGAACGGCACGAAAATATCGTCGCTCCAGCCGCCCGGCACATTGACGCCCGAGACGGCGCCGTGCGGCGAAAACAGGCCGGTTGCCTTGGCGTCGGCGGTTAAGTTGGTATCGAGGCCAAGTACGATATCGGCCTTGGTCGCGGCGCCTTCCAGCTTCACACGGTTGAGCAGCGCCACGCCGTCGGCGACCGAGACGAATTCGACGACGCAACTGCATTCGGCCTCGAAGGCCTTCTTCACTGCCGGTCCCGGACCCCAATCGGCGGTGAAGCTTTCATAGGTATAGACCGTCAGTCTATCCTGTGCCGATGCCTGCCCTGGCAGGGCGAGCGCGGATGCCGCAAGCAGGACAATTGAGACAAGAGAGTGGAAAAAACTGCGCATCGGCGCCTCCTTCGTTCGCGTTGAAAGGAATTGAGGCGTCGGGCTGTCCGAAACGTCTAATCCCTCCGCCGGTACAAACCGGATCAGGTTCAGCGGGTTGGCAGTCTTGCCTCTCAGCCGGTCCGCGAAGATCGCGTCCGGCACCCCGTTAGAGCGTTGCGACACATAGGCCCGGCCGAAGTGCTGCGCAAGCGGAAGTTTGCCGGGCATCCAAAGCCCAGCCTTCCGTGTCGTCTGCCGTTTCATCTTCCGTTTCATTCTTCCGTTTCTGGGGCAGGGCTGGTAAGGGCCACGAGATATGAGCAAATTCACCATCCTGCTTGGCGGCGATCTCATCCGCACGCCGCTGCTCGACCGCCAGGTCGAAGGCTCGCGCGTCATCGCTGCCGATGCCGGCATCGGCCATGCCCGTATGCTGGGCCTGTGGCCGGAACTCTGGGTCGGCGATTTCGATTCCGTGCCTGCCGAGTTGCCGGAGGATCTGGCCGCCGTGCCACGGCAGGTGTTTCCCGCCGAAAAGGACAAGACCGACGGTGAACTCGCTATCGCCGCCGCGCTCGAACGCGGTGCGACCAGCCTTGTGCTCGCAGGTGCTTTCGGCGGCAAACGCACCGACCACATCTTCCTGCATCTGGCGCTGAGCGTCCGGCTGGCGGAAGGCGGGACGGACGTGCTTTTGACCAGCGGCGCACAGGAAGGCATTCCCTTGCTGCCCGGAAAGACTGGCTTCGACTATGCCGACGGCACGCTGTTTTCGGTGCTCGGCTTCTCCGATCTCGCCGGCCTGAGCGTCACCGGTGCCAAATGGCCGCTCGACCATGTCGAGGTTGCGTTCGGCTCGTCGCTGACCATTTCCAACGAGGTCAGGGGCCGGTTGGAAATCGCGCTGGCCAGCGGCCGCGCGCTGCTGCTCGCGCATCCCTACCCTCTTCCGGAAAGCTGAGCCCAGAAAGCTGACATGGCGCCGCCGCTTCTCAATCTCGACGGGATAAAGCTGACCTTTGGCGGCACGCCGCTGCTCGACGGTGCCGCCCTGACGGCCTCAGCTGGCGACAAGATCGCCTTGGTCGGCCGCAACGGTTCGGGCAAGTCGACGCTGCTCAAGATCGCCGCCGGGCTGATCGAGCCGCAGGACGGCGAAGTCTTCCGCCAGCCTTCGGCAACCGTGCGCTACTTGCCGCAAATGCCCGACATGGACGGTTTTGCGACCGTCCGCGCCTATGTCGAGGCGGGGCTCGGGCCCGCCGACGATCCCTATCGCGCCACCTATCTGATGGAGCATCTCGGCCTGACCGGCGAAGAACGGCCGAACGACCTCTCCGGCGGCGAGGCGAGGCGTGCGGCACTCGCCCGCGTCATGGCGCCGGAGCCCGACATTCTCCTCCTCGATGAGCCGACAAACCATCTTGACCTGTCGGTCATCGAATGGCTGGAGGAGGAGCTTGCCCGCACCTCCTCGGCACTGGTCGTCATCTCGCATGACCGCCGTTTTCTCGAGCGCGTGTCACGCGCCACAATCTGGCTCGACCGCGGGCAGACCCGCCGTCTCGACAAGGGCTTTGGCTATTTCGAGGAATGGCGCGACACGGTGCTGGAGGAGGAAGAGCGCGAGCAGCATAAGCTCGGTCGCCAGATCGTGCGCGAGGAGCACTGGCTGCGCTATGGCGTGACAGCGCGGCGCAAGCGCAACATGCGCCGGCTCGGTGAGTTGCAGACCATGCGCCAGCGCTTTCGCGGTCATCGCGGCGCCGAGGGTGCGGCGACGATGACAGCCAGCGACGCTGCCGAATCCGGCAAGCTGGTGATCGAAGCCAAGAACATCGAGAAGAGCTTTGGCGATCTGACCGTGGTCAAGGGATTTTCGACCCGCATCCAGCGCGGCGATCGCGTTGGCTTGGTCGGGCCGAACGGCGCTGGCAAGACGACACTGTTGAAGATGCTGATCGGCGAATTGAAGCCGGACGCAGGCACGGTGCGGCTCGGCACCAATCTGGAGATCGCCACGCTCGACCAGAAGCGCGAGGCCGTCGATCCACAGGAGACACTGGCGCAGTATCTCACCGACGGGCGCGGCGAGAACCTCGTCATCAATGGCGAACAGCGCCACGTCGTCTCTTACATGAAAGACTTCCTGTTCAAGCCGGAACAGGCGCGCACGCCGGTGCGCGAGCTTTCGGGCGGCGAGCGGGCACGGCTGATCCTCGCCCGCGTTTTGGCGCGGCCGGCAAACCTGCTTGTGCTCGACGAGCCGACCAACGACCTCGACATGGAGACGCTGGAGTTGCTGCAGGAATTGGTCGCCGGCTTTGCCGGCACGGTGATCCTGGTCAGCCACGATCGCGATTTCCTCGACCGCACCATGACCAGCATCATCGCGCCGGATGGTGACGGCCGCTGGATCGAATATGCCGGCGGCTATTCCGACATGCTGGCGCAGCGCGGCGGCACCAGGCTGGACGACCGCAAGGCGCGGCCGAAGGCAGAGACCGGCGAGGCGACGGCTGCACGTAGGAGCGACGCGGCCGCTCCCAAGGGCCCGGCAAAGAAACTGTCGTTCAAGCAGAAATTCGCGCTGGAAACCTTACCCAGGAAGATCGAGGCGGTGTCGGCCTCGATCTCGCGGCTGGAGAACAATATCGCCGATCCGGCCTATTACGAGCGCGACCCGGCCTCGTTCCAGAAGACGATTGCCGCGCTCGACAAGGAGCGCGTCACACTGGCAGCGCTCGAGGAGGAATGGCTGGAACTTGAGATGCTGCGCGAGGAAATGGAGGGGTAATTCGCGAGTTCAAGCACCTTGTCGTTGCGACTGGACGGGAGTGCGCATATATTATGCGCATGCTGCGGAGGTGATCATGCGCAAGATAGCTGTGAATGCGGTTCGTCAGCCGGCAAATCTGTCGATCGACTCAAAGCTCATGAAGGAAGCCAAGGGGCTCGATGTGAATGTCTCGCGCGCCGCTGAAGCCGGCATCGCAGAGGCAGTGGCCGCCGAAAAGACGCGGCTGTGGAAGCTTGAGAACCGCGCGACGATAGATGCGTGGAACGAATATATCGAAAAACACGGTATTCCGCTGGCAGAACATCGGCAATTCTGATGGCGCGCTACGACGTCTTCGCGGGTAGCATCGAAGGCGGCTATCTCCTCGACGTCCAGGCCGATCTGCTCGACCATTTCAAGACCCGGGTGGTCGTCCCGCTGCTGCCGGTTGCGATGGCGCCATCACCAATGCGAAGGCTCCATCCCGTTTTCGAGATCAATGGTCGGAAATTGGTCATGACCACCCATTTGATCGCCACGGTTGCGGCGACGGAACTGGGCGAGAGCCGACTGAATCTGACCAGGCATCACGAAGACATCGTGAGCGCGCTCGACATGCTGTTCCAGGGCTTCTGAGCCAAGGAGGCGTTGTCGGCCTCACCCCGCCGTCTTTGTCTGCCAGGCCTTCAGCGCCTCGTCGAACACCTTCTCGCCGGGAATTCCCTTTTCCATGGTGAGCAGCGCCCGCCGCCCGGTCTTGTAGACGACCGGCACGTCAATCCAGTCCTGACCTCTGAGCAAGGTCAGATTGGCGTCTTCATCCGCCTTGGTGTCGTTGAGCGCAACCAGGAAGAAGCCATCGGCGATCTTGGCCGGGATGCCGATCAGCGGGCTGCCGGCATCCTGCTCGGAGCCCTTCATGGCGACACGCAAGATGTTGTCGACACCGCCGCCCTCGAAGCCATTAGGCGTCAGGAAGATCATCTCGATGATGTGGCTGGCCGGCAGAGTCTGGTCGGTGTTGCGACGGATCGTCATGCGCAACTGGATATCCTTGCCTGGAATGGTCGCCTCGGCACGGATCGCCGGCTCGGGCGGCAGGTCGCCGCCGGGCGATTCCTGCACCAGCGACCAGACGATGTTGCCGGGCTCGGCCGAGCCTTGAGCGGTGCTGGTGCGCTCCTCGTAGAAGATCGCCTTCTGGCCGACGGCCAACGCGGCTTGCGGCGGAACTGCCGTCGGTGCCGCTGCCGTCGCGGGCGGTGGGGCGGCCGTTGCAGGGGCTGGCGGAGCAGCTGCAGCATCGGGCGGCGTTGCGGGCGTTGGCGCAGCCGACCCATTGACTGCTGGAGCATTGGCCGTGGCTTGCGTGTCGGCGGGTGCCGCCGGTGCCGGCGCGGCGGGTGCCGGGGTGGTCGGCGCTTGAGCGGCCGATGGCGGCGTGGTCAGTGCGGCGACGGATTCGCCTTCGCCGATGCCCGCCTGCCCGGCCGCGGGGCCGGGATCGACTTCGTGGCCCTCGGGCGTAAGGCGCTGCGTAAACTTCGCGCCCTCGCCGGCCTCCGTCGGAGGCGCGGCGGCCGGTACGGCCGCATCGGCCACCGGCTTGGCCGGGGCTGGTTTTACCAGCGGTTCGGTGGCGACGGCTTTGGTCTCGTCGAGGCCGAGCATGCTGCCGAACGCATCCTTGTTCAGCCAGATGCCATAACCGCCACCGGCAATGACCAGCAGGGCAATGGCGGCGGCGATCACGCCGCCATAGCTGCGCCTGCGCTCGGCAGGATGGAGTCGCTGGAACCTGTCCTCCGCGGGGCCGCCGTCGTTGGAAAAGTCGTCGCCCCGAAAAACGCTGTCTTGGTCATCGGCCGTCGGAAGATCCATATCGGACGGCGGCGGACCAGCGCGCTCTTGAGGAAGAGCGACGGGCTGCGGCTTTTGCCAGTTCGGCACCGCCTTGGCGGGCGTGGACTGCCATGCCGGCCCAGTCTGGGCCGGCCCGGTCTTTGCTGGCCTGGTCGTTGCTGGCTCGGTCTTTGCCGGCTGCCGGACATGGCTGGGCTGGTTCTTGTTGCGGTCGATGGAGGAGAAGATGTCCTCCAGTTCCGCCAGCGGATCGGATGCCGGTGCCGGTTTAGCATATTCTCGCTCAACGCTTGCGATGGCGTCTTCGAGTGCGCGCTTCTGCCTGGCGACATCCGACGGCGCAAACGGCGGATCGCGTTCGGCAATTTTCTTCGCGATCATCGAACGCGCCATGTCATAAACCTTGGCGCGCACTTCCGCCGACGGCCTATCAAGCTTGTCTAGGGTCTTTTTCAGGGCACCAACAAAATCTACCATGCTTCAGTCGACCTGCATTTGTTTCTGGGCCGGCCCCCGCAAATCAGCCGCAATGCCCGGAAAGGCTGAGAAACTAGTCTTGAAACGGATCGGTCACAAGTATCGTGTCATCCCGTTCAGGGCTGGTGGAAAGGAGTGCGACCGGCGCGCCGATCAGCTCTTCGATGTGGCGGACGTACTTCACCGCCTGGGCCGGCAGATCGTTCCAGCTGCGCGCGCCGGCGGTGGTGCCTTTCCACCCTTCCAGCGTCTCGTAGACCGGTTCGACGCGGGCCTGCGCACCTTGGCTGGCCGGCAGGTAATCTATCGCCTCGCCGTCGAGTCGGTAGCCGGTACAGACCTTGATCTCGTCCAGCCCATCGAGCACATCGAGCTTGGTCAGCGCAATGCCCTTGATGCCGTTGACGGCGACAGCCTGGCGGACCAGCACGGCATCGAACCAGCCGCAGCGGCGCTTGCGACCGGTGACGACGCCGAATTCATGGCCACGCGTGCCCAGGAACTCGCCGATCTCGTTCTTCTGCTCGGTCGGAAACGGGCCTTCGCCAACACGCGTGGTATAGGCCTTGGTGATGCCGAGCACATAGCCGATGGCGCCCGGGCCGACACCGGACCCGGCAGCGGCCTGGCCGGCAACGGTATTGGACGAGGTGACGAACGGATAGGTACCATGATCGATGTCGAGCAACGTGCCTTGCGCGCCCTCGAACAGGATGCGCTCGCCGGCGCGGCGCTTGTCGTCGAGGATTTTCCAGACGCGGTCCATATAGGGCAGGATCTCGTCAGCGACGGAAATCAGCTCGCTCATGATCGCCTCATGCGTGACTTCGCCATGGCCAAGCCCGCGCCGCAGCGCATTGTGGTGCGTCAGCAGCCTGTCGACCTTCAAGGGTAGCGTTTCCAAATCCGCCAAATCCATCACCCTGACCGCGCGCCGGCCCACCTTGTCTTCGTAGGCGGGACCGATACCGCGGCGGGTCGTGCCGATCTTCGTTCCGGAATTGGACGCGGCGTCCTCGCGGAATCCGTCCAGCTCCCGGTGCAAGGACAGGATAAGCGCGGTGTTTTCGGCTATTTTCAGGCGGTCTGGCGTCACCTCGACGCCCTGCCCCTTCAATTTCGCAACCTCCGCGACGAAAGCGTGCGGATCGAAGACGACGCCATTGCCGATGATGGACAGCTTGCCTTGCCGCACCACGCCGGACGGCAGCAGCGACAGCTTGTAGACCTTGCCGTCGACGACCAGCGTGTGGCCGGCATTGTGGCCGCCTTGGAAGCGCACGACAACGTCGGCGCGCTCCGACAGCCAGTCTACGATCTTGCCTTTGCCCTCATCGCCCCATTGCGAGCCGACGACCACCACATTGGCCATATTTCTTTTCCCTTGAGACGCCGCACGAGCAGCTTGAAAACAGTTCGAAACGACAGGCCTCTATCGCATCGGCCCCCAAAATCGGAATCGATTTTCGGAAAAGCACGACGCGAGGATTAGAGCCTTCCGACGCGTACTTGTAGCGTCCAATCGCACGCACGTCGCTCTATAGCGTCAAGACCCGGCGAGCGCGACCACTCTTTGCCACCCAAAACGCTCCGAGGCACAACAATTTTCGCCTTTGACATCATTTACTTGGGCTGGCGGTCGCAATAGGGCCACACCGACGTCGAATTCCCACTGCCTGGCCGGAATGTCACGATGCATCGAGCCGCCTACCTATTCCTGCTGTTCACCACCTTGCTGTGGGGCGGCAACTCCGTGGCCGGCAAGCTGGCCGTCGACCACATTTCACCGATGACGCTGGTCTTCCTGCGCTGGATTCTGGCCGTTCTGATCCTGCTGCCGATCGGCTGGCGAACGCTGCATCAGGACTGGCCAGTGGTGCGTCGGCACTGGTTGCTGCTTGGCGGGCTCGGCGCTTGCGGCTTCGCCTTTTTCAATGCGATCTTCTACACGGCGCTCAACTACACGACGGCGATCAACGTCTCGATCGAGCAGGCGGCGATACCGATCGTGATCATCATCGCCAATTTCGTGCTGTTTCGCCTGCGGGTGAACCGGGTGCAGATCGCTGGCGTCGTGCTGACCATCATCGGCGTCGCGGTGACGGCGAGCCATGGCGACCTGCGCCAGCTTCTCAAGCTGGATCTCAACTTCGGCGACGCGATCATGCTGGTCGCCGTGCTTTGCTACTCCTTCTATTCGGTGGGGTTGCGGCTGAAGCCGGTCATCCGCTGGCAGAGCCTGATGCTGGCGCTGTCGGTTGCCGCACTCATCACATCGCTGCCTTTCTTCCTGTGGGAGATTGCCGCCGGCAAGGTCATCGTCCCCGACGCCCGCGGCTGGGCTGTCGCGTTCTATACTGCCATCGGTGCTTCGGTCATCTCGCAGATCTTCTATATCAGAGGCAACGAGCTGATCGGCGCCAACCGGGCCGGCCTGTTCATCAATCTGGTGCCGATCTTCGGTACGCTGCTGTCGGTGCTGATTGTCGGTGAGACATTCCAGCTTTATCAGGCGCTGGCTCTCGCGCTGGTGCTGGGCGGCATCAGCCTCGCCGAATACAGCGGACGGAAGATGGCGGTATCCGCTGCTCAATGAAGTCGCTTGCCGCGACGGTTCACTGCGGTCCGTCAACGACCATGGAAGCGCCCCGCGTGCTGCTGCACACGGGGTGATCGAATTTCAGGCCGCGCCGACGTCGAAATGCAGCCGCTTGGCCGAGTCGATCGATTTGTGCGAGCGCACCTGCGCCAACACGTCTTCCGGGAACGGCGCATCGAGATAGAGCAACGCAATGGCATCGCCGCCCGGCCGGTTGCGGCCGAGCTGGAAATTGGCGATGTTGACGCCGTTCTCGCCGCACACCGTGCCGAGCAGGCCGATGATGCCGGGCGCGTCGGCATTGGTCGTGTAGAGCATGTGCTGACCGACCTCGGCGTCGAGATTGATGCCCTTGATCTGGATGAAGCGCGGCTTGCCGTCCGAAAAACAGGTGCCGGCGATCGAGCGCGTCCTGTGCTCGGTCTTGACCGTTAGCTTGATATAGCCGTCGAACACGCCCGACTTGTCGCGCTTGACCTCGGCGACGATGATGCCGCGCTCCTTCACCATGATCGGCGCCGACACCATGTTGACGTCGGCGACCTGCGGCCGGATCAGCCCGGCAAGAGTAGCGCTGATCAGCGCCCGCGTATTCATCGTCGCGGTCGAGCCGTCGAACAGGATCTCGACCTCCTTGATCGGATCCTCGGTGACCTGTCCGACAAAGGCGCCGAGCACTTCGGCGAGCTTGACGAAAGGTTTCAGCCGCGGCGCTTCCTCGGCGGTGATCGACGGCATGTTGATGGCATTGGAAACGGCGCCCTTGATCAGATAGTCCGACATCTGCTCGGCGACCTGTAGCGCGACGTTCTCCTGCGCCTCCATCGTCGAGGCACCGAGATGCGGCGTCGCCACCACATTCTCCATGCCGAACAGCGCGTTGTTCTCCGCCGGTTCGACCTCGAACACGTCGATGCCGGCGCCGGCCACCTTGCCGCTCTTCAAGGCCGCGATCAGGTCGGCCTCGACGATCAGCCCGCCACGGGCGCAGTTGATGATACGCACGCCGGTCTTCATCTTTGCGATCGCCGCGGCGTCGATGATGTTGCGCGTCTTGTCGGTAAGCGGGGTGTGCAGCGTGATGAAGTCGGCACGGGCGAACAGCTCGTCGAGCTCGACCTTTTCGACACCGAGTTCCTCGGCGCGGCTGTCCGACAGGAACGGGTCGAAGGCGACGACGTGCATCTTCAGGCCGACGCCGCGCGTAGCGACGATCGAGCCGATATTGCCGCAACCGATGATGCCGAGCGTCTTGCCGGTGATCTCGACGCCCATGAAGCGGTTCTTTTCCCATTTGCCGGCATGGGTTGAGGCGTTGGCCTCCGGTATCTGGCGGGCCAGCGCGAAGATCATGGCGACGGCATGCTCGGCGGTGGTGATCGAATTGCCGAAAGGCGTGTTCATCACGATGATGCCCTTGCGGCTCGCCGCCGGGATGTCGACATTGTCGACGCCGATGCCGGCGCGGCCCACGACCTTCAGCCTGGTCGCGGCGTTGATCAGCTTCTCCGTGACCTTTGTCGCCGAGCGGATGGCCAGCCCATCATACTGGCCGATCACTTCGAGCAGTTTTTCCTTGTCCTTGCCGAGATCCGGCAAATAGTCGACCTCGATGCCGCGATCCCTGAAGATCTGCACGGCGGTGGTGGAAAGTTTGTCTGAGACGAGAACGCGGGGCATTGGCTTGGTCCTTTGCGATTGGCGTCCCTTCCCTTGAGGGGAGGGTCGGCGCGAAGCGCCGAAGTGGGGTCATTGCGGCCGGATGCGGCCAAATCTTTTTTCTTTCTGGATGGCGGATCATTGAGCGGGTGGAGGCGACCTTACCCGGCCTTTCGGGCCACCCTCGCTTCGAGGGAGAGGGAGTCAGGCGGCTGCCTTCAGCGACGCCTTTTGCGCGGCAAAGGCCCAGTCGAGCCAGGGCAGCAGCGCTTCGAGATCGGAGGTCTCGACTGTCGCGCCGCACCAGATGCGCAGGCCGGGCGGTGCATCGCGGTAGGCGCCGATGTCGTAGGCGACGCCTTCCTTGTCGAGCGCCGAGACGATTGCCTTGGCGAACGCAGCCTGTCCATCGGCGTCGAGTGCAGCGACATCCGGATCGGTGAAGGAAAGGCAGACCGATGTGTTCGAGCGCGTCGCCGGGTTGACGGCAAGATGGCCGAGCCAGGAAGATTTTCCGACAAAGCGATCCAGAACAGCGGCATTGGCATCCGCTCTGGTGACCAGCGCGTCGAGGCCGCCGATCGACTGCGCCCAACGCAGCGCGTCGCGATAGTCCTCCACGCACAGCATTGACGGCGTGTTGATGGTCTCGCCCTTGAAGATGCCTTCGATCAGCTTGCCGCCCGAGGTGAGACGGAAGATCTTCGGCAGCGGCCAGGCCGGCTTGTAGCTTTCCAGCCGTTCGACGGCGCGCGGGCTGAGGATCAGCATACCGTGCGCGCCTTCACCGCCCAGGACCTTCTGCCAGGAGAAGGTGACGACGTCGAGTTTCTGAAAATCGAGCTTTTGCGCAAAGGCCGCCGAAGTGGCGTCGCAGATGGTCAGGCCCTTGCGGGTGGCCGGGATGAAATCGCCGTTCGGCACGCGCACGCCCGACGTCGTGCCGTTCCAGGTGAAGACCACGTCGCGGTCGAAATCTATTTTGGTCAGGTCGGGCAGCGCGCCGTAGTCCGCCTCTAACCTGCGCACATCGGCGAGCCTCAGCTGCTTGACCACATCGGTGACCCAGCCGGAGCCGAAGCTCTCCCAGGCGACCATGTCGACGCCGCGTTCGCCGAGCAGCGACCACAGCGCCATTTCGACCGCGCCGGTATCCGAGGCCGGCACGATGCCGATGCGGTAATCCGCCGGAACCTGGAGGATTTCCCGCGTCAGCTCGATTGCTTGTTCAAGCTTGGTCTTGCCGATCTTGGCACGGTGCGAGCGCCCGAGCGCGGCATTTTTGAGCGCCTCGACCGACCAGCCGGGGCGTTTTGCACAGGGACCTGAGGAAAAATTGGGATTTGCCGGACGGAATTCGGGCTTCGTATGCGTCGTCATCGTGGTCTATCCTTCCAGATAGTGGCCCCTCGTTGGGGAGGGGTGGCCCACGGACGGCGATATGCGTTCAGGCTTTCGGCGTCAAGGGGAAAGTTTTTGTCGCTGTCGGGATACCGGCTGCCTTTGGAAAAAAAGTGCCACAACGCAAACGGCGGGCCAAAGACCCGCCATTGTTCACGCCTCAGCTTCGATCGAGCCTACCAGAGGTCGTATCGCAGTCCGACTTTGACCTGGTGATTATTGATCCCTTTGCGGATCGGATAAGAAGTCAGGCTTTCGGCCGTCACATATTCGGCGTCGGGTGCGGAGAAATACTGATACCCCACATCGACTGAGACATTCTTGGACACTTGGTAGGCAAGGCCGGCATTCAGCGTGTAGGCGAAGGAGTATTGGGTCTTGTTGTCACGCAGGACGAAATCGTCGGTGGGGTCGGCGTTGGCGGTGAAGTAGCTCGCCGACAGGCGGCGCTTGCTCTGGAGGATACCGACACCAGCGCCGAGATAAGGCGTGATTCCGACATAGGTGCCAAGGTCGACATAGCCATTGAGTATGCCTGAGAAGGCATAGTTCTTCAGGGTCGCCGATGCCACGGTCGTTCCGTTGTTATAGCCGACCTCGATCTTGTTGCCGGGCAGATAGCCGGCATTGAGATCGGCGCGCAAATAGTCGTTGAAATGGTAGCCGAAGCCAATGCTGGCGAAGATGGGATCTTCCTTTTCGTCGAAGCTCGCGGGCGTGAAGGCGAAATCCTCATCCCTGAAGCTCTTCTGCACCAGATAGGAGACATCGCCGCGCAGATACCATCCCGAGCCAACCTCGACCGGTACATAATCGGGCGCCTGGTCGACATAGACCGGCGGTTCGTAATCGGCACCAAGCGCCGGCGTCAGCGGCAACACGACGACTGCTGCTAGCGCCAGTGCTACAGGCGATTTGGATGTCATGGTTCTCGGCTCCCGAACTTGGCGCATTCGCAATCGCGCGCCGTTTCAGACAGCATTGTTAACCATAGTGGTTAAGTGCGGGTTAAGGATAACAAGGCGTTAGCAATTGATTTGATCCGCTTTCGCTTCTCAAGTTGGGCGGTGTTCCCGAGCGCCGCAGCATCTTAGGCAGCCAAAACGAAACCGCCCGGCATCAGCCGGGCGGTCGACGAATTCCTGGATTTCAGAAACAACTACTTGGTGTAGACGGGCTCGGGTTCTGGAACGTAGGGCTCCGGCGGCGCGCAGTCCGACCTGCCGAACTGGTAGCGCAGGCCGCCACGCACTTCGTGCACGTTGATGCCTTTGTCATAGCCTGGGCCGACATTGGGGAGGGAGGCATAGTCGAACATCTTACCGCCATTGATGTGGCTGAAGCGGTAGCCGACATCGAGTTTGACGCGATCGGTCAGGCAGTAGGATGCGCCCGCCATGGCAGCATAGGCAAAACGCCAGCCCTTGCCACCGCTATGATCAAATGAACCGTCGCTGTCCACGTTGTGCAGTTCATCCCACTTGACCCAGGCACCGCCGATGCCGGCGCCGACATAAGGCGTGATCCCATGCCAGGTGCCGATGTCGACATAGGCGTTGGCCAAGAGCAGCAGCGCCGAATAGGACGAGGTATCGACGGACGTGCAAGGCGTTTGCTGCGGGCCGCAGAAGCCGTCGGTCGAGCCGCGGAATTTGGACTTGCTCATCCAGTCCAAGGTGAGATCGGTGCGGAAATGCTCGTCGATCTGGTAACCAACACCGCCGCCGGCCGAGAAGGCGCCGTCCAGCTTGCCTGTATCGAACTTGCCGGGATTCTGGGGCGCTACACCGTACGTGATGTAGTCGCCGCCACGAAACTTCGACCAGTGATAGTCGATGTCGCCACGGATATACCAGCCGCCGAATTCGGCCGGCTGCTCGTAGGCAACCGGTGGTGGCGCCTCCTCGACTACGGGCGGCTCGACGAAATCGGCGGCGAATGCCGGCCCGGCGCCGGCAAACAGCGCGGCCAGGAGGGCCATTCTTGCTGTGTTGAACATGCTTATCACTCCTGAGAACCCTCGAACGGCGAACGCGCCCGAAACGTGATTGACCTCAGTTGTGGATAATGAATCGGAAAGGTTAAAAGGCGTTTAACCGTATTGATTAACCACGAATCTCCAAAAGTCGAGCAATCTGGCGGCCGTTGCTGCAGGCGGAATTGGCGACTCAATAAAAAGCCCGCCGGCAAGGCGGGCTTTGAACCGATGTTGGAGGGAGATCAGGCGGCGCTGCGCGTTTCCGAAATGACCTCGACGATGTCGTTGACGACCGACTCGACAAGTTGTGGGTCGTCGCCTTCCGCCATGACGCGGATGAGCGGCTCCGTGCCGGATGGCCGGATGACCAGGCGCCCGGCCTTGCCGAGGCGATTGCGCGCATCTTCGATCGCTGCCTTGACCGGCGCCTCCTCGAGCGGCTTGCCGCCGGAAATATGCACATTCTTCAACAGCTGCGGCACCGGCTCGAACTTCTTCGACAGTTCGCTCACCGGCCGGTTCTGCCGCTTGATGCAGGCGAGCACCTGCAGCGCCGAGACAAGGCCGTCGCCGGTGGTCGAAAAGTCGGACAGCACGATGTGACCCGACTGTTCGCCGCCGACATTGAGCCCATGGGCACGCATGTGCTCGACGACATAGCGGTCGCCGACCTTGGTGCGATGCAACTGCAGGTTCATGTCGCCGAGGAAGCGTTCGAGGCCGAGATTGGACATTACCGTCGAGACGACACCGCCGCCGGCCAGCCGCCCGCTCTGGTGCCAGGACTCGGCAATCAGCGCCATGATCTGGTCGCCATCGACGATCGCGCCGTTCTCGTCGACGATGACGACGCGGTCGGCATCGCCGTCGAGCGCAATGCCGATATCGGCGCGCACTTCGTGCACCTTCTTTTGCAAGCCGGCTGGATGAGTCGAGCCGCATTCCTTGTTGATGTTGAAGCCGTTGGGCTCGACATTGATGGCAACGACCTCGGCGCCGAGTTCCCATAGCGCGTCGGGCGCCACCTTGTAGGCGGCGCCATTGGCACAATCGACGACGATGCGCAGGCCCGACAGCGACATCGAGCGCGGCAGCGTGCGCTTGGCGAATTCGATATAGCGGTCATGCACGCCGTCCACGCGTTTGGCGCGGCCGAGCCCATCGGAATCAGCGAGCGCCAATTCGATATCCTTGTCGAGCATCCCCTCGATACGCTCCTCGATCTCATCGGACAGCTTGTAGCCATCGGGGCCGAACAGCTTGATGCCGTTGTCGTAATAGGGGTTGTGCGAGGCAGAAATCATCACCCCGATATCGGCGCGCAGCGAGCGCACCAGCATGGCAACAGCGGGCGTCGGGATAGGGCCGAGCAGGAAGACATCCATGCCGGCGGCGCACAGGCCGGATACCATCGCGTTCTCGATCATGTAGCCGGAAAGCCTGGTATCCTTGCCGAGCACGACGCGGTGGCGGTGGCTGCCGCGCTGGAACGAGAGGCCGGCGGCCATGCCGACCCGCATGGCGACCTCCGCCGTCATTGGAAACTTGTTGGCTCGCCCACGAATGCCGTCCGTACCGAAATAATGTCCTGCCATGTTCGCCAGCTTCCCGATGGTTCTTTCCGAGCATCTCATGCCATAAAATGGCCCAAGCCCCGTCATCACATTGTATGATTATGGACGACCAATCCTTAGAAAATTGTTGTTTTGTGTGTTTTGCGTCACGCTAGTGTGTTGATTTTCAAGTTCCGAGCCCTTGTTGCGGCAGCAGCATCAGAAACGTCAACTCAAACTCCTCTGGATCCTTTGGTCTGTGGCAGTGTGGCCTTGAACCCGAGTCCGCATCGTGCGGCTCCAGACAGCGGTAGGCTCAGGTCCTCCGCACCCGCCGATCTGACTGGCTGTCATGTGACGCAGTGGCCTCGCTGGGACCCAGCCATATGCGCGCTCTCCGTGCAATGCACCCGGACGAACTTGGCTGGGAGACGGTCCCGGCAACGAATTCATCACCTTAAAGAAAAGAATGCACTTCTAAATTTGACTCTACGCTACTTAGCATCTGGCGCAACCAGCCGTTGAGCGCTATTGCTGCACTGGGACATATCATGAACTGCCACAGGGAGAAAACGCATGCTCATCCACCGACTTGCCACTTTGACGGGTCTTGCCGTCGCGACCTTGTTCCTGGCGGCGCCTGCCAATGCGCTGACCATGGCCGAGTGCAGCACCAAGTACAACGCGGCGAAGGATGCGGGAACGCTTGGCGGGCAGAACTGGAACCAGTTCCGCAAGGCGCAATGCGGCACCGATGCCACCGCCGCTACGACCGACACCGCCCCGGCCAAGGCCACTGACACCACCAAGGCAGCCGCCGGCGACGATGCGGCCCCGGGCCTGACGGCGAAGGAGTGCAGCACCAAGTACCAGGCGGCAAAAGCCGCCGGCACGCTGAACGGCATGAAGTGGAACGATTTCCGCAAGACCCAGTGCGCCGCCGACGCGACCGCAGCCGCACAACCCGCCGCCACGACCAAGGCTGCGGCAGCCGCCGACGACGACGCTGCGCCGGGCCTGACGGCCAAGGAATGCAGCACCAAATACCAGGCCGCCAAGGCTGCCGGCACGCTCAACGGCATGAAATGGAACGACTTCCGCAAGAGTGAATGCGCCGCCGGCGCAACTGCAGCGGCACAACCTGCCGCGGCACCTGCCGAGGCGGCGACAGCCGCGGCGACCGATTCCGGCAAAGGCCTCAGCATGGCGGATTGCAGCGCCAAATATCAGGCTGCCAAGGCCGGCAACACGCTGAACGGCATGAAGTGGAACGACTTCCGCAAGAGCCAATGCGGCGCCGGCGCAGCCGACGACGACACCCTGCCGGCTCCTGATGCCAAGTATACCGGCGATCCGCAGCCGCCGACCATCACCGCCCCCCAGGGCGTGAAATTCCCGACGGCGATCTCCAAGAAGTATGCAACCGAGACCCCGGCCAAGGGCCGCATGCACACCTGCCTCGACCTCTATTACGCCAACAAGGACGCCAATACGCTGGGCGGCCTCAGGTGGATCCAGAAGGGCGGCGGCTTCTACAGCCTCTGCAACGCCAAGCTGAAGAGCTGACCGGCGCCAACATCCGACGATAGGAGCCCGCGAGCCGCAAGGTTCGCGGGCTTTTTGTTGGCCGACTCCAACGAGAGGCCCGGCGTTGGAAGGTTGGCAGCGTCGACTACGCTGCCAATCTCCCCCCTGGTGGGGGAGATGCCCGGCAGAGCAGAGGGGAGTGCGAAGGATCGCAAACCTTTAAATTTGTTTTCTCTGATTGAGATCAGATCAGTTGTGGCGTGTCTGCGATACGTTGGCAGGTCGGCGGGACAGCGCCCCCCTCTGTCCTGCCGGACATCTCCCCCACAAGGGGGGAGATTAGCCATCATGCCGGCTTTCGCCAATCGCCAACGTTGGCGCAAGGTTGCGGATAGCTCCCCAGTCGAAAGATGCCTGAAACGAAAAAACCCGCCTCGACGGGCGGGTCTTCGGGGCCAATTGCCACCATACCCAAATTAGTAGCATAGCTGCCGGCACAAAGCAAGAACAAAATGTGGTGCCCTCGCAAAAATACGGATTTGCTTCCCCCCCCCGCGCCTTGCCGATCTTCCCGAAGTCGTCATCGAGGACGATAGAAGGCCACGTTCCTTCGCGGGGGGATTGGCCGTCATCTCACTTTCGCATTCCCCAAAAGAAAACGCCGCGGTCAAGGCCGCGGCGCTTCGAAAGTCGATCTGTCTCGGGCCGGAGCCTAGCTTGACGGCTGGGGTTCCATGCCACCTTCGGGCTCGGGACCCTTCTTGCGGCGGCCGGACTTTGGTACGGCCGAGCCACGGCTCGGCGGCGTGTCATCGCCGAGGTCGCGTGCGGGCTTATTGCCGGCGATCAGCTGCTTGATCTCCTCGCCCGACAGCGTCTCGTATTCGAGCAGGCCTTGCGCCAGCGCGATCCATTCCTTCTTTTTCTTGGTCAGGATTGACCTTGCCGTCGAATAAGCCTCGTCGATCAGCCGGCGCACTTCGGCGTCGATGATCTGCGCCGTCTCTTCCGAGATGTTCTGCGTGCGCGCCACCGAATGGCCGAGGAACACCTCCTCCTGGTTGTCGCCATAGGCGACATGGCCGAGCTTGTCGGAGAAGCCCCAGCGCGTCACCATGGCGCGCGCCAGCTTGGTCGCCTGCTCGATATCGGAGGAGGCGCCCGAGGTGATGTTCTCCTTGCCGAACTTGAACTCCTCGGCGACACGGCCGCCCATCATGATGGCGAGGCGCGAGATCATGTATTTGTAGCTCATCGAATAGCGGTCGCCTTCCGGCAGCTGCATGACCATGCCGAGTGCCCGGCCGCGCGGAATGATGGTCGCCTTGTGCAGCGGATCGGCGGACGGCACGTTGAGCGCCAGAATGGCGTGGCCGGCCTCGTGATAGGCGGTCAGCTCCTTCTCGGCCTGCGTCATCGCCGACGAGCGGCGCTCGGCGCCCATCATGATCTTGTCCTTGGCGTCCTCGAATTCGGCCATGGTGACGAGGCGCTTGTTGCGCCGTGCCGCCATCAGGGCGGACTCGTTGACCAGGTTCATCAGGTCGGCGCCGGAAAAGCCCGGCGTGCCGCGCGCGATCACCTTGAGGTCGACATTGGGCGCCAGCGGCACGTTGCGCACATGCACCTTCAGGATCTTTTCGCGGCCGACGATGTCGGGGTTCGGCACCACCACCTGGCGATCGAAGCGGCCCGGCCTGAGCAGCGCCGGATCGAGTACGTCGGGCCGGTTGGTGGCGGCGATCAGGATGATGCTTTCGTTGGATTCGAAGCCATCCATCTCGACCAGCAGCTGGTTCAGCGTCTGCTCGCGTTCGTCATTGCCTCCGCCGAGGCCGGCACCGCGATGGCGGCCGACCGCGTCGATTTCGTCGATGAAGATGATACAAGGCGCATTCTTCTTGGCCTGGTCGAACATGTCGCGGACGCGGCTTGCGCCGACGCCGACGAACATCTCGACAAAGTCCGAGCCCGAAATGGTGAAGAACGGCACGTTGGCTTCACCGGCGACCGAGCGGGCGAGCAGCGTCTTGCCGGTTCCGGGAGGACCGACGAGCAGCACGCCGCGCGGGATCTTGCCGCCGAGCCGCTGGAATTTCTGCGGGTCGCGCAGGAACTCGACGATCTCTTCCAGATCTTGCTTGGCTTCGTCGACGCCAGCGACGTCCTGAAAGGTGACGCGGCCATGCGCTTCGGTCAACAGCTTGGCCTTCGACTTGCCGAAGCCCATGGCACGGCCGGAACCGGACTGCATCTGGCGCATGAAGAATATCCAGACGCCGAGGATGAGGATCATCGGCAGCCAGGAGATCAGGGTGCCGAACAGCGAATTGGAGCCGTCGGATTCAGGACGCGCATTGATGGTGACGTTCTTGTCCTGCAGACGCGAAACCAGTGACGGGTCCCCAGGCGAATAGGTCTGGAAACCGTTGGAGCTGTCCGTGTAATTGCCGGAGATACGGGCGCCGGCGATGGTCACCGACTTGATCCGTCCGGCGGCGACTTCCTGCAGGAACTGCGAATAGGGGACATCGCTCGAGGCCCCACGCGTCTGCGGCGTCTGGAAAAGATTGAAGAGAGCGATGAGCAGGACCGCTATGATCGCCCAGAGCGCGAGGTTGCGATAATTCGGATTCATCAATTGTCCCGTTGGCGCCGCTGGGCGGACACGCGTCGTGAGAGGAAACTTGGCCCTAACATAGGGAGAGCGTCTCCCCTTGCCAAGCATAACAGCAGGTCTCGGTTAAGCTTTCGCCCGTGGTAGGCCGGCACTGTGGCCGCCGAATGGCGAGGCTGGAACCGGCGCCGCGCCAAGCAAGGCGGCGACGGCATCGGCCGGCGCCAGATCGAAGGACGGCAGGAAACGGGCGAAGGGCGCGACTGCCGGATATGCGGCGACAGCAGCCGGCATCGGGCCTTCCCCGGGCAAACCCGGGCCTTCCCCAGGCAGACCAAGGCATTCGCCATCCCGCCATAGCGCCGGCTCGGCGGCCAGGGCCGCGCGTACAAGGCTTGCCGGCGTGCCATGCCCGGCAATTGCCCGCTTTGCGGCAAGAGCCGCCCCGAGCGGTGCTACCAACAGCGGCGCGATCAACAATGCACCTGAACTGTCGCCCAATGTGATCCGTCTGCGGCCGTCCCAAAGGGCATTGTCGGAAACCTCGACAGCGGGCGGCAGATCGCGCAATTCGCGATGCAAAAAGATACCGGTACGCCGGGCATCGATCACGGTCCGCGACAATGTGGCACAAAGCGGCCCGGTGCGGAGCCGGCCGAAAAGGGCTTCGCTGCGGGCCTGGTCGGGAAGGAAAGCTGTGCCGCCGGTCGCCGCCAGCAGAATGCGCAGCGCATAAATAGCCGCCCCGCTGTCGCTTTCAGTCGCAAAATCCCGGTCGAGGCGGACGAGGCCGGCGGCTGGCCTGGAGGCCAAGCTGCGGATCAGCATGGCCGCGCGGCGTCCCAGTTGCTCACGCTCGGCCGCCACCTTTCTGGCCAGCGCTATCGCTTCAGCCACACGAGGCGCACCATCGCCTTCGGCAAGTGCTGCGCGGACGCGCGGCCGCTCGAAAGCGGTGTCGGCATTGGTCGGATCTTCGATCCAGGCAACCTGTTCACGCCGCAGGAATTCGCGCAGTGCCTCACGCCTTACGCCGAGCAGTGGCCGCACGATCCAGTGCCGCCAGTCGTAGAGGGTTGCCGGCGCCATCCCGGCAAGACCCCGCCCTTCCTCGCGCCGCCCGTCGTCGCTTTGCCCGCCATCACTTGGCCGCTCGTCACTTGGCCGCTCGTCAGTTGGCCGCTCGTCACGCGCCCACTCGTCCCGCGTTTGCCGCATCAGCACGGTCTCGGCCTGGTCGTCGGCGGTGTGGCCAGTCAGGATCAGGCCGATGCCTGCCGCTTCGGCGGCCTCGGCGAGCAGCCGGTGTCGGGCTTTGCGCGCGGCGGCGGGGAGGCCGGTCGATGGTTTGCGCCCCGACCAGGCGAGAACGCGATGGGCAATACCGCGCGCCGCGCACAGCCTGGCCACGGCTTGCGCTTCCGCTGCCGCTTGCGGCCGCAATCGATGATCGATCGTTACCGCCAGCAATTTCGTTGCCGGGGCGTTACGGTCGAGATGGGCTTTGAGGAGGAGGAGAAGGGCGGTCGAGTCGCTGCCGCCGGACACGGCCGCAACAGCGCCGTTGGAAAAGTCGATCCGCGAAAAATCCGAAAGGTCAGGCCCGGTGTCGAGCGTCATGCATGTCGCCCAAGCGTGGGCCCGGTTTTGCGGCAGCGACACGCAACGGAAAAACTAGCACGCCGCGAGTGCCCTTTCCTGCTTGACCCGCTCCTTGAGCGCGCCGGAAATATCAGGGTAGCGCTTGCCGATCTCGCTGAAAGTGGCACAGGCCACGTCGCGCTGTTTCAGCCCGACCAGTGAAACGCCGAGCTTCAGCAGCATGTCGGGCGCCTTCTTGGCCTTGGGATAGTCCTTGCTGGCAGCGAGGAAAATCTCGGCCGCATCGCGGTATTTCTGCTGGCCGAGCAGCGATTCACCGAGCCAGTAATGCGCATCCGCCGCTTTGGCGTCCCGGGGAAAACGGGCGATGTGATCGCGGAAACCCTGTTCGGCGGTGCTGTAGTCGCCCGACAGGATGAACTGGTAAGAGTTGCGGTAAAGCTCCTCCGGGTCGTTGGTCGATGGGAGTGCCGCGACCACCGTGTCGTCGGATTTACCGGCCTTGTTGCCGGCCGCGCTGGCGCCGTTGGCTGGGGCCGTATTCTGCGACGGCGCGTTCGCCTGCGCATTGCCATCGGCTTCGACGACATTGCCGTTTTTGTCGACGGTGATGGTGCCGAACGTCTTGGGCGGCGCGCCGGGGATCAGCTTGCCGGGATCGCCGTTGGGCGATTCGATGATGACGTCTTCGACGCTTTTGCCGCCGTCTGCTGCCTTGCCCGCGTCGGCCGGAGCCTGCGTTGCCGGGACCTCCGCCACGTTACCGTCGCTGCTGGGCGCGGCCTCGGACTTCTTCTGTCCGGCCGGCTGCTGCGCGCCTTGCGGACCGCCTTCCAACTGCTGGAAACGGAATTCGTTGTCTTCCTGCTGCTTGCGGATCTGCTCCTGCATCTGCAGAACCTGGAAATTGAGTTCCTCGATCTTGCCGTTCATCTGCCGGAGCTGTTCCTCCAGCGCCGGAGTGCCGGTGCCATCCTGTTGTGCGAATTGAACCTGATCCGGCTTTTTCCTTTCGCCGAAAATGGCGGGCAGTTTGATCGTCGGCAGATGGAAGGAAAAACCGCTTTCCGATGACTGCTCGGTGGCGTTTGCCCCGATACCGTCAGCAAGTGCCGCGATACTTGATACGAGCAGCAGCGCAAGCGTGCCGCTCAAGACCGATCTGAAATGCATGTGCCTCTCGCCGTGAAACCATTGTTGCGCGCCTCTCACTCGAAGTAGACCAGCCAACTGGGGACTGGCCAGACGCTCTCGGCTCTTAACAGGACGTGAGACTTCGGCCAAATTTTGTTTGGAGCGAGCAGATACGAAAAAGGCGGCCCTGCGGCCGCCTTTCGCACTAAGTGTTGCATTTTTGCCGATCAGGAGCCGGCGCCGCTCAGGGTGGTCACGGCGCGGCGGTTCTGCGACCAGCAGGAGATGTCGTCGCAAACCGCGACCGGACGCTCCTTGCCGTAGGAAATGGTCTTCAGGCGCTGCGCCGAAACACCCTTGGCGACCAGGAAGTCGCGGGTGGCGGCAGCACGGCGGGCGCCGAGCGCCAGATTGTATTCGCGCGTGCCGCGCTCGTCGGCATGGCCTTCGATGACGATGGCATACTGCTTGTACTGGTTCAGCCACTGCGCCTGGCGCGACAGCGTCGTCTGCGCATCGGCGCGGATCGAGGAAGAATCGGTATCGAAGAAGATGCGGTCGCCGATATTGACGGTAAAGTCCTGGGCCGACCCGGGCGTTGCCGCGCCGGCGCCGTTGAGGCCGAGATCGGCGGCGCTGTTCGGCGTCTTCTTCGAGGCGCAACCGGTGATCGCGAGCATCGCGACGAGCGCGATCATGACCGGGTTTGTGGTAAGTGCTGCGATACGGCCCATGCCGCCTCTCCTTCGCAATTCGAGTGATTTCATTGATCGTCCAGTAACCACGTTTGGGTTAACCGACGCTCAAGAAACACGGTTAAAATTTGGTTTCGGCTGCCGTCCGCAACCGTTCTGCCGAGGGCTACTCAAGGGCGACAATGAGCGCGGACCGTAGGCGGAAATGCGGCCAAAACATGAAAAGAGGGAATTGAGGAGTTGAGGAATTGAGGAATTGAGGAATTGAGGAAGAGATCACCTCAGCTTCTCTCTGAGATTGACCAGCATTCCATAGACGCGGGCATAGGATTGCAACCAATCGTCGCGTTGCGCCTGTGTGATGTACTCGAGGTCGAACGCATACGAAATCCAGGTCTCCACTTCACTGCACGATCCTATGGCCATCGAAGTGAACCGTGCGAATTCGGGCTTGGAGTGGGTCTGTTTGGCAAAGCCTTCGGCCAAATTGGCGCAGATCGCCTTGCTGGAACGACGTAGTTGATCGGCGAGCGCGTATTGCTCCATTTTCGGAAAGGCAAGCGTGGCTCTGTGTACCCCAAGGGAAACCGCATAGGCACGCTTATAGACTTCTAAATCCCTCGCGTGCTCGATGTGACCTCTGCCTTCTCCATTCTTCAGTTCTTCAACTCTTCAGTTCTTCAACTCGTCAGTTCGTCAGTTCTTCAATTCCTCTTCCCGCCTATTCCAGCAGCGGCGACCAGGCCGGATCCGAGGCGAAGTTCGCCGTCGGGATCGGCTGTTCGTTGCGGCCGGTGAGATCGACCGAAACAAGTTTTGGTCCGCCATTGGAATCACGGAAGAACATCAGCACCCGGCCGTTGGGTGCCCAGGTCGGCCCTTCCTGCTGAAAGCCGGTAGACAGGATGCGCTCACCCGAACCGTCGGTGCGCATGACGCCGATCTGGAATTCGCCGCCGGTCTGCTTGGTGAAGGCGATGAGATCGCCGCGCGGCGACCATACCGGCGTCGAATAGACGCCGTCGCCGAACGAGATGCGGGTCTGGCCCGAGCCGTCGGCGCCCATCACATAGATCTGCGCGCGGCCGCCGCGATCCGAGGTGAACACCACCTTGCTGCCGTCAGGCGAGTAGGACGGTGAGGTGTCGATGGCGGTCGAGTTGGTAAGCCTGGTCGTCGAGCGGCTTCTCAGGTCCATGGCGAAGATGTTGGAATTGCCGTCATCGCGCAGCAGGCTCATGATCACCTTCTGGCCGTCGGGCGAAAAGCGCGGCGCAAACGTCATGCCGGGGAAATTGCCGACCAGCTCGCGCTGCCCCGTCTCGATCTGCAGCAGGTACACCCGCGGCTGACCGCTTTCATAGGACATGTAGGTGATTTCCTGCCGGTTCGGCGAGAAGCGCGGCGTCAGCACGATCGATTTGCCGTTCGAGAGATAGCGGACGTTGGCGCCGTCCTGGTCCATGATGGCAAGCCGCTTCTTGCGCGCATTCTTGGCACCGGACTCGTCGATGAAGACAACGCGCGTGTCGAAATAGCCCTTCTCGCCGGTCAGCCGCTCGTAGATCGCATCGGCGATGATATGGGCGACGCGCCTGGTATTGGCGTCGTTGGCGAAGAACTGCTCGCCCGACATCTGCTGGCCGGCAAACGTGTCCCACAACCGGTACTGGGCGCGAATGCGGCCGTCAGCCTCCTTGCCGACACTGCCGGTGACCAGCGCCTGCGCATTGATCACCTTCCAGTCTTCGAAGCGCGGCGTGGCATCCGGGCTCGAGATCTTTTCAATGAAAGCGCTTTTGTCGATCGGCGCGAACAGGCCGGAGCGTTTCAGGTCGGCACTGACGATGCCGGAAATCTCGGCGCCGAGCGCATCGCCGCCCTGGAAGTCCGTGATGGCGATCGGCAACGGCTCGACATTGCCCTTATTGACGTTGAGCTCAACGAGCGCCCGCGCCGGCAGGGTGACGGCAACGGTCATACCCAGCGCCATCGCTGCGATCGTCAGGAGCGGCTTGAGGATGGATTTCATGTCTTCTCGCTTCTTTCGCTGATTCTGTGAGCGCCGGGCCTAAAGGCCGAGCATCTCCCTAGGGTCAAAAGTGACCCGAACGTCGGACCAGATGTCTTGCTTGCCCGCCGGAACCTGCAGGCCGGCCATGTCGCATTTCTGAACCGCGCGCACTGCACTTTCGTCAAACGGGCGGTTTCCGCTCGATTTTTCGACAGTAGGCCGGCCATCCAGCTTGCCGGAGGCGTCCAGGTTGAACTGGATCACAGCCACGAAATTCTCCGAACCCTCGAGCCCTACCGGCAGGGTCCAGCAATTACTAAGCTGGGCCTCCAATGCCCCCTGCTCCGATTTCGAAAGCTTCTGGCCCTGATCCTTGTCGCCGCCGAGCGATGCTTGCTGGGTCGAGCGCTTGGCGCCGCCGCCGGACGGCTTCCGCTTGTCGAGCAGAGCCGAAATCTCGTCGGCGTTGAACTGCTTGTCTTCAGATTTCGGCCTGGACGAGGCTTCCTTGACCGGCTTGTCGGCATCCTTGCGCTCGGGCGCCTTGGCGCTTTCGGCCTGGGCCGGCTGCGGCTTCGGCCGAGCCTCGGGTGCTGGCGCCGAGTCCGGAAGCTGCGCCTCCTCGGTCGGCGGTTGCTTGGCAATCGCCTCGGCGACGGCATCCGGCTTGACCTCGGGCTGCGGATCGATCGCGGCGGTCTTGTCCTGCGGTGGCGTGGGCGTCGGCTCCGTGGCCGGCGTCGGCTTGGGCTCGGTCTGCTTGACCGGCTCGGGCTTGACCTCTTCCTTCGGCTGCGGCACCGGCGCGACCTCCGTAGCGGGAATAGGCTTCGGCTCTTCCTTCGGCTTCGGCACGTCCTCGGGTTTGGGCTTTTCGACCGGCGTCGGCGCGGGTGGCGGAGCCGCCGTCATGTCGACTGGCTGGGGCTTGGGCTCAGGTGTCGGCGGCTTGTCGGTATCGACGCTGTTATCGCCGACTTTCTGGGCATCGGGAACGATGTCGGGACGCTGTGTCGGCAGCGGCGCCGGCTTGTCATGCATCACAGACTTCTTGTCGCCTTGCAGGACCTGTGCCGTCGCTTCCATCGGCACGATCTCGACCGACACCGATTCCGCATCGGACGCAGGCATCGCGGGCGGCGAGGACAAGGTGAACAGCCCGAAGGCAATCGCCACCGTATGCAAGATCACCGATGTGGTGAGGCCGGTCCTCATCTTGCGTCTACTGATCCTGTTCCTGCAGTGAAACCAGGCCGATATTCTTGTAGCCGGCAGCCGAGATGCGGGCCATCACCTTCATGGCCGTGCCGTAATCCGTCGCCTTGTCACCCCTGATGAAAATGCGCTCGTCATAGCCCGTCTTCGAGATCGCCTGCAGCTTCGCCACCAGCTCCTCGACAGGGATCTCGGTTTCCTGGAGGTAAATCTGACCGGCCGGGTTGATGGACACGGTTATAGGCTGCGTATCGGCGTTCATCGCCTTGGCCTGCGTATCCGGCAGGTCGATCGGCACGCCGACCGTCAGCAAGGGTGCTGCGACCATGAAGATGATCAGCAGCACCAGCATCACGTCGACCATCGGCGTGACGTTGATCTCCGATATCAAGGCGTGATGGCGGCCGCGCCGCCTGTGGCCGCGCCCGCCGCGTCCTCCGCCACCTGCGCTTACGGACATTCCCATGATCGTTCCTCAGGCCTTCTGCGCGACTTTTTCATCGATTTGGCGCGAGAGTATGGCGGAGAACTCATCCGCAAACCCTTCCATGCGCACCGCGATCTTGCTCGCGTCCGACGACAGCTTGTTGTAGGCGATGACGGCCGGGATGGCGGCGAGCAGGCCGATGGCTGTCGCCAGCAGCGCTTCGGCGATGCCGGGCGCGACCACCGACAGGCTGGTGTTCTTCGAGGCGGCGATCGCCTGGAACGAGGTCATGATGCCGATCACGGTGCCGAACAGGCCGATGAAGGGCGCCGCCGAGCCGGTGGTGGCGAGAAACCCGAGCCGCCCTTCCAGCTTTTCCATTTCGCGGGTCAACGCCAGATCCATCGCCTTGTCGATGCGGGTCTGCAGGCCGAGCGGCGATTTCGCGCCCTTCTCGAAGCTTTTCTTCCATTCGCGCATGGCGGCGACGAAGATCGCGCTCATGCCGGTCGTCTTGCGGTCGGCGAGCGTGCGGTAAAGCTCTTCCAGCGATTGTCCCGACCAGAACACCTGCTCGAAGCGGTTGAGCGCCAGCCGCATGCGGGCATAGGCGACGAGCTTGTCGACGATGATCGCCCAGGTCCAGATCGAGGCGCAGAGCAAGCCGATCATGACCAGCTTGACCACCCAACCGGCCTGCATGAACAAGGCCCAAATCGATAAATGCGCGCCCGGGTCGGCGAGAGCGATGTTTTCCATGTTACGTCCTTAAAGATTTTCGGGGCGTGGCTGGCGGCTGGCCCATGGGCATCCCTTGTGGTCCGTTCGCGTTAAGCTTGCGGAATAACCCCAAATGCACCGTTGGCGGCCTTTTCGGGGCAAATATTGGTGAAAGGAAGGCGCTTGGATTCTTCCAATCTTAACCAATCCCTTCATGGACCGTTATGGTTAAGGATGGGTTAGGACGTACAGCGCGGCGCATTGCCGCGCCCCGACGACCAGCCCGGCGATCCTCGCCCGGACGGGAGCTCCGGATCTTCCGCCTCTGAACTCTTATTTGCGCGTTCCGGGCATGAAGGCTGCCACCCAATCCTTGGGAAAGCGCCGCGGCCGGCCGTTCTCGCCGACGATCGCCGCTTCGACCCGCGCCTCGACCAGCACTTCGCTGCCGCGTTTCAACTGCTGCGCCATGACGATGCGGGCGCCGGAAATGTCTTCGGTGCGCGTATCGATGGTCAGGATGTCATCCATGCGGGCCGAACCGCGGAAATCGATCTCCATGCGCCGCACCACCCAGACTATTTTCTCGCCATGCTTGCCGTCGGCAAGCTCGGTGTGGTGGACGCCGGCCAGCCGCAGATAGTCGGACCGGCCGCGCTCGAAGAATTCGAGATAGCGCGCGTGGTAGACGACGCCGGAAAAATCGGTGTCGGCATAATAGACCCGCGCCATCAGTCGATGGCCGAATTCCGTCAGCGCGCCGGAAAGTCCGGCGGACAATGCCGATTCACCGTGATCGTCCATTGCGCTGTCCTTTTGGCCCGACAGGCCCTGTTTCAAGCAACACCTGTTTTGCGCATAGACCGGCGATGATCAAGACCTGGAGGGCTGGGCCGGGGACTGCCAGCACCGAAGCCATAAGCAGCGGAACCTAGGGTTCTTCCTGGAACAGGCTGATCTGCTGCTGCGCCAGGTCCTTTGGCGCGTCGAGGCCGAGATGCCGCCAGGCATTGGCCGCCAGCACGCGGCCGCGCGGGGTACGCATGATGAAGCCTTGCTGGATCAGAAAGGGTTCGATGATGTCCTCGATGGCATCGCGTGGCTCGGAAAGCCCGGCCGCGATGGTCTCGATGCCGACCGGCCCGCCGCCGAAATTCCGGGCGATCATCGACAGATAACGGCGGTCGAGCGCGTCGAGGCCGAGCCCGTCGACCTCCAGCCGCGTCAGCGCCTCGTCGGCGACCTTGCGGTCGACATGACCGTCGCCGGCAACGCTGGCGAAGTCGCGCACCCGGCGCAACAGCCGGCCGGCGATACGCGGCGTGCCGCGCGCCCGCCGGGCGATCTCCAAGGCACCGTCGTCGCCGAGCGGCATGGCAAGGATGCGGGCGCCACGCCGCACGATCTGCTCGAGTTCCTCGACCGAGTAGAAATTGAGCCGCACCGGAATGCCGAAGCGGTCGCGCAGCGGGTTGGTCAAAAGGCCGAGCCGGGTGGTGGCGGCGACAAGCGTGAAGCGGGCCAGGTCGATCTTGACCGAGCGCGCCGCCGGCCCCTCGCCGATGATCAGGTCGAGCTGGAAATCCTCCATCGCCGGATAGAGGATTTCCTCGACCGCCGGGTTGAGCCGGTGGATCTCGTCGATGAACAGCACGTCGCGGTCTTCGAGGTTGGTGAGCAGCGCCGCGAGATCACCGGCCTTGGCGATGACCGGACCCGAGGTCGAGCGGAAATTGACGCCGAGCTCGCGCGCCATGATCTGCGCCAGCGTCGTCTTGCCGAGGCCGGGCGGGCCGACGAACAGCACATGGTCGAGCGCTTCGCTGCGGCCCTTGGCGGCCTCGATGAACACTTTGAGATTGGCCCGCACCGCCGCCTGGCCGACGAAGTCGCCGAGCGTCTGCGGCCGCAAGGTCTGCTCGGCGTCCTCGCCGCGTCTGTCGGGAGCAATGAGGCGTGGCGAAAGGCTCATGCCGCCTTCCTTGCATATGGCAAGGGACCGGACAAGCAACGTCTCACCGTGCCAGCTCCTTCAGCCCGAAGCGGATCAGCTTCGAGGCGTCCACCTCCTCGCCTGCCGTCTTCAGCGCTGCCGCCACCGCATTGGCGGCGGTGTCGCGCGAATAGCCGAGATTGACCAGTGCCGAGACGGCGTCGGTAATCGGCGCCGAGGCAACGCCCTCACCGAGCTCCTGCTTCAGGCCGATGGTGCCGGAGGCAGTGCCCGCATAGGCCGGCGCCTTGTTCTTCAATTCGGTGACGATGCGCTCGGCGACCTTCTTGCCGACGCCGGGCGCGCGGCTGACCATGGCGATATCGCGCAGCGCAATCGCATTGGCGAGGTCGGCCGGCGCCAGCGTCGACAGGATGGCCAGCGCCACCTTGGCGCCGACGCCCTGCACATTGTTCATCAGCAGCCGGAACCACTCGCGCTCCAGCACCGACTGGAACCCATAGAGCCGCAGCATGTCCTCGCGCACATAGGTCTCGATGAACAGCACCACCGCCTCGCCGGGCGGCGGCAACGCGGCAAGCGTGCGCGCCGAGCAATAGGCGACGTAGCCGACGCCATGCACGTCAACGACGCAGAAATCCTCGTCGATCTCGTCCAGCGTGCCTTTTAGCTTGCCGATCATTTGAGCTTGCCGATCATGCCGGGTGGGTTTCCGGAGAGATGATATCGAGATCCGGGAAGTAGCTGCGATAGCGCGCGGCATCGCGCGTCAGCAGCCGATGCCCGGCGACAACCGCATGGGCGCCGATAAAGAAATCCGGCAGCGTTCGTTCGCCAATGCCGCCGGCGCGGCGATAGCGGGAATGCGTGACACCAGCGAGGAAGGCTGCTTCCCACGGCAGGAATTCGCGATCCATCTTGAGCATGTCGACTGCTTGGCGAAGGGCCTGTTCGGTCGCAATCAACGGCGCGAGCTCGGACCAGACGATTGCATTGATTACGAGTGCGCCGTCGCGCCGGCATGCGGTAATCGCGGATGCCGACCATTTCGTCTCCCGTCCGGCAGGACCCCAAACGTCGATCAGGACATTTGTGTCAATCAATGTCGAGATCTTCACGTGGGCCCCTCAGCCATTCCATATATTCGTTCGCCGTCATGCCTCCCAGATCCAGCGTACCGGCCATACGGCCGAGCATCTGGCTGAATCTGCGCGAGGCTTCCTCCTCCGACATGTTTTCGTCGACGGCTATGACACGAGCCCCGTCCTCGGTGGGGACGAACTCCACCTCCGAGCCCGGGCCGATACCCAGATGATCCCGTATTTCCTTCGGGATAGTCACTTGGCCCTTGGTGGTAACGCGCATGGTAATACCTCGTTGGTATTACTTATTGCCCACTGGAGAACAAGTCAAGAACAACCTTATCCGGCCAGCGCCACCATCCTGTAGGCGATGCTCTGCCGGTGATGCGCGTGACAGATGGCGATAGCCAGCGCGTCGGCGGCGTCATCGCTGTCGAACGTCGCCTTCGGCATCAGCACCTTGACCATCATGTGGATCTGCTTCTTGTCGCCATGGCCGACGCCGATCACCGCCTTTTTGACGGCGTTTGGCGCATATTCGGCAACGACAAGGCCGGCACGCGCCGGCACCAGCATGGCGATGCCGCGTGCCTGGCCGAGTTTCAGCGTCGCTGCGGCGTCCTTGTTGACGAAAGTTTGCTCGACCGCCGCCTCCTGCGGCATCGCGGCATGCAGGACCTCGGCGAGCCCGTCATACAACTGGCAAAGACGCACCGCCAGGGCGGCCTTGTCGTCGGACCGCACCGTGCCGGAAGCGACGAAGCGCAGCGAATTGCCGAGGCTCTCGACGATGCCCCAGCCGGTGCGCCTCAGCCCCGGATCGATGCCGATGATGCGAATCGCTTCCCCCATCCGTCAAATCTACCTTCGGGGGACAGCGATGCCAGCGAAATGTGAAACAAACCAGAAACAGCAAGCCGAGTCTGTTTAGAGAATGTTTGAGAATCGCTCTGGCGAGACAGATAGCGTGGTTTTCGAGACCGGAGCGGAGCGTACATAAGTACGCGAGCACCGGAAGCGCGGAAAGCTGCGCTAGTCTTGTCGTTTGAATAACTGTTGGCGCGAGCGACAGACGGTCCTCTGATCCTTTGGCGGATGTGACAGCCATCTCGGTTTCAACCGCGCAATGCTGCCGCAACGACGCTCTCCAGTGGCGTTGTCGGTCGACCGATCAGCCGGCTCATGGCGCCGCCGTCATCGAACAACGCTCCGCGTGAGGCTGCAATGTCGGCATCGGCCAGGATAGCGGCGAGATCGGCGGGCAGCCCGGCGCCTGTCAACACGCCCTCATAGGCCGCCCCGGCAAGATCGTTGTAGGCGATCGCCTTGCCCGATTGCCGCGAGACCTTCGCCGCAAGCTCGGCGAGCGTGAACGCTCGGTCCGCGGCGAGCTCGTAAATCCTCCCTGCTTGATCCTCGCTTGTCAGCACCACGGCCGCGGCCTCGGCATAATCCTGCCGCGCCGCGGACGAGAAGCGCCCCTCATTTGCGGCGCCGATGAAGGCGCCGTGCTCCAGAGCCGCCGGGAGCGCCATCAGATGGTTCTCGGTGTACCAGCCGTTGCGCAGGATGACGGCGGGTAGGCCGGAGGCCGCGATGACCTCCTCCGTCTGCCGATGTTCGACCGCGAGCCTCGCGGGAGACGTGTCCGCATGCAGCATGCTCGTGTAAGCGATCAGCGAAACCCCCACCCGTTGGGCGGCCTTGATCACTGACCGATGCTGCGGCAAGCGGCCGCTGACTTCGGTCGAGGAAATCAGCAGCAGTCTATCGACGCCGGCCAGCGCCATCGGGAGCGTGTCGGGACGATCATAGTCCGCCTCCCGCACGACTACGCCGCGTTGGACAAGATCGCGGGCCTTTGCCGGATCACGAACCGCCGCAACGATCCGGCTGGCCGGAACTGTCTTCAGCAGTGCGTCGATCACGAGACGGCCAAGCTGTCCTGTTGCTCCAGTTATTGCGTACATCGTTCTGTCCATTTCGTGGTTGGATGGATTGAGAGCCTCAGATAACGGCTCTCGTTACCCGCGGAAACCACGTATCTTGTAGTTACCATCATTTTCCGGTAACCAACTGGAAACTCTCATGGAAGATGCGCGATGGTCCTCAGGATGCGAACGAAGGTGAAGGCGCTTCCCGGCTGCCCCATGTCGAGGTGCATGGCGCTGCTTGGCGGGTGCTGGACACCCGAGGTGCTCTGGTCCTTGAGCGACGGCCCGCGCCGGTTCTCCGAATTGCGCCGCGATATCCCAGCCATTTCGGCGAAGGTGCTGACCGGCAGGTTGCGCGATCTCGAGGAGCGTGGCGTCCTCGCACGCCACGTGATGCCGACATCGCCGCCGACCGTGGAGTATGAGCTGACGTCATTGGGGCAGGAGCTGCTCCCAGCGATCAGGTCTATCGTGGAGGTCGGATCGCGCCTGCTGCTGCGTGATTCTCCCCGCCTGATGATCGCGAGCCCGTCCCTTCGCGGTTAGTCTAGATGGCCGCCGGAGTAGAATTATGAAACGGTCTCTCAGCCGCGGGCGAAAGCCGTGTTGAGCAGCGTGATCTGGTCGGAGACCGGATTGAGGCGACGGCTCGACGGCGGCACCTCGGCAAGGCCGCCATAGATCTCCTCGTCCATCCGGCGCACCAACGCCTGCAGCCGCAGCGAACGGTTGACGAGGTCGATGAAATCCTTCGGCAGCTCGGCCCAGCCGGGCGCCTCGTCATGCGCCGAGGCAGTGTCGAGACGCACCTTGGATTTTTCTGAGGCCACCTGATCGCGGGTCATCTCGCCGGAATTCGCCGCCCGCTGCAAAAGCAGCCACGAGGCGACCTGCATCAGCCTGGTGGTCAGCCGCATCGATTCGGCCGCATAAAGCGTCGCCGCCAGCCTCGACAGCTTCTTGGCCTCGGCGCGGCCCTTGCCGTCGAGATATTCGGCCGCCTGCTCGACCAGGCCCATGCCTTCCTGATAGAGCGGCTTGAAGGATTGGGAGAAAACCCGGCGCTCCGCCAGCTTGATGGTTTTCGCGCTCGCCTTCGAAGGCTCGTTCATCGCTACGCCCCTGCACTTGCCTGACAGCCGGCCGATTCGGCTCTTGGCCGCCATATCCGGCAGCCTAAACGACTGAAGCTTGAAAATGCGCTTCGCTGCCAGCGAAGGCAAGCACATGTTTAACAAACGGTTAACGGCCGCATTTAGCCGGAAGGACGCCCATGCCGGCGGACAAAAAAAGAGCCGCGGATAAGGCGGCTCTCAGGAGTTTAACAGGGAGGCGTCAAACAAAGTGGCTCCAACCACTCGGTAAGAATCCAGATCACTGGATGGACATAGTAAACGCCTGTAAAGCTTAACGAAGCCTTAACGCAGGGCATATTTTTCGATCAAGCGCCCAGCATCTGTGCCGTAACAGCACAGCTGACTGGCCACGGCACCCGTTCCCACTACCGGCTGGAAAGTCGGGGCGACGCGCTTGCGCCATGTTTCCTCCAGATCGTGACCGACATATCGAAACAGATCCGCTCGCCGCGCGACATCGTTCCGAAACAGGCGCCGCGGTAAACGCCCGCTCCTCGCAACGAGGCGGAGCAAACCTTGCGCTCCGGCAAATCATCAAATCTCTCAAGGAGCGAATAATGGACTGGTACTCGGCCGTTAAATTTCTGCATATCGTCTCGGCGATCCTCTGGGTCGGCGGCGGCTTCACGCTGATGCTGCTCGCGGTACGCGCCGACCGCGCCGGGAACGTCGAAGGCATGCTGCAGGCGATGCGCGCCACCGGCGAGCTCGGCAACCGGTTCTTCGCGCCGATGTCGATGCTGACATTGCTTTTCGGCCTCATCATGTGCGGCTTCTGGGTCGGCTTTTCCGATCTGTGGGTGCTGATCGGCCTTGCCGGTTATGCGACGACCTTCTGCATCGGCATGTTCATCTTCAAGCCGACTGCCGACCGCATGGCAGGCATGATCGCCAAGGATGGCGTGACGCCGGCAGTGCTTGCCCAGGGCCAGCGCGTCCTCAGCGCCGCGCGCTTCGACTATTCGGTGATGCTGGTGATCATCGCGGACATGGTGCTGAAGCCGACGCTGCACGACATCACCATTCTGGGCTGCATGGCGCTCGTACTCGCAACCGGCATTGCCCTGGCGCTTGGCAGGACGCGGCAGCTGCTGCCGAGTGCCGCCTGAGGTGTAAGGATATCCGGCGGCGGCCGAATGGGGCCGCCGTCTTACAGGAGGCCGGCGATGCCGTCCCACAGAAGCTTGACCGCGACGACCGCCACGGTCGCATAGGTGAAGGGATAGAACAGCTCCGGCCGCATCCGCCGCACCAGCCAGGCGCCGGCGATGGTCGACAGCGGCGCCAGCGGCATCAGCACCGCCGACGCGGTCAAATTGGTGGTGTCGAACTGGCCGAGCGCGAAATAGGGGATGAGCTTCAGCGCATTGGTGACGGCGAAAAAGATCGCCGCGGTGCCCGACAGCACCTTCGGATCGAGCCTGATCGGCAGCGCATAGACCTGAAAAGGCGGGCCGCCGACATGGGCGACGAAGCTGGTGAACCCGGCAACAGTACCCCAGAAGCCGGCGGCGACGCGGTTGGGCTCCGCCGCGTGGCCGGCACCGTGGCGGAGTTGCAAATAGAGCCAGCGCAGCACGAAGATCAGGGCAACCGCGCCGACGATCAGCCGCACCATCTCTTCGGTTACAAGTGCCGCCGTCAGCCAGCCAAGGGCGATGCCGATCACGGCGCCCGGCATCATGTCGGCCAGCATCTTGCGGTCGAAGATGCCCCACCACGTCCATACCGAGACAATGTCCATCAGGCACAGAATTGGCAGAAGAATTGCGGCAGCCTGAACCGGCGGCATGGTCAGCGCCATCAACGGCACGCCGACAAAGCCGACGGCGCCGCCGAAGCCGCCTTTCGACAGGCCGACGAGGATGACGGCCGGAATGGCCGCGGCATAGAACCAGGGATCGACGAGCAGGCCTGACATGGGGAAGGGACGCTGGAGGGAAAGTTGAACTCTGGAATAGACCAGAAATGGCCAGACCGCGACCGCAAATATGTGGGCCACGCCACCGAAACCCGTCACATGTTTGGCATGTCGAGCGGCGGCGGGCGTCTCCGGATCGGCTGCGCCTTGATGATGGCGGTGCTGGTTTCGGCCTTGTCGGCAATGCGGTCGAGAATCCCGTCCAGCTCGCCGATCGAGCGGACGAACAGCCGGGCAACGAAGCAGTCATCGCCCGTCACCTTGTCGCATTCGCCGAATTCCGGGATTTCCTCGATCAGCTTCTGGACGATGTGCAGCTTGCCCGGCAATGGCCGGATGCGAACGATCGCCTGCAAGGCGTAGCCGAGCGCCTGCGGATCGATGTCAATGGTGAACGCGCGGATGACGCCGCGATCCTCAAGCCGCCGAAGCCGCTCCGAAACGCTTGGCGACGACAACCCGACCTGCAGCGCCAGTTCCTTCAGCGAGGTCCGTGAATCCTTGACCAGGATATCGAGGAGCTTTCTGTCGAGTTCGTCCAGCATTTTACAATTCCAAGAAAAAGCCGATGTCTACCTAATTAAATGAGGTTCGTCCTGCATATCACCAGCTGCAAGTCATGGAAATACCCGATCCGCCGTGGGATTATAAAATCTCAACGGGTTTCAGGAGCATCCATGGACAACACGGTACGCGGCACGATCGAAATGACGGCGGCGATGGCGATCCTCGGCACGATCGGCTGGTTCGTCGTGCTTTCCGGCCAGCCCATCATGGACGTGGTGTTCTGGCGCTGTGCTTTCGGGGCGGTAACGCTGCTGATCATCTGCGCGGCGCTGGGACTGCTGCGTGGCAGGCTGTCGCTTCGCATCGTCGCGATCGCGGCTCTCGGCGGTGCTGCCATCGTTATCAACTGGCTGTTGCTGTTCAGCGCGTTTTCCCGCGCGTCGATCTCGATCGCCACGGCCGTTTACAACACGCAGCCCTTCATGCTGGTAGGTTTTGGCGCGCTCTTCTTCTCCGAACGGCTGACGGTGACCAAGCTGACCTGGCTCGGCATCGCCTTTGCCGGCATGCTGCTGATCGTGCAGGCCGCGCCCGATGCAGGCGATCATGGTACGGATTACTTTACCGGCATTGCGATGGCGCTGGCCGCGGCTTTCTTCTGGGCCGTTGCGGCTATCGTCACCAAGAAGCTCAAAGGCACGCCGCCGCACCTGATCGCCCTGATCCAGGTCTGCGTCGGCGTTCTCATGCTGGCACCTTTCGCCAATCTCACCCACCTTCCCGCCGATGCGCGGAGCTGGGTCATGCTGGCGACGCTCGGCATCGTCCATACCGGCCTGATGTACATCCTCATGTACGGCGCCATCCAGAAGCTGCCGACGCATCTGCAGGGATCGCTGTCCTTCATCTATCCCGTCGTCGCCATCCTCGTCGATGTCGTCGCCTTCGGCCATCGGCTGCATCCGGCGCAGATCGTCGGCGCCGCCGCCATCCTGGTCGCCGCGGCCGGCATGAATCTCGGCTGGTCGCTGTGGAAATCGAAGGTGCCTGCGTAGGGCCGCAGGCGACCAGGCGAGGAGAATTTCGGCCAACGGCAGTCATGCGCCGAGCCCTATGGAATCGTTGACGGCAATCGTGATCCCCCTGCCGCCTGTTCAATCCCCGCACTTTGCTCTATGCCGCAATGCAACCATCTTCGCCCGGCATAGGCGATAACCGGGATCGAACACCAATGAATGACGCAACGCCGCCCAACCGCTGCCGTATCGTGCTGATCGCGCCGCCGAACGTGCCGGCCGAGCGCATCGCCGCGGCCTTCGAGGGCGGTGACGTCGCCTCGCTTATCCTGCCGGAAAACGGTATGGACGAGGCCTCTTTCCAAGCCTTTGCCGAGCAGATCGTGCCGGTGGCGCAAGCGGCCGGCATTGCCGTCATCATTGCCGGCGACACCCGCATCGCCGGCCGCGTCCAGGCCGACGGCATTCATGTCGAGGTCGGCAAGGACGAGCTCGCCGAAACGATCCAACACTTCCAGGCCAGGATGATGGTCGGCACCGGCGGCGCCAAGACCCGCGACGATGCGCTGGAACTCGGCGAAGTCAGGCCTGATTACATTTTCTTCGGCCGTTTCGGCTACGACAACAAGCCTGAGCCGCACCCGCGCAACCTGTCGCTCGGGCAATGGTGGGCGGACGTCATCCAGATCCCCTGCATCGTCATGGCCGGATCCGATCTTGCCTCGGTGGAAGCGGTCGCCGCCACCGGCGCTGAATTCGTGGCGCTGTCCAGCGCCGTCTTCGCCGACGACGTCGATCCGAAGATGGCGGTCGCCGCCGCTAACGCGCTGCTCGACGAAACCGCGCCGCGCTTCGAGGACTGACGTGCTCTCGCGGAAAATCCTTTTCAGCGCCTTTCTTGCAACGGCCGTGACGCAGGCGATAGCGGCGGAACCCGTTCCGCTGCCGCAGCCCAGGCCGGATTCCAGCGAACCTGCCGACAAGCCGATCGCCGCACAATTGCCGCAGCCCGCCACCACCACCCCGTTGCCGTCGGCCGACACCATCAACCCCGACCGCTTCGGCGCAAAGCCGTCCGATGCTGCCTACGGCGCCTTTCAGCGCGGGCTCTACAAGACGGCCTACAACCTTGCGCTTTCGCGCGCTCAAAACGGCGATCCGGCGGCACAGACGCTGGTGGCCGAGATATTGTCGCGCGGCCTCGGCGTGCCGGTCGACGCGGCAGGGGCGGCGAAGTGGTATGCGCTTGCCGCCGAGCAGGGCGTCCCGGAATCGCAATTCCAGTATGCACTGATGCTGCTCGACGGCCGCTACGTCAAAAAGGACGAGAAGGAGGCCTATGCGCTGATGCAGGCCGCCGCCGAGGCCGGCAACCGCCTGGCGCAGTTCAATTTTGCGCAGCTGATGGTCGAACAAGAGCCCGGCGATGCCGGTATTGCCAAAGCCGTATCCTATTACGAGCGCGCTGCCGCGACCGGGCTTGCCGACGCACAATATGCGATGGCACAGGTCTACGCCAATGGCGCCGGCGGCAAGCCGCGCGACGATGTCCGCGCCCGCAGCCTGCTGGCACAGGCCGCGCGGCAGAACTACGACACGGCACAGATCGATCTCGCAACCTGGATGATCGAGGGGCGCGGCGGCGCCCGCGACCTGAAATCCGGCTTCAACTGGATGAAGCAGGCCGCCGAGGGCGGCAATGTCGCCGCCCAGAACCGTCTCGCCAAGCTCTACATGAACGGCATCGGCACCGACCCGGATCTGATCCTCGCCGGCGCCTGGTATGTTGTCGCCCGCCGCGCCGGGCTCATCGACCAAGAGATGGACGATTTCCTGCAGGGCCTGACCGACGACCAGACGCAGCAGGCGCTGCAACGGGCCAACCGCCTGCCCTGACCGCGGTCTCGAGACTCATCGCACCGGGCTCGTCAGGCGGGCTCATTGGGTATGATCGAGCACGACCTTGCCGAAGGGCGAGCCGTGTTCAAGGTACCGAAAGGCTTCGGCGGCCCGGCTCCATGGCACGACCCGGTCGATCACCGGTCTCAACCGGTTGACGACAATGGCTCGGTTCATCGCCTCGAAGGATTCGCGTGAGCCCACCGGTATGCCTCGCGCCCGGACCTGCCGGCGGAAGATGTCGAGCGGGTTGATGGCGCCGTCACTGCCGCCGAGATAGCCGATGACGTTGATCTGGGCGCCGCGCGCCGTTGCCCTCAGCGATTGTGCAAAACTCTGCGGTCCGCCAACCTCGATGATATGGTCGGCGCCGCGGCCATCCGTCAATCCCAGCACGGCCGATGCCCAATCGGGGACGCTGCGATAGTTCACGCCATCCTGCGCGCCAAGTTGCTTTGCCCGCGCAAGCTTCTCATCGCTGCTCGACGTCACGATGACGCGCGCCCCGGCAGCGGCGGCGAACTGCACCGCAAACAGCGAAACGCCGCCGGTGCCGAGGCAAAGCACGGTGTCGCCGGGTTTGACGCTGCCTTCCGTAAACAGCGCGTGCCATGCCGTCACGCCGGCGCATGGCAGCGTCGCCGCCTCGAGGTCGCTCAGATTGGCCGGCGCCAGCACCGCCGCCTGTTCGTCGAGCCGGGCAAATTCGCTGAGCAGCCCGTCGATCGGGCCGCCACGTTGATAGGAGGGCTCGGCCATCGCGAAACTGCCGCCGACCCAGCGTTGCCAGAACGTGCCGCAGACCCGGTCGCCGATCTTGAACCGGCTGACCTCGGCGCCGATGGCAACGACTTCGCCGACGCCGTCCGACAGCGGCACCAGCGGCAATGCAAACTTCGTGTGATAGCCGCCGCGGACGATCTCGGCATCGCGGTAGTTCAGCGCCGTCGCCTTGACCTTCACAATCATCTCCTGGCGCCCCGGTTCAGGCATCGGCCGCTCGACCATTCTGAGGCTCTTGAGGCCGCCCGGGCTCTGCAATTCGATCGCTTTCATCGTCGTTCCTTTTCAGCTGGGTCCTGCCAGAGGAAAATCGCTTGCCATCCATCGGATTTCAAATTCATAATGTTCAGGATAATTATGCTTATCTGACATGTTCGGGTGTGTCGTGCTTGAAGAACTGAAAACACTGGCGCTCTTTGCCGAGGAGGGTTCGATTCAGAAGGTGGCGCAACGCCTGCCATTGACGCAGCCGGCCGTCACCCGCCAGATCCAGCGGCTGGAGGAGATGCTCGGCACGGAATTGCTCGACCGCCGGCTAAAGCCGTCGCGACTGACCCCGGCCGGCGTAGAGGTGCTGGCACGCGGCAAGGACATTCTCGCCGCCGTCGACGCGCTGAGATCATTCGCCAAGGGCGACGAGCCGGGGGGCCTGCTGCGGCTCGGCCTCGCGCATGGACTTTGCGACAAAGCCGTGGCCGCCGCCATTGGTGATGCCGTGGCGCGGTTTCCGAAGGTCTCGCTGCGTCTGAAGAGCGGCTGGAGCCTTGAGCTGGCCGACCAGCACAAGCGCGGACAGCTCGACCTCGCCTTCATCCTGGACGGCAGCAATTCCAAAACTGGAGACGGCGTTGTCGGAACCGAGCCCCTCGGCATCATCGCTGCCGAAAACACCAGCCGGCAAGCCGACGTCAAGACCACGCCCTGGGTCCTCAGCCCTGAACCCTGCGACGCGCGCCGGCGGCTGGCGGCTGCCCTGGCCGAGGACGGCCACAGGTTGATGGTCGGCGCCGAGATTCAGGACAGCGCGCTGCAGATCGACTGGGTTCGTCGAGGCCAAGGCCTTGGCCTGCTGCCCAGGCGGCTGCTGCGGGAAAAGCTGCCGCAGGGCATTGCCCTGGTCGACGCTCCCGGCCTCGAGCTGTCGCTGCGAATTGTCGTCCTGCGTTCGCCGCACCTGCATCTTTTGAGAGAGGTCGCCGACGCAGTGACCGAGGCCGTCACCGCGACTGTCAGGACGGACTGAGGCCGCCACGCCGCGCTGCCGGGCCAGCTTCGTTCCCGCTTCATCGGAAGGCGCTCCTTGCCTCTGCTGGCGATTTGTGGTCTTGGAGGCGCCAAATTGCCCTTTGCGGCGATCATCTCATTTCCGGATCACCTCACCATGGCCAAGATCAATGGCAACGAAATCCGTCCCGGCAACGTCATCGAGCACGATGGCGGCCTTTGGGTGGCGGTCAGGACCAACACCGTCAAGCCCGGCAAGGGCGGCGCCTACAACCAGGTCGAACTCAAGAACCTGATCAACGGCACCAAGCTCAACGAGCGCTTCCGTTCGGCCGAGACGGTCGAGCAGATCCGGCTCGATCTGAAGGATTTTTCTTTCCTCTACGAGCAGGGCGACGCGCTGGTGTTCATGGACACCGAAAGCTACGAGCAGCTCGAATTGCAAAAGGAGTTCGTCGGCGATCGCGCCGCCTTCCTGCAGGACGGCATGATGGTGACGGTCCAGCTCTATGACGAAAGGCCGATCGGTATTTCGCTGCCCGACCAGGTGACGCTGACCATCACCGAGGCCGACCCGGTGGTGAGGGGCCAGACGGCAGCCTCGTCCTACAAGCCGGCGATACTCGAAAACGGCATCCGCGTGCTGGTGCCGCCGTTCATCGGCTCGGGCGAGCGCATCATCGTCGATACCAACGAAATCACTTACGTGCGCCGCGCCGACTAAAGCGCGGGCAGCAGGAAGAAACACAATGGCGCGTTCCGCGATCCTCAATGTCATGGTCCAGGCCGCAATGAAGGCCGGCCGCTCCCTGTCGCGTGACTTCGGCGAAGTGCAGAACCTGCAGGTCTCGATGAAGGGGCCAGGCGACTATGTCAGCCAGGCCGACCGCAAGGCCGAAGACATCGTCTTTGCCGAACTGTCGAAGGCGCGGCCCGGCTACGCCTTCCTGATGGAGGAACGCGGCGTGATCGAGGGCGACGACGGCCAGCACCGCTGGATCGTCGACCCGCTCGACGGCACCACCAATTTCCTGCACGGCATTCCGCTCTTTGCCGTTTCGATCGCGCTGGAGCGCCAGGGCCAGATCGTCGCCGGGGTCGTCTACAATCCGGCCATGGATGAACTCTATACCGCCGAGCGCGGCGGCGGCGCTTTCATGAACGACCGCCGGCTGCGCGTCGCCGGCCGCACCAAGCTGGTCGATGCGGTGATCGGCTGCGGCATGCCACATCTCGGGCGTGGCCAGCACGGCAATTTCCTCATCGAGCTCCGCAATGTCATGGCCGAGGTTTCTGGCGTCCGCCGTCTCGGCTCCGCCTCGCTCGATCTCGCCTACGTCGCCGCCGGCCGCATGGACGGGTTCTGGGAAACCGGCCTGTCGGCCTGGGATGTCGCCGCCGGCATCTTGCTGATCCGCGAGGCGGGCGGTTTCGTCTCCGATTTCGCCGGGGGACAGGACGTGCTGAACGCCGGTTCGCTGGTTGCCGGCAACGAACTCATCCAGCGCGCGCTGTTGAAGACCATCAAAAGGCCACTCTCAGCCAACTGATAGAGGCGCGCCGCGCTGAAGCGCCGCAGTCGCAAAACCGCAACCAAAGCTTGAAATACTCGCCCGCGGCCGCCCAGATAAGGCGACGCAGGATCATCGATGACGAACAGCCGGCCCAAATCCCAGAGCGAATTCTCCCAGCTCGACATTCCTTTTATGGGGCGCTGGCATTACTCGCGCGCCGAGATCATCGCCGACGGCGTTGTCCACGCCGTGGGCATCGTGCTGGCGATCGCTGCCGGCTCGACGCTGCTGGCACTGGCCGCCTATCGAACCGGCCCCGGCGAATATGTCGCCGCCGCATTCTATGTGGTCTCGCTGCTCACCGTGCTGTCGATTTCGCTGGCCTATAATGTCTGGCCGGTGTCGTCGCCGGCAAAATGGATATTGCGGCGCTTCGACCATGCCGCGATCTACCTGCTGATCGCTGCCACCTACACGCCTTTCCTGGCCCAGCTCGGCGGCTCGCCGCTGGCCGTTTCGATGATCGTCCTGGTCTGGACCGCCGCGGCGGTCGGCATCGCCATCAAGGTCTTTCTTCCCGGCCGTTTCGACCGGCTGGCGATCGTCTTCTATCTAGCCATCGGCTGGAGCGGTCTCGTTCTGGTGGAGCCGCTCGTGCGGACGCTGCCGGCGACATCGATCGCGCTCATCGTTGCCGGCGGCATCGTCTACTCCTGCGGCGTGATCTTCTTCGCCTGGAGGGGCCTGCGCTTCCACAATGCGCTGTGGCATGGCTTTGTCGTCACCGGCGCCGGCCTGCATCTGGCCGCCATGGTCGACTGCCTGGTCATCAACCGGCTTTGACCTCCGGTCGCGGACAGTGGCAATATTGCCAAGCGCCATTCAATTTCGTCACAATTCCGTTTAGAGTCGCAAACACAAATTGATCGGCGGCGACGGCATCGGAAACGGGGCACGGATGACTCTTCTCAGATCCTTCGGCATGGGCAGGCGCTCCGACGTTCTGATCTACGATCCGCACAAATTGTCGAGCCCGCAGGTGTTTCTGCTGACCATGGTGATCTTTCTGTTCATCGTGGCCTTTATCGCCGCCATCCTGACGCGCCAGATCTCGACCGCCTTCGTCACCAATCCCGGTCTCAACGGCCTGATCATCGGCGTGCTTGCGGTCGGCATCCTGCTAGCCTTCGTCCAGGTCGGCCGGCTGTTCCGCGAGGTGCGCTGGGTCAACTCGTTCCGCGCCGGTTCCGAGACCACCGAACCGGTGCTGCTGGCGCCGATGAAGGCGATGATCGGCCGCTCCTCGACGATTGCCTTCTCGACCAGTTCGATGCGCACCATGCTGGATTCGATCGCCACCCGCCTCGACGAAAGCCGCGACACGTCGCGCTACCTTGTCGGACTGCTGGTGTTCCTCGGCCTGCTCGGCACCTTCTGGGGCCTGCTCAACACGATCGGCTCGATCCGCGAAACCATCGAGTCGCTCGATCCCGGCACCGGCGATGCCGCCGCCGTGCTCGAATCCCTGAAGCAGGGGCTTTCCGCGCCGTTGGCCGGCATGGGCACCGCCTTCTCGTCCTCGCTGTTTGGCCTCTCCGGCTCGCTGGTGCTCGGCTTCCTCGACCTGCAGGCCGGCCGCGCCCAGACGCGCTTCTATACCGAACTCGAAAACTGGCTGTCCTCGGTCACCGACCTGTCCTCCGACATCGTCGTTGCCGACGCGGCGAGGACCGAACCCTCCGAGGAAATCCGGCTGTTGTCGGAAAAACTGCGCACTCTGCAGGAAAATGGCGGCGGCTCCAATCCGCGCGTGGCCACTGCCATGGCCAATCTCGCCGACGGCATTTCCGGCCTGGTCAAGAACATGCGCTCGGAACAGCAGATCATGCGCGACTGGGTCGAGGCCCAGTCCGACGAGCAGAAGGCGATGCGCAACACCCTGGAGAAGATCGCCGACGCCTTGAAGAAGCCCGGAGTGCATTGACGTGGCGTTGGCGCGAGGCCGGCGCTCCGACCGCCGCATCGATTACTGGCCGGGCTTCGTCGATGCGCTGTCGACGCTGCTGTTGGCGATCATGTTCCTGCTCACGGTTTTCGTTTTGGCGCAATTCCTGCTCGGCCGCGAGATCTCCGGCAAGGACACGGTGCTCAACCGCCTCAACTCGCAGATCAATGAGTTGACCCAGCTTCTGGCGCTGGAGCGCTCGACGACACAGGACAAGGAAGACACCCTTGCCAATTTGCAGGCATCGCTATCCGCATCGGAGGCCGAAAAAAGCCGGCTCGAGCAATTGCTGGCGCAAGGCGCCGGTGCCGGCGATGCCGCCAACCAGCGCGCAACGGCCCTTTCCGGCGAACTCGACAGCCAGCGCCAGATCAGCCAGCAGGCGCTAAGCCAGGTCGAGATCCTCAACCAGCAGATTTCGGCGCTGCGCAAGCAGATCGCAGCGCTCGAACAAGCGCTCGACGTGTCCGAAACGCGCGACCGCGAATCCAACACCAAGATCGCCGATCTCGGCCGCCGCCTCAACGTCGCACTGGCGCAACGCGTGCAGGAGCTGAACCGCTACCGGTCCGATTTCTTCGGCCGCTTGCGTGAAATTCTCGCCGATCGCGAGAACATCCGTATCGTCGGCGACCGCTTCGTCTTCCAGTCGGAAGTGCTTTTCCCGACCGGCTCTGAAGTGATCAACGATGCTGGCAAGGTCGAGATGAAGAAGCTTGCCGATGCCATCATCGAATTGCAAAAGGAAATCCCGCCGGAGATCAACTGGGTGCTGCGCGTCGATGGCCACACCGACAACAAGCCGCTCTCCGGCACCGGCCGCTACCGCGACAATTGGGAATTGTCGACGGCGCGCTCGACCTCGGTGGTCAAGTTCCTGATCGAGAACGGCGTGCCGGCCAACCGGCTGGTCGCGGCCGGCTTCGGCGAATTCCAGCCGCTCGACCCCGCCGATACCGAAGAGGCGCGCAACAAGAACCGCCGTATCGAGTTGAAGCTGACCGAGCGGTGATCTGCAAGCCTTTGGCTTATATCATGCGCCAGGGCGAGCCGGCTCAAGTCGGCGGCATTTAGGGCACTGGTGCGGCAGCGGCAAGAGCTGAAAAAATTACCTTTTTTTAATTACATTTTGCCGCCGTGACCTTTTTGGCCTTGGTCATGGGCCTAGAGCCGCCGGCGTGGAACCGCTGATCGCGACGCGACGGAACCTGACGGCCCGCGGCCGGAAGGCAGCGCCCCCTCCCAACCACCGCCTTCCCCAGTAAAGGAGATGCAACCATGCGCTTCTTCGCTCCCAGGAATCTTAGGACCGCTGCGCTCGCCACACTTCTCCTCGTTCCGTTTGCCGGCGCTTACGCCGGCCCACGCGAGACGGCCTTGATCAATCAGATCCAGAGCGTGGAGACAGCTATCCAGGGCGCCATCCAGGCGAACAAGCTCGAGCCGGGCGAGGCGCGTGACTTGCGCACGCAGGTCGCTCAACTCGACCAGGCCGCCGAGAGGGCCGCACGCGAGGGAACGATGCCGAGCACGCAAGATCAGCAGTTGCTGGCGCAGCTCGACGATGTCAGCCAAAAGCTGCGCGCTGATACCGGCAGTGCCTTCCTCATCGGCAACGGCGCCGATGGCGGATACTATCCGAACGGCTATGGCCCAATCTATCCAGGCGGCTGAAACCGGCCGCAATGCCCGGCGCTGTGGCAATTGATTTTGCGCATGATCCTTGTCCAGCTTTCGGTTCAGGGATCATGCGCTAGCCCAACGCCTGCGCAATCAGCGCCAGCACTGCCGGCACTGTTCGGATGAACAGGATTTTACGGCCCGCCGTTGCCGCGCCGTAAAGGCCGGCGACGGCGACGCAGACCAGGACGAAGGCTTTGAACTGAAAACCGGCCGTTGCGGCCGGCATTCAATGCGTCGGTCGCGGGCGGCTTTCGGGGTTGCCAACAGTTTTGCATTGATATCTTTTCTCGCCGTCAAATCAGCGGAACCCACAATGTCCTTTCAAAAACTCGACGACCTCGGCCACAAACTCGAAGCACTGGAACACGCCCTCGCCATCCTCGGCGCCGATGAAGCGACCCATATGGCGGTCGGCGGCGGCGAGAAGCGCGCGGAGGCAATGTCGGCGCTTGCCGGCATGCACCATGCCCGGGCGACTGCGCCGGAGATTGCCGACTGGATCGCGGCGGCCGAGCAGGAAGCGCTGAACGAAGAGCAGCAGGCCGCGGTCAGGGAATTTCGCCGGCAATACACCAACCTGACCTGCCTGCCGGTCGAATTCGTCGAGCGCCAGACGACAGCGCGCATGCGCTCCGAGCAGCTCTGGCGCGACCTGCGCGCCAAGAACGACTGGGCCGGCTTCCTGCCGGCGCTGGAAGGCGTCGTGGCGCTGGTCCGCGAGGAGGCGGCACTTCGCGCCGCGGTGCTCGGGCTCGAGCCTTACGACGCGCTGATGGAGCAATATGACCCGGGCAATCGCACCGCCGACATCACGCCTGTGTTTGCCGAGTTGAAGGCCTTCCTGAAAGGCTTCGTACCGGAGGCACTGGCCGTGCAGGAAGAGCGGCTGGCGAAACATCCGCTGAAGCCACTTTCCGGCAGCTACCCCTTGGACAAGCAGCGCGAGCTCGGCCTCGCCATGATGACGGCAGTCGGCTTCGACCTCACCCACGGCTCGCTGTCGGTTTCGCACCATCCGTTTTGCGGCGGCGTGCCGAGCGACGTGCGCATCACCACCCGCTACAAGACCTCGGATTTCCTGTCGGCGCTGATGGGCGTGCTGCACGAGACCGGCCATGCGCTGTACGAGCAGAACCTGCCGAAGGCATGGGCGCACTGGCCGCTCGGCAAAGCGCGCGGCATGGCGGTGCATGAAAGCCAGAGCCTGTTCGTCGAAAAGCAGATCGGCCGCAATCCAGAATTCTGGCGCTGGGCGCTGCCGGTGGTCGAAAGACACCTTGGCGAGAGCTGGACGATCGACGACATCCTGCCGCATGTGCACCGGGTCGAGCGCGGCCTGATCCGTGTCGATGCCGACGAGGTCACCTATCCGCTGCACGTCATCCTGCGCTACGAGCTGGAGCAGGAGCTTGTCTCGGGACGGCTGGAAGCAGCCGACCTGCCCGAGGCCTGGGATGCCAAGATGCGCGATTATCTCGGGCTGTCGACATCAGACAATCCGGCTGATGGTCCGATGCAGGACGTCCACTGGCCGGGTGCCGCCTTTGGCTATTTCCCCTCCTACACGCTCGGCGCCATGATGGCGGCGCAGCAATGGGCGGCGCTGACAAGGGATCATCCTTCAGCCGACGAAGACCTCGCCAAGGGAGATTTCGCCGCGATCAACGACTGGCGCCGCAAAAGGATCTGGTCGCAAGGCTCGCGCTGGTCGACGCCGGAACTGCTCGAACGCGCCACCGGCGAAAAGCTCAATGCCGTACATTTCACCGATCACTTGAAGAAGCGGTACGGGAAGTGAGCCGTTCCGTCTATTCCCGGCTCTTGCCGCGGTGACCGCAGAAATCCGCGAAACTGGCCTTTACTTTGGTGGGAAAGCCTCTGAAAAAGGAGTTCTTCCAAGTTGGGCGAGCGTAGATGTCTGCCTGTTACAGTTTTCATAGGATGAAGTCTTTCTGGCCCTGCTTGGTAATTTTCATCTTATTGGTCGGTCTGAGTTCTCCGGCCATGTCCGACGACATGGTTTTCAAGGGTCCGGCAGAAAGCTGGGTAGAGCAGCTTGAAATTCCGGCTGCCGATCCCGCCCGATCGGATCAAATCAAGAATGGCGTTTCATGGCTGCTCTCGGACGACCAGATCAAGCATTGCGCCGGCGGCTATGTCGAGTACTCGCGCACCGTCTATAAGATCGTCGACCGTCCCGGCCTGGATCGTGGCGCGAGTATCGATCTGCAGTTCGATCCGTCCCGGCACAAGGTCACGCTCAACCATCTTCACATCATCCGCGATGGCGCCGTTCTGGACCGGCTGGAAGGCGTCGAATTCGACATCTTCCGCAGGGAAAGAGACGCCGAGAAAGGCGTCTTCGACGGCTGGCTGACTGCACATGTCAACATCGATGACGTGCGTGCCGGCGACATCGTCGATTACGGGTCGACCTACGAAGTAACACCGCTGGTCGGCAAGGACCTTTTCTTCAAGAATTTCGCCACCGAATGGGAAGAGCCGGTAGCGCTTATCCGCACAAGCATCATTTGGCCTTCGGGCCAGCTGCTCCAGATCAAGACAAGGGGAACCCGACTTAAGCCCTCAATCTCCCCGACTGGGCCGGACACCACTTATCTATGGGAAATTCCAAACCCGAAACCGGTCAATGTCGAGGATAACCTGCCCGTAACCTATCCAGGCTGGGGCTCCATCGATGTCGCGTCTACCGCGATTTGGCAAAGTGTGGTCGATGCCGTTGCGCCCTATTACAAGCCAGCGACCGTTTTCCCCCCGGCTTTTGCCGCAAAGCTCGACGACATCGCTCTGCGACATCCGGTGCCGGAGGACCGAATGGTCGAGGCAATGCGGTTGGTGCAGGACCAGATCCGCTATGTAAGCCTGTCGATGGGTGCCGGTTCCTACGTTCCGCGTGATCCCGCGACGGTCATCTTGAGCGGGTTCGGTGACTGCAAGGACAAGGCCCTGCTGCTGGTCTCGTCGCTTGTGCGGCTTGGCATTGCTGCCGAGGTCGCCTTGGCCGATCTCGACGAGGGACGAGCCCTGGACCAGCATCTGCCGGCGCTCCGCGATTTCGACCATGCCATAGTCAAGGCAAGGATCGGAGCAAAGACATATTGGCTGGACGCCACGAACTATCTTCAGGGCGGCACGGCGCACAATCTCGCACAGCCGGACTACGGCTTCGCGCTGCCGCTTTCCAGCACCGGCGGGTTGGAGAAGATGCCGAGCCCTGTGCTCACCAGCCCATCGATCCAGATCGCCGAGGAATTCGACTTTCCGCGCAAACCGGGCGATCCTCTGGTACTGACGGTCTTCTCGACATATGAGGACGCCGATGCCGATTGGATGCGCGGCAATTTCGCCAGCCGGTCGCTGAGCGAGGTGTCGGACGCCTACCTGAAATACTACAACAAGCAATATCCAGGCATCCAAACTATCGCCAAGCCGGAAATCGTGGATCGCCGCGACGGCAACATAGTGAGCGTGAAGGAAAGTTATCGCTTGCCGGCGGAGGCGCTGGCGGCCAACGATCTGGCAAAGAATTTCCCGATCCGCGCGGCCGATCTCGGCAACAACTCTCTTCCAACCCCGACAATCGTCGACCGAACCGGGCCCGTCTCCCTCGGCTCCCAGTTCTACCGCCGCCACAAGGTGACCGTGCGCAACCTCAAGGCGAGATTTTCCGGCGAATCGATGAAAAACGTCGTGACGCCCTATCTGTCTCTCAAGGCGTCCTGGTCCAACACGCCCACCGAATTTCAAGTTGAATGGAACTTTCAGACGCTGGCAAGCGAAGTGCCGGCCAAGGCGATTGCCGACTATCTGAAAACCGTCGATGACGTCGCAGACCAAATTCGCTGGCAGTACGATTTTACCTATGAAGAGCCGCCCGCCGATGTGCAGCTCAGCGATCCGGCAAAGGAGCAGCGACAGACCGTCGCCAGCATGCTTTTGTTGTCGTTGCTTGTCGGCGTTCCCCTGTTCATCGCCTATCGACGCGGCAAACGCCGAGCTTTCGGTAGCTGAAGAATCCCGGCCGTCGCGGGCAGACCTACTCGGCCGCGCCCCTGAAAGCATTCGCACCGGTATCGAACTGCAGCTTGGCCAGCCGCGCATAGATGCCGCCCTTGGCGACCAGGCTCTGATGCGTGCCTTCCTCGACGATGCGGCCGCCGTCCATGACCAGGATGCGATCGGCCTTCAGCACGGTTGCCAGCCGATGGGCGATGACGATCGTGGTGCGGCCCTGCATCAGCCGGTCCAGCGCCGTCTGCACCAGCGTCTCGCTTTCGGCATCGAGTGCCGAGGTCGCCTCGTCGAGCAGAAGGATCGGCGCATCGCGCAGAATGGCGCGGGCGATCGCCACGCGCTGGCGCTGGCCGCCCGACAGCGTCACGCCGCGCTCGCCGACCTGGCTGTCATAGCCTTTTTCGAGCTTCAGGATGAACTCGTCGGCAAGCGCGTCCTTCGCCGCCGCCTCGATCTCGGCCTGGCTAGCACCGGGCCGGCCAAAGCCGATATTGTCGCGCGCGCTCGCCGCAAAAATGGTGACGTCCTGCGGCACGATGGCGATGCGCGCGCGGATCGCGGCCGGATCGGCCTCGCGCAGATCGACCCCGTCGATGACGATCCTGCCGGCCTCCGGATCGTAGAAGCGCAGAAGCAGCGAAAACACCGTGCTCTTGCCGGCGCCGGATGGCCCGACGATCGCCACCGTCTCACCGGGTTTGACCTGAAAGCTCAGGCCATGGACGGCGGCGCGGTCGGGCCGGGCCGGATAGGAGAAGGAGACATCGTCGAAGCTGACCGCGCCTCTCGCCTTTGCCGGCAGCGGCTTCGGATCGGCGGGCGCCTGGATCGCGGGTTTCTCGGCCAGGATCTCGGTCAGCCGTTCGGCGGCGCCCGCTGCCTGGGACAGTTCGCCCCAGACTTCCGACAGGGCGCCGAGCGCGCCGGCGGCGAACACCGAATAGAGCAGGAATTGGCCAAGCGTGCCCGGCGACAGCGTGCCGTCGAGCACGTCGCGCGAACCGAACCACAGCACCGCCACGACCGACGAAAAGATCATGAAGATGGCGAAGAAGGTGAGAAAGGAGCGGGCAAAGATCGAGGCCCGCGCCGCTTCGAACGCTGCTTCCACGGCGGATGAAAAATACCCGGTTACAAGCTTCTCGTTGGTGAAGGCCTGCAGGGTGCGCACCGCGCCGATCTGCTCGCTGGCGTAGGCGGTGGCATTGGCCAGAGTATCCTGCGCCAGCCGTGACTTGCGCCGCACCGAGCGGCCGAAGGCGACCAGCGGCAGCACGATTAGCGGAATGGCCGCGATAACCAGGCCGGACAGTTTTGGGCTGGTGAAGACCATCATCGCCACGGCGCCGAGGCCAAGGATGACGTTGCGCAAAGCCACCGAGGCGGTGGCACCGACGGCCGATTTGACCTGCGTCGTGTCGGCGGCGAGCCGCGAGACGATCTCGCCCGACTGGGCCGTATCGAAGAAGGAGGGCGACAACGTGGTGACATGGGCAAAGACATCGCGGCGGATATCGGCAACGACGCGCTCGCCGAGCGTGATGACGAAATAGTAGCGGCTGGCAGACGCCGCCGCCAGCACGGCGGCCATCACCACCAGCATGGCGAAATATTCGGCAATGAAGCTGGAATCGGAAGCGGAAAAGCCGTGATCTATCATCCGCCGCACGGCCAGCGGCAGCGCCAGTGTCGTCGCCGCCGCGACGGCCAGCGAGGCGATCGCGCCGATGACCATTTTGCGGTAATGCATGATATAGGGAAACAGGCGCTGCAGCGGCCTCAGCGAGCGCCTGCGCTCGTCTGCATCGCCACTGATGTTCGCCATGACCCGTTTCCTTTGGCCCTTTGAGGTTTGCGCCATCAATATGCGCTTGCCGCGGCCTTGTGATTCAATTCCGGCTGATGTATAGGCTCGCCGACCGTTTTAGAAGCCGTGGCTCCTCAATAGCTGCGGCTTCGAGTTTTAAAAAGGGGCGCATCGACGCAGGCTTCAGCCCGTCGGCAGCACCCGGCAGCCAGGAACAGAACCATGAAGACCGACATCCATCCCGACTATCACACCATCAAGGTCGTCATGACCGACGGTACCGAATACATGACCCGTTCGACCTGGGGCAAGGAAGGCGATACGATGAACCTCGATATCGACCCGACCACTCATCCGGCCTGGACCGGCGGCCAGCAGACCCTGCTCGACCGCGGTGGCCGCCTGTCGAAGTTCAAGAAGCGTTTCGAAGGTTTCGGCCTCTAAGCACTGGCGTTTCGCTGATCGAGAAACCCGCCCTCGTGGCGGGTTTTTTATTGATTGGGCCTCAGCGGCAATCATCTCAGGTTTGGCGCTGCCCCTCACCCTTACCCTCTCCTCGTGAAGAACGGGGCGAGGGGTCGCCGGCGCTGGAGTTCCCCCTTCTTCCCGTCTCTAACGAGGAGAAGGTGCCGGCAGGCAGATGAGGGCCAGCGCCCCGCTTCCGCAGTTGATCGCCACCACCTAACGGCCTGTCCCTACGAGCACGGCGGCCTACCCGTCCACCAGCTCGCGCAGCGCCATTCGCTTGTAAGCGGCAACCAGCCTGTCGCCTTCTTCTCGCCCGACCGAGATCGCCAGCCGCATGGCGGCTTCGCCCAGCTGCCAGATGAGAAATGCCGTCGCTTCCAGCGCCGCCGGATCGGCAGACGGCCGCAGCCTTTTCAGCACCGCAGTGAGGAATTCGGCGTTGGCCCGGCTGTCGGCAAGCTCAAGCTCGCGCAGCGCCTTGTCGGCCTGCGTGCCCGACCAGATATCGCGCATCACCGGCTCCGCCAGGAACATTCCGTAGTAGGTATCCACCAGTTCCGAAAACGCCTTCCACAGGCCTTCGGCGTCACTGACCTCCGCCAATGCCGTGGCAATGCAGGCCTGGCTTTCCGCGGTGTAGCGCTCGGCCAGCGCCCAGATGATTGCCCGCTTGTCCGGGAAGAACTGGTAGAGCGAGCCGATCGACACGCCAGCCCTCTCGGCCACCACTCCCATGCGCATGGCGTCGCTGCCTTGCTCGGCGATCAGCGCCGAGGCGGCGGCCAGCATGCGCTCGACCCGCTCGCGGCTGCGCTGCTGGCTCGGTGCCCGGCGCGGCGATGCGATCTGGCCGTCCTGTGAATCCGATACGGCAGAGCCTTCCATCACTGTCTCCCGACGAACAATCAACAAATTGGCTTGACTCGCAAAATACGAGGGTTTATCACGTTTTGCAAATGTGAGGATTACTCACATTTCAAACTGAGGAAAATCGACATGAACCCTACTGTAACGAGACCAACTTTGATCCTCGGCGGCACCGGCAAGACCGGCCGTCGCCTCGCCGAGCGGCTGACGGCGCGGGGCCTACCGGTACGGATAGGCTCGCGCTCGGGCACGCCACCCTTCGACTGGGAAAACAAAGCCACTTGGGAACCCGCCCTTGATGGTGTCGGCGCCGTCTACATCAGCTACTATCCTGATCTTGCGGTGCCCGGCGCGGCCGACACGGTCGGCGTCTTCTCTCGCCTTGCCGTGCAGTGTGGTGTGCGCCGGCTGGTGCTGCTGTCGGGGCGCGGCGAAACGGAAGCGCAACGTGCCGAAGAGATGCTGAAAGCCTCAGGCGCCGATTGGACGATCCTGCGCTGCGCCTGGTTTTCCCAGAACTTCAGTGAGGGGTTTCTCGTGGATGCCCTGCGCGAGGGCGAGGTGGCGTTGCCGGTCGGCAATGTCGGTGAGCCATTCGTCGATGCCGACGATATCGCGGACGCCGCCTTTGCCGTACTAACCCGGCAGGGCCATATCGGCCAGCTCTACGAGTTGGCCGGGCCGCGGCTGCTGAGCTTCGCCGACGCGGTCGCCGAAATCGGCAGGGCCGTCGGCCGCGACATTCGTTTCAAGCGGATTTCACACGCCGAGTTCACCGCCGCCATCGCCGAGCATGAGTTGCCGGCCGAGTTCGCGTGGCTGCTCAACGAGCTGTTCACCGAAGTCCTCGACGGCCGCAACGAGTCGCTGACAGACGGCGTCGAGCGCGTGCTCGGCCGCGCCCCAAAGGACTTTTCCGCCTACGCAACCGAAACCGCCTCAACCGGCATCTGGAGCAACTGACATGATCATGAAACTGCTTCCCACCCTCACTTTCGTCGCTGCCATTGGCTCAGGCGTTGTCGGCGGCGTTTTCTTCGCCTTCTCCAACTTTATCATGCCGGCGCTCGGCCGCTTGCCTGCCGGAGGCGGCATCGCCGCCATGAATTCGATCAACATCACCGTGATTACGCCGGCATTCATGACCGCGCTTTTCGGCACCGGGCTGGTCTGTCTTGTCCTTGCCGCCGGCGCTCTTATCGGCTGGAGCCAACCGGGTGCATTCTGGCTCCTCGCCGGCGCCCTGATCTACCTCGTCGGCAACCCGATCGTGACGATGATGTTCAACGTGCCGCTCAACAACGCCCTGGCCGCCGTCGATCCGACAAGCGCCAACGGCGCTGCAGTATGGGCCACTTATCTCAGGGACTGGGTGATGTGGAACCATGTCCGCACCATCACCGCCATCGTGGCGCTGGGCTGCTTCATCTTCGCCTGGCGGTGAATGCAGGACGGAAGTGTAAAAGGCCTCAGGCAGGGTCTTTTGACTTATCGCCCTTGCGGTCGGCATGGCCCAGATCGCGATCCGGATCGATGACGTCGCGAACCAGTTGCTTGAGCTTTGCGGCGTCGGGGAAACCGCCGTCCCGCTTGCGGTCCCAGACCAGCGTGTCATTGCAGGAAATGGTGAAGATGCCGCCGGTGCCGGGCACCAGCGTCACTTCGCCCAGATCGGTGCCGAAGGTCGACAGCAGCTCCTGCGCCATCCAGCTGGCCCTGAGCAGCCACAGGCACTGGGTGCAATAGGTGATGCGGACGCGGGCTTTGTCTGACACGTTCATGTCTCGGTCTCATCTGCGCGAACTGTGGTTACGGCAAATCGATCGTGTATCGGGTCGTTGCCAAGAGCTATGGATATTGCGATCCAGATCGGCCAGACCATAACCAAGACCAACGCGGCGTATGCACCGACAATCTCCAGCCGGGAGAAGTCCTGCGCGACCCCAGGAGCGCTGCCCCAAGCCTGAACAGTGTACCACCCTCCCATGAACATTATGGGCAAAGCGCCGAGAAATTTCATTCCCTGCCGCCGAACAGCCTTTCGTACGGGTAGTCCGATTCTATTTTTGTCATCCTGGTCATGCACTATGAGCGCCGCGAACCGCTTGCCGATTGGCTGGCCAGAGGTCAACTCCATGACAAGGAGATAAGACGCGAGAACGACCAGTTCGAGGAAACCCAGATCCAATGCTGCCGGTCGGATATTGCCCTGCGAATCCAAATCAAATGAGATGGAGGGATTTCCTTCAGACTGTGAGCCCGAAGCCGTTCCCAGGGCCCATTCGGCGACCGTCAAACCGAACAGCGACGTTCTGCATATCTGCCAATCGTAACGGGCAAATGATGGATCACTTGCTCCGTTTAACGTAGCCGCCTGACATAGTCTCCAGTTCAACCAAAAGCTGCCTTTGACTCCGCCGTCAGTTAGCAGAAACAAACCCGCTACAAGTCCGTAAAGAGGTATCAGGACGATAAGATAGTCGATGATCGAAGCGAACAGCCGGCGCCATATGCCACCCCGGCGAGGCCAGGACATCGCGTCAGAAAAACGAGCCTCGTCAGTGTCAGTCATCCGTCCCCCATCAGTAACTGACAGCTCTAGAAGAAAGATACGTGGTCGATGCGCGGCGTTCTCAACTTACGCCGCGCTGAGCTTCGCCAAGGTCTCCTCGTCGACCTCGAAATTGGCGTAGACGCTCTGCACGTCGTCGTCGTCTTCGAGCGTCGCGACCAGCTTCATCAGCGATTGTGCCCGCTCCTCGTCGACCGCGATATTGGTCTGCGGCCTCCAGATCGGCTTCACTGATTCAGCCTCGCCGAGTGCGCCTTCCAGCGCCTTCGACACTTCGCCGAGATTCTCGAAGGCGCAATAGATCGTGTGGCCTTCCTCGTCCGACTGGACATCGTCGGCGCCGGCCTCGATCGCTGCGTCCATCACCTTCTCGGCGCTGCCGGCCGATGCCGGATAGTAGATCTCGCCGACGCGGTCCCACATGAACGAAACCGAGCCGGTCTCGCCCATCGCCCCGCCGGCTTTGGTGAAGGCAGCGCGCACATTCGACGCCGAGCGGTTGCGGTTGTCGGTCAGCACCTCGACGATCAGCGCGACGCCGCCTGGCCCGTAACCCTCGTAGCGAACGGCTTCGTAGGTCTCGGCATCGCCCATCGACGCCTTGTTGATGGCGCGCTGGATGTTGTCCTTCGGCATCGACACCGCCTTGGCGTTCTGCACCGCAAGGCGCAGGCGCGGGTTCATCGATGGATCAGGCGTGCCGCTCTTGGCGGCGACGGTGATTTCGCGCGCCAGCTTGGAAAACATTTTCGATCGCACCGCATCCTGGCGGCCCTTTCGATGCATGATGTTCTTGAACTGTGAATGGCCAGCCATGGCACCCCTGTCGTTTTCTCGGCTAGAGCATCTGCGGCCTGGTGAACCACCCGGCGCCTTGCAAAATGCTCGAATTCAAAACTTCAGAACGTCCTGCTGCGTCCGGACGGACGTACGGCGCTCTCTGTCGGAATGGCCGGCTTATAGATAAATCGGCTCAATTCGTCCAGCCGCGCCATTGCGTCGGACACGCAAGGGTCTCAAGGCCCGAAAGTGGCAGGCTTCGGCAACCTTTCATCCCTCAAGATCGGATTTCAGCCGGTCGAGGATGCTGATCGCGTGCGTGGCATATTGACTGATCCAGCGGTCGTGGATGTGCTTGATCGGCAGCGCGTTGAGATGGTTCCAGCGTTCGCGCCCCTCGCGGCGCACCACGACCAGGTCGGCCTCCTCCAGCACCTTCAGATGCAGCATGACCGTGCAGCGGTCCATGTCTGGGAAGGCATCGCACAGCATGCCGGTGGTCTGCGGCGCATCCTTCAGCCGGTCCAGCAACGCACGCCGGCGCGGATGCGCCAGCGCCTTGAAAACATCGTCGTCCTGCGCCGTGCTTGACATGTTATGTTTTTATAACATAATGCCGTTGCATTTCAAGGAAGGAGCTGTGGATATGTCTCTTGGATTCAGGGTTTCTGGCCGCATCGGCAAACCCGTCGCCGAAGTCTTCGATGCGGTCGTCAATCCGAAGAAGCTCAGCGGCTACTTCACCACGATCGGCGGCGCCAGCGCACCGCTGCTGGCGGGCGCCACCGTCATCTGGTGGGGCAAGGTTCCCGTGGAGGTCGACCAGGTGGAGAAAGACAGCCGCATCGTGCTGCGCTGGGATGCGACCGACGCCGACGGCGAGCCCGCCTACAAGACCCGCATCGAGATGAATTTCGAGCCGCTCGACGACGGCGGCACCTTCGTCACCATCGCCGAAACCGGCTGGCAAGAGGACGCGGTCGGCCTGAAGAAATCTTACCTCAATTGCGAGGGCTGGTCGCAGATGCTGGCCTGCATGAAGGCCTATGTCGAATACGGCATCAATCTGCGCGACGGCTATTACCGCAGCGAGATGAAGGGCGAGCCGGCCAACGAGAACAACATCTGAGAGCAAATGGAGTAAGAATGACCGCGAAGATCACCGGCGGCATCAACATCGCGATGAAAGTCCCGCCGCATCAATACCAGGCAACGATCGCCTTCTATCGCGACGTCATCGGCCTGAAGCCATTCACGGCCAAACCGCCGGCCGTCGGCTTCGAACTCGGTCCCAATCGACTGTGGATCGACGAGGCGCCGATGATGAACCAGGCCGAGATATGGCTGGAACTGTTCACCGATGATTTTCCGGCCGCAGCGGAGCATCTCGCCAAGGCCGGTGTCGTGCGCTGCGACGCCATCGAGGCACTGGGTGAAGGCTTTCGCGGCGGCTGGATCACCAACCCGGCCGACATCATTCACCTGGTGCGCGAACCCGATGCCTGGTGAACAGGCGGCACCGTGGAAAGGAGGACGATATGGAAATCCGCGAAACACCGACCGCCGAAGCCGGCATGCTGATAAGGCGGCCGGTCGCCGACGTATTCGAGGCCTTCGTCGATCCGGCGATCACGACGAAGTTCTGGTTCACCCATGGCAGCGACAGGTTGGACAGCGGCAAGGAAATCCATTGGGAATGGCGCATGTATGGCGTCTCGACGACGGTCAATATCCGTGAGATCGTCGAAAACAAGAAGATCGTCATGCAATGGAGCGATCCGCCGACCACGGTGGTGTGGACCTTTACCGCGATGCCGGGCGCCACGACCTTTGTCGAGGTCCGCAATTTTGGCTTTGTCGGCAGCCGCGATGAGCAGGTCACGCAGGCGATCGACTCGACCGGCGGTTTTGCGCTGGTGCTCGCCGGCGCCAAGGCGTGGCTGGAGCAAGGCGTGACGCTCAACCTGATCGGCGACCGCCATCCGAAAGGCGTGCCGGGGCATTAGGTCAGCCGCGGTGGGTCATCTTCAGTGCCCGCCGCCCTTTGCCTTCTTCCGCCGCCGCGCCAGCATGTTGAGCCCTTCGACCAGGGCCGAAAAACCCATGGCGGCGTAGATATAGCCTTTCGGCACATGGTAACCCATGCCGTCGGCGATCAGGGTCATGCCGATCATCAGCAGGAAACCCAGCGCCAGCATGACGATGCTGGGGTTCTTGGCGATGAAATCGGCCAGCGGCCCGGCCGCCAGCATCATCACGCTCACCGCCACGATCACCGCGATGTACATGATCGCGATTTCGTCGGTCATGCCGACGGCGGTGATGATCGAGTCGATCGAGAAGACGAGGTCGAGCAGCAATATCTGGAAAATCGCGCCGGCCAGCGAAAGCTGCAGCGTCTCGCCCATCATGGTGTCCTGGTGATCATCGAGATCGACCGTGTGGTGGATCTCCTTGGTCGCCTTCCAGACGAGAAACAGGCCGCCGGCGATCAGGATCAGGTCGCGCCATGAAAACCCGTGGCCGAAGGCGGTGAATATAGGCGTCGTCAGTTGGACGATGATCGAGATGGTGGCCAGCAGGATCAGCCGCATCACCAGCGCGGCGGAGATGCCGAGCCGCCGGGCGCGGGCCCGCTGCGCTACCGGCAATTTGTTGGTCAGGATCGAGATGAAGATCAGATTGTCGATGCCGAGCACGACCTCCAGCACGATCAGTGTCAGCAGCGCGACCCACGCAGTCGGGTCGGAGACAAAAGCGAAATGCGGCGCCAGGAATTCGACTAGCTGCATGGAGGTCGTCCCCTCTACGATCTAGAGCAGTTTCGCCGGCAATTGGGTATTGCAAGCGTCTATATCAATGTCACGACCAGAAGGATGGAGCCGTTTCCTCGAGCCGCGGGCCGCGGCGAAACGGCGCGATCCGTTCTGTCAGGCCGCTACGGTCGGAAATGTCGACGCCGACGCCGCACAATGTCGCCGGTCCGGTCGACGCCTCGAAGCGGCCTTTCGGCACCTTGGACAAGAACCGGTTGAGCGGCTCCTCCTTGTCCATGCCGAGCGAGGAATCGTAATCGCCGCACATGCCGGCATCGGAAATATAACCGGTGCCGCCATTGAGAATCTGGTGATCGCCGGTCGGCTGATGGGTGTGGGTGCCGACAACAAGACTGGCACGGCCGTCGACGAAATGAGCGAAGCACATTTTTTCCGAGGTCGCCTCGGCATGGAAATCGATGACGATTGCATCGGCCTGCTCGCCAAGCGGACAAGCGGCAAGTTCGCGCTCGCCGGCCTGGAACGGATCGTCTAGCTCCGGATGCATGAACACCCGACCCATGATGTTGGCGACCAGCACGCGCGCGCCGTTCCTGGCGATATAGACGCCTGAGCCGCGCCCCGGCGTACCCTTGGGGAAATTGGACGGACGCAGGAAGCGTTCTTCGCGCGGCGCGAAAATCAGCGCATCGCGCTGGTCCCAGACATGGTTGCCGGTGGTGACGACATCGGCGCCGGCCGAGATCGTCTCGCGAAAAATCTCCTCGGTGATGCCGAAGCCTCCGGCGGCGTTCTCGCCATTGACGATGACGAAGTCGAGTTTGAAATCCGAGATCAGGCCGGGCAGTTGTTCCCACACCGCCGTACGTCCTGTCTTGCCGACCATGTCGCCGAGGAAGAGAAGTCTCATATAAGCGCGATCCCGAACCGAAGGTCAGCGAAGCAAAAGCTGCATGACTTTCGGAAAAGACCATGCGTCCAGGAACTTATCTACAATTTCGGCGCGAACCGGCGCAACCCGCTCTCGGTGAGTATTTCGGGAATGATCACGTCATGCGGCTCGTCCGGCACCAGGGCCACCTCCTGGCAGTCGAAGGCAATGCCGATCAGCCGCGGCTGCTGGCCCTTGTCGGCCAGCCGCCCGATCGCCCGATCGTAATAGCCTGCGCCGTACCCGATTCGGTGCCCGCGCGCATCGAAGGCGGCAAGCGGCACCAGCATAAGCTGCGGATCGAGCACCTCGGCTTCCTCATGCGGCCCGACTGTGCCGAAACCCATGTCGATCATCGGCGCGCCGCGCACCAGTTCGCGAAAAACGATGGTGGTCTTGTCGAGGATGGCCGGTAGGCAGAGCCTTGCCCCCTTCTCGCGCAGGGCAAACATCAGCGGCCGGACGTCGACTTCCGAGCGCATCGGCCAGAAACCGGAGACGATCTGGCCCGGCTCGACCGTGATCCGATCGCGCGCCGTCTCGGCCATTTCGAGTGCTGCCTCCACACGCCAGAAAGGATCGAGCGCATCGCGGCGCCCGAGGGCTTGGTTGCGGAGATTTTTTTTCAGGTCTTTTGGGGATGCCATGCGCCGACGGTAGAAAGGGTCAGATTTGGATGGAGTGTTACGAGCGACGTTTTGGAGGAGCGGGGCGAACTTTTCGTTCGAGAGCACCGCACAAAGCGGCGCGACGACAATATCCGCCAGATGGCCTTTTCGATAGGTGACGATCCACACAACCGGTGGAGAGAGCGATCCCGGGAACCTACAAAGTAGGTGGGCGCCGTATGAGAAAACCCACGGGTCTTCCCAGGGACAGCTCCCTAGGGATCATTAAGGCCCCGGGGAAAATGTTCTCCTGCCGGGAAGCGCAGACCGTCATGCCCAATATAGGCTGACGCCAGACCAAGCGCCAGAGAGGCGACATGTTTCGACGCGTAATTCGACGCAGAACCCCTCGGCGAGGGCCGCGCCGGCAAGATCCCCGCTTCGCCAGCGACGCCTTGCACAGCGAAGGCCGCGTCCTTAGGGTCGCGCGATGAACTCGGGAGCAAAAATGCGTTTCGAAGGCACGGCGGCCTATGTTGCCGACAAGGATCTGATGGTGGCGGTCAACGCGGCGATCGCGCTTGAGCGGCCATTGCTGGTCAAGGGCGAGCCCGGCACCGGCAAGACCGAACTTGCCCGTCAGGTGGCGGCAGCGCTCGGCCTGGATCTGATCGAATGGCACGTCAAATCGACCACGCGGGCGCAGCAGGGCCTCTATGAATATGATGCCGTCTCGCGGCTGCGCGACAGTCAGCTCGGCGACGAGCGCTTCAACGACATCCGCAATTACATCAAGCGCGGCAAGCTGTGGGACGCCTTCGCCGCCGGCAAGAAGGTGGTGCTTCTGATCGACGAGATCGACAAGGCCGATATCGAATTCCCCAACGATCTGTTGCAGGAACTGGATAGGATGGAGTTCTTTGTCTACGAGACCGGCGAGACCATCCGCGCCACCGTCCGGCCGATCGTCATCATCACATCCAACAACGAAAAAGAGCTGCCGGACGCCTTCCTGCGCCGCTGCTTCTTCCACTACATCCGCTTTCCCGACGTCGAGACGCTGCACAAAATTGTCGACGTGCACTATCCCGGCATCAAGCAGAACCTGGTGCGCGCCGCACTCACGCAATTCTATGAAATCCGCGATGTGCCGGGCCTCAAGAAGAAGCCGTCGACCTCCGAGGCACTCGACTGGATCCGCCTGCTGGTTGCCGACGACATCGCGCCCGAGGATCTGCGCGCCGACGCGAGGAACGCGCTGCCCAAGCTGCACGGTGCGCTTTTGAAGAACGAACAGGACGTGCATCTGTTCGAGCGCCTGGCCTTCATGGCGAGACGGCAAGGGTGAAGGGCCGGTCAGTCGGAAGCCGACGAAAGCCCCCGGACAGTGCTTTCCCGTCGCTGGACCGTTGCCCTTGGCCAGGCACGGAGGCAGCTTCGGGTTGCCGACCTCAGAGGGAAACGAAATGACCGAGATCACCGTCCGCCCATTGGCGCAATCCGACCATACCGACTGGCGACGTCTGTGGACCGCCTATCTCACCTTCTACGAAACCAAGCTGCCGGAAGAGGTTTACGCCGTCACCTGGAAGCGGCTGTTCACGGCGGGCGAGTTCGAGCCGAAAGGTTTCATCGCCACCCTCGACGGCAAGGCCGTCGGCCTGACGCACTATCTCTACCATCGCTCCTGCTGGTCGGAGATAAACAACTGTTATCTGCAGGACCTGTTCGCCGACCCCGATGTGCGCGGCAAGGGCGTCGGCGCCGCCCTGATCGAAGCGGTCAAGCAGGAAGCCGGCAAGATCGGTGTCAAGAACGTCTACTGGATGACCCACGAGACCAACACCACCGCACGCAAGCTCTACGACCACGTGGCGCGCAGGACCGGCTTCATCGAATATGATTTGATGTGATGGCTGCTGACGATTGAAATGGCCACTGTTGCGCAATATATTGCGCATGATCAGGACTGCCCGTGCCGCTGATCGAGACCAACACGCGCAAGATTGTCACGAGGCTTTTACGTGACGGCTGGGTGAACGTAGGCGGCGGCAAACACGAGAAATACGAGCATCCGGAAAGGCCGGAGATCATGATCATTGTGCCGCGGCATCGCGAACAATCTCTGGGTGTTGCGCGGTCGATCGCCCGGCTTGCTGGATGGATTTAAGGACGAATCATGACGCACTATGTCGGAATTCTTGACGGCGCAGATGAAGTCTGGGGAGTGCGGGTGCCTGATCTTCCCGGATGTCACGGCGGTGGCGCAAGTCCCGAAGAGGCGATAGCCGATGCGACTTCTGCCGTTCGCGAATGGGCAGAGACACGAATGGCGAAGAACTTGCCCTTGCCCGCCGCGCGCACTGTGGCAGATCTGCTCCGACTGGGCGAAGTCGATAGCGCTGCCGGTGAATCCGCCGTGATGATCCCTGTGCTGATCGATTCCGGACGGCCTGTCCGGGCCAATCTGTCGCTCGACGCAGGTCTTTTGGCGGCAATCGACGAAGAAGCGGGTCGGCGTGGTCTGACGCGTTCCGCCTTTATCGCCAGCGCCGCACGGGAGAAGATCGAGGGACACAGATAAAATCGGACCATGTTCATCCCCTTCTTCCTCGAACTGAAGGCAGCGCGGGTTCCGGTCTCGCTCCGCGAATATCTGTCGCTGCTGGAGGGGTTGGAAGCCGGGCTGGTCGACTATGACGTCGAGGGCTTTTACTACCTCGCCCGCGCCGCGCTGGTGAAGGACGAGCGCCACATCGACCGCTTCGACCAGGTCTTTTCGCACATCTTCAAAGGTGTCGAGACGCTGGCTGGCGAAAAGCCGGTCGATGTCGCAAACATCCCGGAAGGCTCGCCGAAAAGCACCTGACCGATGAGGAGAAGAAGCTGGTCGAGGCGCTGGGCGGCTTCGAAAAGCTGATGGAGACACTGAAGAAACGACTGGAGGAACAAAAGGGCCGGCATCAGGGCGGTTCGAAATGGATCGGCACCGGCGGCACCTCGCCCTTCGGCGCCTATAGCTACAATCCCGAAGGCGTGCGCATCGGCCAGCATGAAAGTCGCAACCGCCGTGCGGCAAAAGTCTGGGACAAACGCGAGTTCAGGAATTTCGATGACGCCGTCGAACTCGGCACCCGCAACATCAAGGTCGCGCTGAAGCGCTTGCGCCGCTGGGTGCGCGAAGGCGCCGAAGAGGAGTTCGACCTACCCGGCACCATCCACGCCACCGCCGAGCGCGGCTATCTTGACATCAAGACACAACCCGAACGTCGCAATGCCGTGAAGCTGCTGATGTTCTTCGATGTCGGCGGCTCGATGGACGACCATGTCAGCAGTGTCGAGGAGCTATTCTCGGCCGCCCGCGCCGAATTCCGCCAGCTCGAATATTTCTACTTCCACAACTGCCTCTACGAAGGGGTATGGAGGGACAATCGCCGCCGCCATGCCGAGGTGATTCCGACCTTCGACCTCATCCATAAATATGGCCCCGACTACAAGGTGATCGTCGTCGGCGACGCCTCGATGAGCCCCTATGAGATCGGCCAACCCGGCGGCTCGGTCGAGCACTGGAACCAGGAGGCCGGTGCCGTGTGGCTCGGCAGGCTGCTGCAGCAATGGCCGAACGCCATTTGGCTCAATCCGGAAGACGCGAAGAACTGGGGCTATACCCATTCTATTGCCATGATCCGCGATATCTTTGGCGGCCGCATGTTTCCGCTGACGCTCGCCGGCCTCGAAGCCGCGACGAAGCAACTTTCAAGGAAGCACTGAATGGACCCACGCAAAACAGGACGGTCGACCTGTTTCCTTTGCCTGCAATGCGGTGTCCAGTTCGCGGCGACAGCGACGCCGCGGCAACATTGCCCGATCTGCGAAGACGAGCGGCAATATGTGCGCTGGGAGGGCCAGGCCTGGACCACGCCGGAAGAGCTCGCAGGCGGGCACCGGGTCGTGATCAAGGATGATGCCGGCGTGCTCGCCTTCGGCATAGAGCCGCGCTTCGGCATCGGCCAGCGGGCGTTGCTGGCGCAAACGCCGCACGGCAATGTGCTGTGGGACTGCATCTCGATGGTCAGCGACGACGCGGTGGCCGAGATCAACCGCCGGGGCGGCCTGGCCGCCATCGCCATTTCGCACTGCCATTATTATTCGGCAATGGTCGAGTGGAGCGAGGCGTTTGGCGGCGTGCCGATTTATCTGCACGCCGATGATCGTCAGTGGATCATGCGGCCGCATCCGGCGATCATCAGCTGGGAAGGCGAAACGCGCGCCATTAACCCGTCGCTGACGCTCATCCGCTGCGGCGGCCACTTTGCCGGTGGCCAGGTGCTGCACTGGAAGCGCGACAGCGGCAATGCCATGCTGGCCGGCGACATCCTGCAGGTGACGCCTACGCGCCGTCATGTCAGCTTCATGTACAGCTACCCGAACTATATCCCGCTCAACGCGACGAAAGTGCTCGGCATCAAGGCCGCGCTGGAGCCTTTCACGTTCGACCATATCTACGGCGCATGGTGGAACCAGAATGTCATCGGAGACGCAAAGGCGGCATTTTCAGCATCGGTTGCGCGCTATCTCGCGGCCCTCGCCTGAGGAATTCGTCGCAGCAGGATAGGAAATACGAGCAAACGCCGTAACAAATGCCTATTTCAAGCGAAGTTGGGAAGGCAACCCAAATAGCGACATAAGCTAAGAGGAAAAAATGGACAGCCACACCTACCCCGTTACCCGCACCGATGCCGAATGGCGCGCCCGGCTGACGCCCGAGCAATATGCGGTGATGCGCAACCATGGCACCGAGCGGCCGGGAAGCTGCGCCCTGCTGCACGAGAAGCGCGCCGGCACCTTCTCCTGTGTCGGCTGCGACCAGCCCTTGTTTGAATCCAACCTGAAATTCGAGAGCGGCACCGGCTGGCCGAGCTTCAACGATCCCGTGCCGGGCTCGGTCGAGACCACCGTCGACCGCAGCTACGGCATGGTCCGTACCGAGTGCCATTGCGCCCGCTGCGGCAGCCATCTCGGCCATGTCTTCGAGGACGGCCCGCCGCCGACCGGCCTGCGCTATTGCATCAACGGCGTGGCGCTCAAATTCGAGCCGGCCGCCTGATCGTCAGGCCACGACCACCAGGATCAGCCACAACGTCGCGCCAAGCGTCATCAGCGAGGCCTTGGCGCCACTCGATTTTCCGGCAGTTCGCCAAACGGCAAAGGTCAGGAAGATATTATAGGGCACCGGCGCGAAATGCACCGCCAGGACTAGCGCAAGCGGCAGCTTCAGCCCAAGCAGAATGAGTGCCGCCACCGACAACGCGACGTTGATCGCTGTGCCGACAACGACCATGTCGCGCCAGAACAGCCGATCGAGCGGCACGCCGCCCAGCCAGCGTGAGCGGAAGAAGGCGGCAACGCGCGACATGATCGTCATCGATCGACCGGCTCCCTCGCTCTGCTCACCAGAGCGGTTCTAAGGATTGCGTCTGGAAATCCTGCTTTATTCCTGACCCAGAACTTCGGCAATCGCGCGCTCGAAACGTGAGGCTTCCGTAACCAGCCAGTCGGTCATCGCCGGCCAATTGTCTTCGGCAAAACAATTCACCCGCCACATCGAATTGATGCCGAGGCCGTCGCAACTTTGTTCTGGCCTGAGCTTCAGCCTGTCTTCGATGGCCGGCTGGAACGGCTTCAACCGTGACCAGGCTTGCGTGGCACCGAGTTTCTCGTTGCGGCCGAAGAAGACGCCGACATGATTGTGCGCAGGCGCGACATACATGGAAATGACCAATGCGAAGTCGGGCAGCCCACGCTGCCAGAACCACGGTCCGCGCCTCGCCAGCAGAGCCCTTTCATCCGGATGCCGTTCCGCGAACAGCGTCCAGAAGCTGCGTTGGCGGAATTCAGAGGCGCGGCGGGCGCCAAAATCGAATTCGCTCATGGTTCGATGCCCGCTCCAGCATCAGGCCAAGACTGTTTCGAAATTCGCTCTGGCGAGTCATATGGTGGTGGTTTCGAGAACCGGAGCGCAGCGGACTTTTAGGTCCGTGAGCATCGGAAGCGCCGAAACACCATCGGATCGCCGCCGGAGTAGAATTTCCAGACAGTCTCTACACCATTCCAAGCGCGGCCTTGTAGAGGTCGAGAATGGATTCCTCTTCCTGCCGCTCGGCCTGGTCCTTCTTGCGCAGCCGGATGATCGACCGCATCGCCTTGGTATCGAAGCCGGTGCCCTTGGCCTCTGCGAACACTTCCTTGATGTCGTCGGCAATCGTCTTCTTCTCTTCCTCGAGCCGCTCGATGCGTTCGATGAAGGCGCGCAACTGGCCGGCGGCAACAGTCTGGCTGGTCTCGGTGATGTCGTCGGCCATATTCTTCTCTCCGCGTCGTTTCTCGCCGCGACTCGGGGAGACCCGAGCGGCGAATTGCAGCGGTTCGATGCCCGACCGGGCGCGGCGGGTCAAGGTGCTATCGATGCGGCATGAAGGGGTTGGGCACGCCTTAAGGTGTGTTGAGATTCAGGTCAGGCCGAGCCGAAAACGATGGCTGCCGAGAACCGGAGCGGAGCGTACCTGAGTACGTGAGCACCGGAAGCGCAGGAAGCCGGCGTTTACAGGCCGGCATCACCTGAATATCAGCACACCTTACCCGAATGCGATCAGCAGATCCTTTGCATCGATCTGGTCGCCGGCCTTGACCAGCACCTCGGCTATGGTGCCGTCGCGTTCGGCATGCAACGCCGTTTCCATTTTCATCGCTTCGATCGACAGCAGCACGTCGCCGGCCTTTACCGCCTGGCCGGCAACGACCGCAAGCGCCGAGACGACGCCAGGCATCGGCGCGCCGACATGCGCCTCATTGCCCGGCTCCGCCTTGCGCCGTACCTTGGCAGCGGAGGCGCCATGCGCCCGGTCCGGCACCTTCACCCGGCGCGGCTGCCCGTTGAGCTCGAAGAACACGGTGACCATGCCCTTTTCGTCGACATCGCCCATGGCAAGGCAGCGCACCACCAGCGTCTTGCCTTTTTCAATATCGACGAAAATCTCGTCTTCCGGCTTCATGCCGTAGAAATAGGTCGGGGTCGGCAGCACGCTGACCGGCCCGTAGGTCTCCTGCGCGGTTGCAAAATCGGAAAACACCTTCGGATACATCAGCCACGACGCGAACTCGAACTCACTAAGCTTGCGCTCGAGTTTTTGCTCGACCTCCGTGCGACTGGCCTTGAGGTCCGCCGGTTTGAGCAGCGAACCCGGCCGCACCGTGATCGGCTTTTCGCCCTTCAGCACCTTCTTCTGCAATGGCTTTGGCCAGCCGCCCGGCGACTGGCCGAGATCGCCGCGCAACATCGACACCACCGAATCCGGGAAGGCGATGTCCCGCGCCGGATTCTCGACGTCGGCGACGGTCAGGTCCTGGCTGACCATCATCAGCGCCATGTCGCCGACGACCTTGGACGACGGCGTCACCTTGACGATGTCGCCGAACATCAGATTGACGTCGTGATAGGTCTGCGCCACTTCGTGCCAACGTGTCTCCAGCCCGAGCGAGCGCGCCTGTTCCTTGAGGTTGGTGAACTGCCCGCCCGGCATTTCATGCAGATAGACCTCCGATGCCGGCCCCTTCAGGTCGCTTTCGAAGGCGGCGTACTGGTTGCGCACCGCCTCCCAGTAGAACGAGATGTTCCTGATCCATTGCGGGTCGAGGCCCGGATCGCGCTCGGTGCCTTTCAGCGCCTCGACGATCGAACCCAGGCACGGCTGCGAGGTGTTGCCCGATAGCGAATCCATCGCCGCGTCGATGGCGTCGACGCCGCTCTCCACCGCCGCCAGCACGGTTGCCGCCGACAGGCCGGATGTATCGTGGGTGTGGAAGTGGATCGGCAGGTCCGTCGTCTCGCGCAGCGCCTTGAACAGCACGCGGGCCGCCGCCGGTTTCAAAAGCCCGGCCATATCCTTGACGGCGATGATATGGGCGCCTGCCGACTGCAATTCCCTGGCCAGGCCGACATAATATTTCAGATCGTATTTGGCCCGCGCCGGATCGAGTATGTCGCCGGTATAACAGATCGCCGCTTCGATCAGCTTGCCCTCGGCGCCGACCGCATCCATGGCGACCCGCATGTTCTCGACCCAGTTCAGGCAGTCGAAGACGCGGAACAGGTCAATGCCGCCGACAGCGGCCTGGCGGACGAAATGCTGGACGACGTTGTCGGGATAGTTGGTATAGCCAACGCCATTGGCGCCGCGCAGAAGCATCTGCAGAAGAAGGTTGGGTGCCGCCTCGCGCACTTTGCTCAGCCGCTCCCATGGGTCTTCGGTGAGAAAGCGCATGGCGACGTCGAATGTGGCGCCGCCCCAGCATTCGAGCGACAAAAGCTGCGGCAGAGCACGCGCATAGGTGCCGGCAATTCCGGCAATGTCATAGGTGCGCACACGCGTCGCGAGCAAGGATTGATGCCCGTCGCGCATTGTCGTGTCGGTGACCAGCACCTCTTTTTGCTCGCGCATCCACGCGGCGAATTTCTCCGGCCCGAGCACGTCGAGCTTCTGCTTGCTGCCTTGAGGCACATTGCCGTCGAGATATGGCACCACTGGTGGCGCCGCATCGGCCTTTGGCTGCGGCCGGCCGCGCGTCTCGGGATGGCCATTGACCGAAACATCGGCAAGATAGTTGAGCAGCTTGGTCGCGCGGTCCTGCCGCTTCACACTGGCGAACAGTTCCGGCGTCGTGTCGATGAACTTGGTGGTGTAGGAATTGTCGGCGAAGCTCGGGTGATTGATGATCGCCTCGAGGAAGGTGAGATTGGTCGCCACGCCGCGGATACGGAATTCGCGCAGCGCCCGGTTCATGCGGGCAATGGTCTCGGCCGGCGTCGGCGCCCACGCCGTCACCTTTTCCAGCAGCGGATCGTAGAAGCGGGTGATCACCGCGCCCGAATAGGCGGTGCCCCCATCAAGGCGGATGCCGAAGCCGGTGGCACCGCGATAGGCGGTGATGCGGCCATAATCGGGGATGAAATTATGTTCGGGATCTTCCGTGGTGATGCGGCACTGCAGGGCGTGACCGTTGAGCCTGATGTCCTTTTGCGCCGGCACGCCCGATTCCGCCGTGCCGATGGCAAAGCCGTCGAGGATATGGATCTGCGCCTTGACGATGTCGATGCCGGTCACCTGTTCGGTGACGGTGTGCTCGACCTGGATGCGCGGATTGACCTCGATGAAATAGAATTTTCCGGTGTCGGCATCCTGCAGGAACTCGACCGTGCCGGCGCCGATATAGCTGGTTTGGCGCGCAATTCTCAGCGCGTAGCCGCAAAGCTCTTCGCGTTGTGACATTTCGAGATACGGCGCCGGCGCCCGCTCAACCACTTTCTGGTTGCGGCGCTGGATCGAACAATCGCGTTCGAAGAGGTGCACGGCGTTGCCTTGGCAGTCGCCCAGCACCTGCACCTCGACATGGCGGGCGCGCTCGATCAGCTTTTCGAGATAGACCTCGTCCTTGCCGAAAGCCGCCTTCGCCTCACGCTTGCCTTCCATGACCTCGCGGGCGAGATCGGCCTCGGAGCGGATGGCGCGCATGCCGCGGCCGCCGCCGCCCCAGGATGCCTTGAGCATCACCGGGTAGCCGATCGTCGTGGCGAGTTCCCTTACCGCCGCCATGTCGTCCGGCAAGGGATCGGTAGCGGGAATTACCGGCACGCCGACTTCGATCGCGAGATTGCGCGCGGCGACCTTGTTGCCCAGCCTGCGCATCGTATCGGGCTTTGGCCCGATGAAGATGATGCCGGCCCTGGCGCAGGCCTCGGCGAATTCCGGGCTCTCCGACAGCAGCCCGTACCCCGGATGGATGGCGTCGGCACCCGAAAGCCTGGCGACGCGGATAACCTCCTCGATCGACAGATAGCTTTCGATCGGCCCCATATCCCTGGCCAGATGCGGCCCGCGCCCGACCTGGTAACTTTCGTCGGCCTTGAAGCGATGCAGGGAGTATTTGTCCTCCTCTGCCCAGATCGCCACGGTTTTAAGGCCGAGCTCATTGGCCGCGCGGAAGACGCGGATGGCTATTTCGGAGCGGTTGGCGACAAGGATCTTCGAGATTGCCAAGGACAGGGCTCCGGATGCGGGGAAGGGAACTGCCGGACATGATTAGCGCGAAAATGCTGCAGTGCAAACAAAATCGAAAAGAGCATTAAACCGATTTAGTTTGATCTAATCGCGTTGACGCATTGCGTGTCGATCCGGACAACGCCTGGGCAGTTCCGATCAGGCTTTCGGGAACTCTCATAAAAAATGCCCGGCGCGAGGCGCCGGGCATTCTCATGTAGCAACGTCCGGTTATTTGCCGGGTTCGTTCTCGACATAGGTGTACTTGCCGTCGTCACCCTTCTTCCAGGTGTACATGACGTAGTCCGGACGGGTGATATCGCCCTTTGCGTCGTAGCCGATCTCGCCGATCGCAGTCTTCCAGGGGCCGGCCGACTTGATGGTCTCGGCTACCTTCTGAGCGTCATCGGCTGAGCCGGTCTTGGTGATGGCGGCCGCGATGATTTCCATCGCTGCGTAGGAGTAGAGGGTATAGGCCTCAGGCTCGAAGCCGGCCGCACGGAACTTCTCGACGAGTTCCTTGGCGTTCGGATTCTTGCGCGGATCCGGAGCGAATGTCATCAGCGTGCCCTCGACGGCGTCGCCGGCGATCGAGGCCAATTCGTTCGAGACGATGCCGTCGCCGGACATGAAGGTTGCCTTGAGGCCCTGGTCGGCGAGCTGGCGTATGATCAGGCCGGCTTCGGTGTGCAGGCCGCCATAGTAGACGACCGAGACGCCCGCATCCTTCATCTTGGCGATGAGGGCCGAGAAATCCTTGTCGCCGACATTGATGCCTTCATACATGGCCTCAGTCACGCCGTTGGCTGCGAGCGCCTTCTTGGTTTCGTCGGCGAGGCCCTGGCCATAAGGCGTCTTGTCATGGATGACAGCGATCTTGGCATCCTTGAAGTTCGCCGCGAGATAGTCGCCAGCGACCTTGCCCTGCTGATCGTCGCGTCCGCAGGTGCGGAAGGTGTTCCACATGCCACGTTCGGTGAACTTCGGATTGGTCGCGGCCGGCGTGATCTCGAGGATGCCGTTCTCGGCGTAGACTTCCGACGCCGGGATCGAGACGCCGGAGTTGAAGTGGCCATCGACGTACTTGACGCCGTCGGCGACGAACTTGTTGGCGACCGAGATGCCTTGCTTGGGATCGGAGACGTCGTCGCCGACTTCAAGCTTGAGCTGCTGGCCAAGAACGCCGCCCGCCGCATTGATATCGGCGACTGCCTGTTCGGCGCCCTTCTGAAGCTGGGCACCGAACGCTGCGTTCGGACCGGTGATCGGACCGGCAACGCCGATCAGGATGTCAGCCCACGCGTTGCCGCTGAACGCGACAAGCGCGGTCAGGGCGACGGCGGACAAAAGTGACTTTTTCATTGAAACGCTCCCATTTACCGAGTGGGCGTGGATGTTGCTTTCATGCGATGCCCACCCTTGCTCGCAGAAAGAGTACTTTGCCGATTTTCAGGCACTTGTCACGCCGATTCATCCCTGAAACGCCGTTAATGATAAATGTCAACCTTTCGGTTTCCAGCTCAAAAGAGAGGCTCTTTCGTAAAGCCAATTATACTGCGTTACCATCTGGTTCGTGCGCGTGTATTGGTAGCCAATGAAGCCCAATATCATCAGCACGATGGTATCGACCACGTAGTAATGCAGCGAAAACATCGTTCCGCCGAACAGCGCATGATGGATGAATCTTACGCCGATGGCGAGCCCCAGCATATAGGCGAATAGCTGGGCGAAGCTGCGCCATGTCTGGGCACACGCCTTGCCCGTCATCCAGGCCGCCCAGCCGCCGAGCAGGCAGGTGACGAAAAAGAACTGCCAAATCGAGGGTTCCTCATAAAGAATGCCCTGCATGATGAAGACTCCTGAAACTCAGTGATGGCCGCCCTCGAGATAGGCGGCGCGCACTTCCGGATTGGCGAGCAGTTCCTTGCCGGTGCCGCTCATCGTCACATTGCCGTTGACCATAACATAGCCACGCGTGGCGAGCTTCAGTGCGCCGAAGGCGTTCTGCTCGACCAGGAACACGGTCAGTCCCTGCGTGCGGTTCAGCTCGCGAATGGCGTCGAATATCTGCTTGACGATCAGCGGCGCCAGGCCTAGCGACGGCTCATCCAGCAAGAGCAGCTTCGGCCTTGCCATCAGCGCGCGGCCGATCGATAGCATCTGCTGCTCGCCGCCCGAAAGCGTGCCGCCACGTTGGCTGACGCGTTCCTTGAGCCGCGGGAACAGCGTAAAGACCCTTTCGACATCCTCGTCGTAATGCTTGAGACCGTCGAGGCTGGCGCCCATCTGCAGGTTTTCCATCACCGTCATGCGCGGAAAGATGCGCCGGCCCTCCGGCGACTGCGCGATACGCATGCGTGCGATCTCGTGGGTTGGCATCTGGGTGATATCGGTGCCGGCGAAGGTGATGGTGCCGGCACGAGCGCGCGGAGCACCGAAGATAGTCATCATCAGTGTCGATTTGCCGGCGCCGTTGGCGCCGATCAGCGCCACGATCTCGCCCTGTTTGACGGTGACGTCGACGCCGTTCAGCGCCCTGATGTTGCCGTAGTAGGTCTGGACGCCCTTGATATCGAGCAGCGTTGTGCCGGCCATTATTTCCGCCCCCCACGCCGATTAGAGGTGCCGGGAGTTTTCGACTTCGCCGGAGCCTTGCCCGGCTTTGCCGTGGAAGATTTCGCGGCCGATTTGGCTTTGGCCGGCGATCCGGACTTTGCAGCAGCAGCGCTCGACCTTGCATCGATCTGCCCGGCCTTCGAAGCGCCCTTTGACACTGTGACGCGTTCGCCCTCGCTATGGCCGACGGTATCGGCCACCGGTCCGGCGAGATAGGAAGACGATGTGCCCGGTCCATGCGCGGCATCCGGACCGGTATCCAGTTGCTCGATGACGTCCTCGTCGCCGACTTCGGTCAGTACCGTCTCGACGTCCTCGTCTTCGACGCCGAGATAGGCGGCGATGACGCGCGGGTCGGTTCGCACCGATTGCGGGTTGCCGTCGGAGATCTTGCGCCCGTATTCGAGGACGACGACATGGTCTGAAATCTGCATGACCACCGCCATGTCGTGCTCGATCAAAAGGATCGAGGTGCCGGTGTTGTCCTTGATGTCCATCAGCAGCGCATTGAGCGCCGCCGATTCCTTCGGATTAAGGCCGGCGGCCGGCTCGTCGAGGCACAAAAGCTCAGGGCCGGTGCACATGGCGCGAGCAATTTCGAGCCGTCGCTGCGCGCCATATGGCAGATCGCCGGCAGGATCGTCGGCGCGGTCGACGAGATCGGCCTTCTCCAGCCAGTGCTCGGCGAGTTCAACCGATTCCGCCGAAGCCTGTCTGTATCCGCTATAACCGAACAGGCCGAGAACGGTATAGCCGGACGCCTTCATCAGCTTGTTGTGCTGGGCCACCAGCAGGTTCTCCAGCAGCGTCATGCCCGAGAACAGGCGGATGTTCTGGAAGGTGCGCGCCACTTTGGCCCGCGCCGGGATCTCATGGTTCGGCAGGCGTTCGAGCAGGAAGGTCGAGCCGTCGCGCCGGTTGAGCGTGATCATGCCTTCCGACGGCTTGTAGAAACCGGTGATGCAATTGAACACGGTGGTCTTTCCGGCGCCGTTGGGGCCGATCAGCGCGGTGATCTCGCCACGTTTGGCCTGGAATGACAAATCGCCGATGGCGATGAGACCGCCGAACTTCATCGACAGATGCTCGACCTGCAGGATGGCATCGTTCACGGAGGGGCTCGCGTTCATCAGCCGTGTCCCTCCTTGGTGAAGGACCCGGACACCGCCCTGCGCACCTTGAGGAAGGCTGTCGGCTCGCGGCTGCCGACGAAGCCACGCGGCTTCCACAGCATGACGATGACCATGGCCATGCCGAACAACAGCATGCGATAAAGCTCCGGCGTGAAGTCGGGGCCGAACCCGGGTATGACCTTGATGTTGCCCCAACTCAGGCCGGTCTTGAGGAAATCCAGTTCGCGCAGGATTTCGGTGCCGCCGATCATCACCATGGCGGCGACGGCAATGCCGACCAGCGAGCCCATGCCGCCAAGCACGACGATGGCAAGGATGATCGCCGATTCCAGGAAGACGAAGGATTCCGGGCTGACGAAGCCTTGCCGCGCGGCGAAGAACGAGCCGGCAAAGCCGCCGAACATCGCGCCCGTGGCAAAGGCCGTGAGCTTGGTGGTGGTGGTGTTGATGCCGAGCGAGCGGCAGGCGATCTCGTCCTCGCGCAGCGCTTCCCAGGCGCGGCCGACCGGCAGGCGCCTGAGCCTCACCGTGACGAAGGCGGTCAGCAGGCAGAGTCCAAGGATCAGGTAGTAGAGGAAGATCTTGTAGTAGGCACCGGACTGCGCGATGCCGAGCACCTTGGAGATGTAGTTCGGGTCGGAGACGTTGAACGACATCAGGCCGAAGAACGAGACCTTCGGGATGCCGGAAATCCCGGCCGAGCCGTTGGTCACTTCGCGCCAGTTGATAATCACCAGCCTTATGATCTCGCCGAAAGCGAGCGTCACGATCGCCAGATAGTCACCGCGCAGGCGCAACACAGGGAAGCCTAGCATCACGCCCCAGAACGCAGCCATCAGGCCGGCGGCGGGCAGTAGGATCCAGAAGGAAAGGCCGTAATGCGTGCCGAGCAACGCATAGGCATAGGCACCGACGGCGTAGAAGGCGACATAGCCTAGGTCCAGCAGGCCGGCCAAGCCAATAACGATATTCAACCCCCAGGCCAGCATCACGTAGATCAGGATCTGGATGCCGAAATTGTCGACATACTTCAGCGAACCCTGGAAACCGGCCGCCATGGACCCGGCATATAGCGCCAGCACCAACACCACGATAATCGGGTAGAGCGCCAGTGCGGTTATGCCCAATGCCGAGAAATGAGAATGAATGAAGGTCCGGAACCGATATATCAGCCAGGCTAGCGCATAGATGATTGCAAGTGCCCGCAGGAACCGCACAAAATCGGAAAGTTCCGGCCCTAAAGCCTCGGTCAGGAAGCCCCTGAGCGCGAGCAGAATAACGGCGACGGCGAGCGCCACGATGAACGCGGGAAGGCGGAAGAATCGCGAAGCCAGGCTGACCGGCAGCAGGCCGGTAGCGACGTCGACGATCTTCTGGTTCGCCAGGAAGGGCTGGCCATAGGCGACATAAAGGAAGCGTCCGGCCATGGTGGCGATCACGACGCCGGCGAGCAAGCCCCAGCGCTGCACCAGGATCAGTTCGTTGGAGATGTTCTGGTCGGTCTTCAGGCCGATGAACAGCACGAACAGGCCAAGCGAGATGGCGCCGGCATAGAGCGCTTCGCGAAAAGCGCGCTGGACCGGGGTGGCGACGACGGTGCTTTCCGGAGACACGGTAACCGCCATGATCTCAGACCTTTTCGACTTCTGGCCGGCCGAGAATGCCGGAAGGCAGGAAGATCAGCACGATCGCCAGGATGGAGAAGGCGGCGACGTCCTTGTAGTCGATCGAGAAATAAGCCGACCACATGCTTTCGATGAAGCCAATCATCAGGCCGCCGAGCACGGCGCCGGGCAGTGAGCCGATACCGCCGAGCACCGCGGCAGTAAACGCCTTCACACCCGGCGTAAAACCGTCGGAAAACACCACCACGCCGTAATACATCAGGAACAACGTGCCGGCGACGGCGGCGAGGGCGGCGCCCATGATGAAGGTGATCGAGATGGTGCGATCGACGTCGACGCCGAGCAGTGCGGCCATCTTGCGATCCTGCTCGCAGGCGCGCTGCGCCCGGCCGAGCGAGGTCTTGTTGACCAGGTACCAGAACACCGCGAGCAGGACTATGGTGACCAGGACGATGATGATCTGCTTCAGCGAGACGCTGATGCCTTCGATGTTGTAGACCGTGGACACCATTGGCGGGACCGGCTTGTTGCGCGGCCCTTGCGTCACCTGGACGAAATTGGACAGCGCAATCGACATGCCGATCGCAGTGATCAGCGGCGCCAGCCGGAATGAACCACGCAAAGGCCGGTAGGCCACCTTCTCGATCGTCCAATTATACAGGCTGGTCAGCAGCATCGCGACGATCATCATGATCAGCAGCGCAACGACGATCGGCAGCGAATAGAACAACGCACCGAGGATAAGGAAAACGATGAGTGCGGTGAAAGCGCCGATCATGAAAATGTCGCCATGGGCGAAATTGATCATGCCGATGATGCCGTAGACCATCGTATAGCCGATCGCTATCAGCCCATAGATCGATCCCAGCGTCAGCCCGTTGATAAGCTGCTGGACAAAATACTGCATGCTGTCGTGGCTCCCCTGGAATGTCGCCCATGCAGACGCATTCCTTTTCGTATTTTCCCTAGTCGTAAAGTTTCGAGCCCGGATTGCAACGTGATTTTTCGATCATTACGCGTGTTTTCGCCGCACGCCGTCCGATTGCCCGTTTTGTTCCCGTCCGCCCCCTGGACCATCGCGGACCCTACCATTGGCCTAACGCAATGTCTTTGACGATTCAATCGCTCTATGCGCCCCATGTCGAAGAAATCGCCGTCAAAATAAGTTGATGGGCGGGATCGTTGCGCCGTCAAAGGCAATCCGTTTGCGCTCTCTGTCTTTCCCTAACGTCAGCGTTTTCTCTATTTGACGACGAAGCCGTCTGCAAACGGGTCGCGGTCGTCGATGAAGATCGTGTTCAATCCAGTCATCCGCGCCCACCCGCCGATCGACGGAATGATTGCCGGCTTGCCGGCGACGGTGACCTCTTTCTCCACCCTGCCCTTGAACAGCGACCCGATGATCGATTCATGGACGAAGTCGTCGCCGACCCCAAGCTTGCCCTTGGCGTGAAGCTGCGCCATCCGCGCCGAGGTGCCGGTGCCGCAGGGCGAGCGGTCGATTGCCTTGTCGCCGTAGAAGACGGCGTTGCGGGCATCGGCTTGCGGGTTGGCCGGCGCGCCGGTCCACAATATGTGCGACAGCTTGTCGATGCCGGGATTCTCCGGGTGGACGAAGGAATATTTCTCGTTGAGCCGCTGCCGCACCACCGGGCTCCAGGCGATCAGCTCGCCGGCCGAATGGTCGGCCATGTCGCGATAGTTCTTTTGCGGTTCGACGATGGCGTAGAAATTGCCGCCGTAGGCGACATCGACGCTGACCTCGCCGAGCCCGGGGCATTCGACCGTCAGTCCCTCGGCATAGAGGAAGGAAGGCACATTGGTGATGCGCACCTCCTCGACATAATCGCCGACTTGGCTGTACTCGGCGACGACCACGCCCGCCGGCGTATCCAGCCTGAGCACGCCCGGCGTCTTCGGCTTGATCAATCCATTTTCGACGGCAAAGGTCACCGTGCCGATGGTGCCGTGGCCGCACATCGGCAGGCAGCCCGAGGTTTCGATGAACAGGATGGCGATGTCGCAATCCTCGCGCGTCGGTGGATAGAGGATCGAGCCGGACATCACGTCATGGCCGCGCGGCTCGAACATCAGGCCGGTGCGGATCCAGTCGTATTCGGCCAGGAAATGCGCTCGCCGCTCCATCATCGTCGAGCCGTTGAGCAGCGGTCCGCCGCCGGCAACCAGCCGCACCGGATTGCCGCAGGTGTGGCCGTCTATGCAGAAGAAGGAATGCTTGGCCATGCCGGCTCCCAACTGAATGTCTTCGATCTCAAAATCGTTGCGGGCTGAACGGACCGAGATCAAGCGATGGACTCTGCCCGAGAACGAGCTCGCGGATCAAGCGTCCGGTCGCCGCGGCCTGGGTCAGGCCGAGGTGACCATGGCCGAAACCGTACACCACCGACGGCGTTTTTTGCGATTGCCCGATCACCGGCAGCGAATCCGGCAGCGACGGCCGGAACCCTATCCATTCGCGCCCATTGGCCGGATCCAGTCCCGGCAGGAATTTCTGGGCCTTTTCGAGCAGCGCTTTCGAGCGCGCATAATTGGGCGGCCTCTCAAGGCCGCCGAGTTCGACCGCACCACCGACGCGCAGGCCCGTCTCGAGCGGCGTGATGACGAAGCCATGCCCGGAAAAGATCAATTGCCGCCTTACGTCGAAGGCAGTCTTCGGCAGCGTCGTGTTGTAGCCACGCTCGGTCTCCAGCGGGATTCTGTCGCCGAGATGTCTCGCCAACAGGTGCGACCAGGCCCCGGCAGCGATGACGAGATGCTTCGCCCGTCGCCTCGTGCCGTCGGCCATGGTCAGGATCGCGCCGTCCTGTCCTGCCTCGACACGCTCGATCCGGGCCCTTTCGAACCCGGCGCCCAACCTCTCGGCATAGGCCCATAACGCCTTTCCAAGCCGCTTGGGGTCGGCGACGGTTTTCCACCCCGGAACGAAAGTTCCCTTGACGAAGCGCGGCGACAGACCGGGCTGCAAGGCGGCGAGAGCGCTCCCCTCGACATGGCTGAAGCCGATGCCGAAGCGCTGCCTTGCCGCCCAGCCGGGCAGTGAGGCCTTGAACTCGGCTTCGCTTTCGTAGAGTTCGAGCGAGCCGTCCTCGTGCAGCATCGGCCGTGTGCCGGAACGGTCGAGCAAACCCATCCATTCCGCCTCGGCGAGCTTCATCATCCCGGCCTGTGCGGCAAGGCCGGCTTCATAGCGGTCGCTTCGGCCGGCGCGCCAGAAGCGGACCAGCCAGGGCAGCAGCTTCAGCAGATAGGCTGGTGGGATGCTGAGCGGGCCGAGCGGGTCGGCGAGCCATTTCGGCAGCTGCCTGATCATGCCCTTGTGGGCGAGCGGCAGCACGTCGGAGAAGGCAAAGGCGGCGGCATTGCCGGAACTGGTCTCCTCGCAGATCCCCGTCCGATCGAAGATCGTGACGTTTCGCCCCGCCTCGGCCAGAAATGCGGCAGCGCAGATGCCGATAATGCCGCCACCAATGATGGCGACATCGAGCGTAGCATTGTCATTCATTGGCATGCGCCGCGCTGCACATCTGCAAACACCCTCGAAGGCACTGGATCAGAATGCCGGCAGTTGCGGCCGCACGGCCAGCGCATCCCTGACGACCTTTTCGACTGCCTTGCGCCGCTCGCCCGACAATGGCTGGCGCGGCATGCGCACGCGGTCGTTGGTGTTGATCGCCAAAACTTCGGCGAGCTTGATGTTCTGCACCAGATAGGTCGAGACGTCGAGGTCGAGCAGCGGCCGGAACCAGCGGTAGATCTTCAACGCCTCCTCGCGGCGGCCCTGTCTCATCAGCTGGTAGATGGCGACGGTCTCGCGCGGGAACGCGGTGACCAAGCCCGCCACCCAGCCGATGGCGCCGACCGACAGCGCCTCAAAGGCGAGATTGTCGACGCCAGTGAACAGGTCGTAGCGGTCGCCGAGGCGGTTGATAATCTCGGTCGAGCGGCGGATGTCGTCCGAGGACTCTTTTATGGCGACGAAGCGCTGGTCCTTGGCCAACTCCTCCATCTGGTCGACGGTGACGTCGACGCGATAGGCAAGCCGGTTGGAGTAGATCATCACCGGCAGGTCGCCGGCCGCGGCGACGGCGCTGAGTGCCGCGACCGTCTCCTCGGCATTGGTATGGTAGATCGGGCTCGGCACCACCATCAAACCGTTGGCGCCTTCCTTGGCGGCGCGGCGTGCGATCGCCGCCGCCTCGCGTGTACCGGCCTCGTTGACCGTCAACAGCACCGGTTTTTTGCCGGCGATCTTCTGGGCGGTCTTCAGCACCGCGATCTTCTCGTCATGCGACAGCATCGGGCCTTCGCCGAGCGACCCGCAGACGATGATGCCGTCACAGCCGGCCTCCATCTGCAGCGCAAAGCAGCGCTCCATCTCGGCATGGTCGAGGCCGTCGTCCTCGGTGAATTTGGTCGTAACGGCGGGGAAGACTCCGGCCCACATATCGATCGCTCCATCTGATATATCAGTCGTATATTTCTTAAGAAGCCGACTGTCAACGTTGAATCTGATATGATATATCAACAATATGGAGAAGCCGCATTGGTATATGACAGGCCGGGCTCCGAGCCGGCAACTGCGAAGGCCTACCGCAGGCTCGAGCACATGATCGTAACTCTCGAGCTGGCGCCGGCGAGCTTCATCACCGAGGGGGCGCTGATCGACAGGCTCGGCCTCGGCCGCACCCCGGTTCGCGAAGCGATCCAGCGGCTGGCTTGGGAGGGGCTGCTCGAGGTCCGGCCGCGCGCCGGCATTGCCATTGCCCCGCTGCACCCCGGCGACTGGCTGCGTGTCCTCGACGCCCGCCGTGGCGTCGAGGTGGTGCTTGCCCGCTCGGCCGCTCGCTTCGTCACCCGCGAGGCCGCCGACCTGTTCCATGACGCTGCCCTTGCCATGCAAAAGGCGGTGATTTCGGAAAATGTGTTTTACTTCATCCAGGCCGACAAGGCGCTCGACGAGGCGCTGGCGCTGGCTGCCGACAACCCGTTCGCCGCGCGCCTGGCGGCGCCCTTGCAAACCCACAGCCGCCGTTTCTGGTTCCGCTACAAGGCCGATACCGGCTTGGCCGAATCCGCCGAGCATCATGTCGCGCTGATCCGCTCGATCCTAGCAGGCGACGAGGAGGCCGCGGCCAAGGACGCCAAGCGCCTGATGGCACTTTTGCGCGGCCATGCCGAGGCAGCTGCCACACGCTGAGCCTGTCATTTCGTCATGCGCCCTGGCCGGGCAGGGCCATCACGTTTTCCCAATTGTCGCCGGCCGCGACGATGCAGCTTCTGCCGGCGATATCGGTGACGACGATACTCCAGGTTCCGGTCTCGGCGACAAAGACTTCCATGACCGCCTCATGACCGATCAGCCCTAAAGCAAACTGCCTTTCCTGGAACTTCTCGCTCAAATGGGCGACGAGCTCGCCATGTTCAACGCAGTATTGATATTGCGCGCTTGCAGTGTTCGTACCCACCGCCAATGCGCCAGCAAGAACCAGGGTTTTCACCCATCCCAACAGTGCTTTGTGTGCCATAGGGCACCTCCTTTGCCATCACGTTCCGGCAAAGGAGGGGTTTGACAGCCTCACTTTGCCGGAGCGATCCAGGCCGGTTCCGACGTCATCATCATCGCGTCGTTCCTTTCTGTGTTCCGGTCTGCCATCGGTGGGAACGATTCTAGATGTTCCCATTATGTTCCCGATATATGGTATCGGCAACGGAAAAGCGCAAGCAGGCGCCCAAGCGGGCGCCTACAGATCCGTTTTACGGTTGTCGCCGAAAGAATGGGCCACCAGGCTGCGCGGCCATGCGAGGCCGCTGCTACGCGCGAGCGTGGAACCTCATCAGGTGCCTGGCAGCGCCGCTGTCGTCATCGCGCTCTCCCAGCCTTCGCCGACTGAAATCACGCAGCTTTGGCCTTTTGTGTCGCTGGCGAGGATGGTCCATGTGCCCTTGTCGGAAACGAAGACTTCAAGCACCACATTCGGATTGACGACGCCGACCGCGCTCGGGTTTTCATGAAACTTCTCGCCGAGCGCCTTCACCATATCGGCGCGTGCCGCACATTGCTCGGCAGCCATTGCCGGGACGGCGGAAAGGGCCATCGCAGCGCAAGCTGCAGTCGCCATGAGACGTGTCATCTGACACCTCCTTTGCGCCGGACGATATCCCCGGAGCCGTCACCAGCGCCGTTGGTTGATCTGCCAGCGTCTGCTTCGCGGCAGGACTGCAACCTAAGAAGATTGCTGCCTTCTTGGTTCCATCACATTAGTGTTCATGCCGATGAAGACCGCGACGAAAAAAAGGCCCGGGTCGAGCCCAGGCCTTCTTTTTCCGCGATCTGGATCAGTTCATCGTCGGAATGATGAACTCGGCGCCATCCTTCACGCCGGCCGGCGCGCCCGAAACCGAAGGCGAGGACGCGCAGACAGAAAACCGTCCGGCTAATTCATCGTCGGAATGACGAACTCGGCGCCATCCTTCACGCCGGCCCGCGCCCCCGAAGCCGAAGGCGAGGACGCGCAGACAGAAAACCGTCCGGCTAATTCATCGTCGGAATGACGAATTCGGCGCCGTTCTTCACGCCGGCCCGCGCGCCCGAAGCCGAAGGCGAGGACGCGCAGACAGAAAACCGTCCGGCTAATTCATCGTCGGAATGACGAATTCGGCGCCATCCTTCACGCCGGACGGCCAGCGCGACGTCACCGTCTTGGTCTTGGTGTAGAAGCGGAACGCGTCCGGCCCGTGCTGGTTGAGGTCGCCAAAGGAGGACGCCTTCCAGCCGCCAAACGTATAGTAGGCGATCGGCACCGGGATCGGCACGTTGATGCCGACCATGCCGACCTGGACTCGCGAGGCGAAGTCGCGCGCCGCGTCGCCGTCGCGGGTGAAGATAGCGACGCCATTGCCCATCTCGTGCTCGTTGGCGAGCCTGATCGCGTTCTCGTAGGTCGGTGCGCGCACCACCGACAGCACCGGCCCGAAGATTTCTTCCTTGTAGATGCGCATGTCGGCGGTCACATTGTCGAACAGGCAGCCGCCCATATAGTAGCCGTTCTCGTAACCCTGCATGGAAAAGCCGCGTCCGTCGACGACCAGCTTGGCGCCTTCCTTGACGCCGGTGTCGACATAGGACTTGACCCGCTCCAGCGCCTGCGCCGTGACCAGCGGGCCGAAATCGGCGGAAGAATCTGTCGACGGACCGACCTTCAGGCTCTCGACGCGCGGCACCAGTTTTTCCATCAGCCGGTTGGCGGTGTCGTTGCCGACCGGAACGGCCACCGAGATCGCCATGCAGCGCTCGCCGGCCGAGCCGTAGCCGGCGCCGATCAGCGCGTCGACGGTCTGGTCCATGTCGGCATCCGGCATGATGATCATGTGATTCTTGGCACCGCCGAAGCACTGCACGCGCTTGCCGGCCGCGCAGCCGCGCGAGTAGATGTACTGGGCGATCGGTGTCGAGCCGACGAAACCGATGGCCTTGATGTCGGGATCGTCGAGGATGGCGTCGACCACTTCCTTGTCGCCGTTGACGACATTGAGGATGCCCGCCGGCAGGCCGGCCTCGATGAACAGTTCGGCAATGCGCATCGGCACGCCCGGGTCGCGCTCGGACGGCTTGAGGATGAAGGCATTGCCGCAGGCGATGGCCGGCGCGATCTTCCACAGCGGGATCATCGCCGGAAAATTGAACGGCGTGATGCCGGCGACGACGCCGAGCGGCTGGCGCATCGAATAGACGTCGATGCCGGGGCCTGCGCCATCGGTGAACTCGCCCTTCATCATGTGCGGCGCACCGATGCAGACCTCGACCACTTCGAGGCCGCGCTGGATGTCGCCCTTGGCGTCGGCGATGGTCTTGCCGTGTTCGCGCGCCAATATCTCGGCCAGCGCGTCATACTCCTTGGCGATCAGCTCGAGGAACCGCATCAGGACGCGCACGCGCCGCTGCGGGTTGGTCGCCGCCCAGCCGGGCTGTGCCGCCTTGGCGTTTTCGACCGCCGCGCGCAATTCCGCCTGCGAAGCCAGCGCCACCGTGCCGCGCACCGTGCCGTCCATCGGCTGCATGACGTCCTGCTTGCGGCCGCTGGTTCCGGCGACGCGCTTGCCGCCGATGAAATGACCGTATTCGATCATGGTCTCTCTCCCTGGTTCGTGATTAGGCATTGTCCGCCTTTGCGAGAGCGATGGCAACGCGAGCGAAAACGCAACCGTTGTGCAGAAAATAGATAGCAGTGGGTGTCTGTGCATCAAATCGCGCAAATGATAGAGATGTGTGGTGTACGCCATGGGATAGAGAAATTGAGTTTCTTCGCCGTCGAGCGCTGCCGTAATCGTCATCATCCGGACCATCCCGATGAACTGGGATGATGCCCGCATCTTCCTTGCCGTGGCGCGGGCCGGTCAGATCCTCGGCGCCGCCAGGCGGCTGGAGCTTAATCACGCGACCGTCTCGCGCCGCATCGCCGCCCTCGAGGATGCGCTCAGGACAAAACTGTTTCGCCGGCTTACCACCGGCAGTGAGCTGACGCCGGCGGGCGAGCGTTTCCTCGAGATCGCCGAACGCATGGAGGGCGACATGATCGCCGCGCGCTCGACTGTTTCAGGCGAAGGCGACGACGTGTCGGGCACCGTGCGGATCGGCGCGCCAGACGGTTTTGGCGTCGCCTTCCTGGCCAGGCGCCTCGGCGCGCTGACCGCTCTGCACCGTGAACTCACCATCCAGCTGGTGCCGGTGCCACGCTCCTTCTCTTTGTCACGGCGCGAGGCCGACATTGCCATCACCGTCGAGCGGCCGACGGAAGGCCGCCTGGTGGCGGGAAAGCTGGTCGACTACACGCTCGGCCTGTTCGCGTCGCGTGCCTACGCCGACACGCATGGCCTGCCCGGAACCGCCGCCGAGCTAGCGCAGCATACGCTGATCGGCTACGTGCCGGATCTGATCGTCAGTCCCTCGCTCGACTACGCGGCCGAATTCAGCGCCGACTGGCGCACCAGCTTCGCCATTTCCTCCGCGCTCGGCCAGGCCGAAGCGGTGCGTTCCGGCGCCGGGATCGGCATACTGCACACCTTCGTTGCCCGCTCGATGCCGGAGCTGGTGCCTCTCGATATCGTCGCACCCATACGCCGCGCCTACTGGCTGGTCTATCATGAATCGGTCAGGCCGCTGCGCCGCGTCCAGGTCGTCGCGAGCTTCATTACCAAGGCCGTCGAACGGGACAGGGGTTTGTTCGCATGAGCCTGCCGGCCGCTGGCTGTCTTAGCTGGTGGGCGTCTTACTTGGCGTATCGTCCGGGCCCGAGATCGCCGACGTCGATGTCGGGCACCCGGCTGGAGATGATGTCGGCCAGAACCTTAGCCGAGCCGCAGGCCATGGTCCAGCCGAGTGTGCCATGGCCGGTGTTGAGATAGAGATTGGAGAAATCGGTGCGGCCGATCAGCGGCGGCCCGTCCGGTGTCATCGGCCGCAGCCCGCACCAGAAGGTCGCCGATCGCATGTCGCCGCTGCCCGGAAACAGGTCGCCGACCGAATGTTCGAGCGTGCGGCGCCGCGATTCGTGCAGCCGCAGGTCGAAGCCGGAAATCTCCGCCGTGCCGCCGACCCGGATACGATCGCCGAGCCGGGTGATCGCTACTTTGTAGCTCTCGTCCATCACGGTCGAGACCGGTGCGGCGGCGGCGTCCTTGATCGGCAGGGTGATCGAATAGCCCTTGACCGGGTAGACCGGGATGGGCCGCTTCAGCATGCGCATGAACCGCGCCGAATAGCTGCCCATCGTCATCACATAGGCATCAGCGATCATCCAGCCCTTGCTGGTGCTGATGTTGGTGATGCGATCGCGCTTCTTGACGACGCGCCGTATCTCCGTGTCGTATTCGAAGGTGACGCCGCGTGCCGCGCAAAGCTCGGCAAGCCTGTCGGTAAACATCTTGCAGTCGCCGGTTTCGTCGCCGGGCAACCGCAGGCCACCGACGAATTTTTCGCGCACGCCAGCCAGCGCGGGTTCGGCCGCAATGCAGCCGTCGGGGTCGAGGACCTCGTAGGGGACGCCATAGGTCTTCAGCACCTCGACATCGCCGCCGACGCCGTCGAGCTGCTTTTGCGTTCGGAAAAGCTGCAGCGTGCCCTTGGCACGCTCGTCATAGGCGATGCCGGTCGCCTCGCGCAGCGCCTTCAGCGTGTCGCGGCTGTACTCGGCCAGCGGCACCATGCGCGCCTTGTTCAGCGCGTAGCGTTCAGCCGTGCAATTGCGCAGCATCTTGACCAGCCATATCCACATATGCGGATCGAGGGCCGGTCGCACCACCAGTGGGCCGTGCTTCATCAAAAGCCATTTGATGGCCTTCAGCGGAACGCCGGGCCCGGCCCAGGGCGAAGCATAGCCGGGCGATATCTCGCCGGCATTGGCAAAGCTGGTTTCCAGCGCCGGGCCTTTCTGGCGATCGATCACCGTCACCTGATGGCCGGCCTCGGCAAGAAAATAGGCGGTGGTGACCCCGATCACGCCGCCGCCCAGCACGAAGATCTTCATCGTTTGGTTCTCCGCGGCGGCATCTCGTCGGGATTCGAGACCGGGATCATCGCCGCCTTCTGTCTGCCGGATTCTGTGGCGTCAGCCAAGTGCCGATGCTCAGGGAAAAGACATGCGTGAGGACAACAAGCTTGCGTCCTAGCGATTCACATAGCGCCGGTGGAAACGGTGGCCGAGGCTGGTCAAGACCTCGTAGCCGATAGTGCCGGCCTGGCCGGCTACCTGGTCCACCGTCTGCGACGACGGCCCGATCAGTTCGACGAGGTCGCCGGCCTTCAGCTTGCCGGGCGGCAGTGCGGAAATGTCGAGGATGATCGTATCCATTGAAATCCGGCCGACGAAGGGCAGCCGCACATTTTCGAACCAGGCAGCGGAAGCGGCGCGACGATGCCAGCCATCGCCGTAGCCGAGCGAAATCGTCGCCGCGGCAAGCGGGGCCTTGGCATGGAAAGTGTGGCCGTAGCCGACACCGGCGCCAGCCTCCAGCATCCGCACCTGGATGACCTTGGCCTGCAATCGCACCACCGGCAGCATCGGATTGTCCTTCGCCGGCGTCGGATTGATGCCATAGAGAGCGGCACCCGGACGAACGAGGTCGTAGTGATAGCGCTGCCCGAGAAAAATGCCCGATGAATTGGCAAGCGAAACCGACGCTTCCGGCAGCATCCGGCGCAGCCGTTCGAATTCCAGCCGTTGCTGTTCGTTGGCCGGTTGCTCGGGTTCGTCGGCGCAGGCGAGATGGCTCATCACGAAGGTCAGTTCGACACCGTCGAAGGCCTGTGGATCCCGCGCGACTGCCTTCACCTCGGACAGCGTCATGCCGAGCCGCGACATGCCGCTGTCGACTTGGAGGGCGGCCGGCAGCTTACGGCCCACCCGTCCGGCCATTTCGCGCCATGCCGCGAGTTGGCTGGCGCTGTTGAGTACGCTGCAAAGCCCTGCTGCAACCGCTTCCCTTTCCGCACCCGGCGGAATGCCGTTCAGCACATAAATGGCCGGGCCTGAGCCGAGCGCCTTGCGCAGCAAGATGCCGCCGGCCAAATGCGCAACAAAGAAGGTATTACAACCCTCAGCCATCAGTGCCGCGGCTACCGGCACCGCGCCAATCCCGTAACCGTCGGCCTTGACCACTCCAGCACAACTGACTCCGCCCAGCCGCGCCTTCAGCCGCCGGTAATTCTCACGCACGGCGCCGAGATCGATGGTCAGGATCGCCCCCGCCGCGGCTTCGCTGACCGGTTCGCCCAGGGTGGCGGTCGGCGGAAGAGATTTGCTGGAGATGTCGTTCATGCCGACCTGTTTTAGCGGAAGGCTGGCGGCTACGCCACCAGATGCCGGAACGCCGCCACCACGTCTTCGTAGACCTTGCGCTTGAACGGCACGATCAGGCCCGGCAATTCCAGCATCGGCCGCCACGCCCACCGGTCGAACTCGGCCTTGTGGCCACCCGGCGGCGGATTGATCGCGATCTCGCTTTCGTCGCCGTCGAAGCGGAAGGCAAACCATTTCTGCGTCTGGCCGCGATATCGTCCCTTGAAGGCGACGCCGACCAGATGCGCCGGCAGGTCGTAGTTGATCCAGTGCGGCGCCTCGGCCAGCAGCGACACCGAGCGCATGCCGGTCTCTTCGTAGAGTTCGCGCGCCGCCGCGGGCAGCGGCTCCTCGCCATCGTCGATGCCGCCCTGCGGCATCTGCCAGAGCTGCGTCGTTCCAGCGAATTCGCTGTCCGGCTCGGCAATGCGACGGCCGACCCAGACCAGGCCGTCGCCATTGAGGACCATCACCCCTACGCAGGGCCGGTAGGGCAGTGTCTCGGCGTCAACGAGCTTGTTCTTTGCCATCTCAGCCTTTTTCCGGATCTATGGCCACCGCCGAAATCGGCACGATCTCGATGCCGCGCTTCTTGGCCTCGGTCACCCAGGAAGACACGGTATCCACCGTCAGGTCGAAAGCCGAGCCGATGCCGACGGCAAACCCTTTCGCCCGCGCCGTCGCTTCCAGCCCATCCAGTTTCTTCAATATGGCGCCGCGGTCCTGCACCGCGTCGATCGCCGTATCGCCGCCGACGAACGGCACGCCGTCCTTCAGCGCCAATTCGGGTGCCAGGCTGCGCGCTGAGGAACCGTCATCGACATAGGCGAGGCCACGCTTGCCAAGCTCGGCCATTAATGGCCCCATTGCCGTCGCGTCGGCCGAAAAGCGGGCGCCCATATAGTTCATGACGCCGGTGTAGTTGGTCGTTCGCGACAGCGCCCAGCGTAAATTCTTCAAATTCTCGTCCGGCGTCGCAGCCACGGTCAGCGTGTTGCGGCCGGGATTGACGTTCGGATAGTCGAACGGCTCGAGCGGCACCTGCATGATGACCTCATGGCCGCCCTGCCGCGCCACCTGCATCCAGCGGCCGATGCTGTTGCCTTGCGGCGCGAAGGCCAGCGTCACCTCCGCCGGCAGCTTGGCGATGGCTGCCTGCGTGCCGGTCTGCGACACGGCAAGACCGCCGATGACGAGCGCCACGCGTGCACCGCGCGCGCCGGACCACGGCCGCGCATAGACATCGAACGGGCGCCGGCCGTCGGCGGCGCGGATCGGCAGCGGACCGGTCTCGCTGGCCTCGATCAGTGCCTTGTCGGGAATGTGCGCGATCCTGAGGTTCTGGCCGATCGTCGAAGGGTCGCGGATGACGATGGCCGCCTCGGGTGGACCATCGCCCTCCTCGGTCTGGACATGGATGATCTGCGGACCGCCCGTCTTCGGCCCGGTTATGTTGGCGCCGCTTGCGTTGCTTGGCGCTGCCGTTTCGGGCGTCGCCTTGGCGGGCGCCGCGGCGGTATCCGCCGCCGCCGGCGTCTTCGGCGTCGAAACGGCTACTTCCTGCAGCTTCCGGAACGGCTTGTCGCGCAAGGCGATCGCGCTGGAGACGCCGACCACGGACAGCACGACAAGCGCGGCCGCGACCGCACCGGCGCTGATCCCGCCGCCCGAGCGCGACGGCCGGATCGCCTGTCCGAGAGGTCGTTCTATGTCCTTGCCGATATCAGCCAAGCCCGCACCCCCGGCGTGCATCCCCGAAGTAAACCTTCTCCGGAGGCGCAAAATTCAAAATGTCGGCGCGTCCCCTTGCTTCACTGGACGCGCAGCATGCCCGGCAGCAGCCCCGAATCAAACTGCCGGAACCTCGCGGCCCCGGCAGCATCGCATCGCTTCGCTCAGGCAGCCAGACCTGTTTGGCCCGGCTTGCCCGCCCTTACTGGTTCAATACGGCCTTTTGCGGATTCGGCGGGAACGCCGGATCGGTCTTCTGGCCGCGCAGCAGCTGCTCGGCATAGATGAGCTGCAAATCGTCCTTCGGCTCCGGCGGCACATAGGCTGCCGAACCCGAACCGGTCGTGCCTTCGTCGGCGCCCTTGATATGGCCCTTGAGGTCGGATTCGCCGCGCGTCAGATCCCTGCCCTGCAGTTCCGCCGGCAGCGGCTGGTCGACCTTGATATCGGGCGTGATGCCCTTGCCCTGGATCGACTTGCCGGACGGCGTGTAATAGAGCGCCGTCGTCAACCGCAGCGCCCCGTTCTCACCAAGCGGGATGATGGTCTGCACCGAACCCTTGCCGAAGGACTGCGTGCCGACCACCGTGGCGCGGCGCAGATCCTGCAGCGCGCCGGCAACGATTTCCGATGCGCTGGCCGAGCCGCCATTGACGAGCACGATCAGCGGCTTGCCGCCGATGTCGTCGCCGGCCCGCGCGTCGAAGCGGGTGACGTCCTTCGGATCGCGACCGCGCGTCGAGACGATCTCGCCACGGTCAAGGAAGGCATCCGACACGCTCACCGCCTGGTCGAGCAAACCGCCCGGATTGAGGCGCAGGTCGAGCACGTAGCCCTTGAGCTTGTCGTTCGGCACCTGCTTCTTGATGGTGTCGATGGCATTCTCGAGGTCGTCATAGGTCTTTTCGGTAAAGGAGGTGATCTTCATGTAGCCGATGTCGTTTTCGACCCGGAACTTGACCGCCTTGACCTTGATGATGTCGCGCACGACGGTCAGTTCGATCGGCTTGTCGGCGCCCTGGCGCAGGATGGTGAGCTTGATCGGCGTGTTGACCAGCCCGCGCATCTTCTCGACGGCGTCGTTGAGCGTCAGGCCGCGAACCTCCTCGCCGTCGATCTTGGCGATATAGTCGCCGGCGAGCACACCAGCCTTGGCGGCCGGAGTATCGTCGATCGGCGTGATCACCTTGACCAGGTCGTTCTCCATCGTGACCTCGATCCCGAGGCCGCCGAACTCGCCCTTGGTTTGAACGCGCATGTCCTGCGCTTCTTCGGCGTTCATGTATGAGGAGTGCGGGTCGAGCGAGGACAGCATGCCGTTGATGGCATTTTCAACCAGCGACTTGTCGTCGGGCGGCGTCACATAATTCGCCCGCACCCGTTCGAAGATATCGCCGAAGATCGCCAGTTGCTTATAGGTCTCGGAGCCCGCAGCCTTCGCCGTCGAGCCGGGCGCGCCATAGACCAGGCTCATCGCCGATGCACCCATCAGCGCACCGGCAAACAGAAGCGACAGTTTCCGCATCATTCACGTCCTTCCAGAAAAACGGTCCGCCCACCATGGGGCCGGATCGACGGGTTTTCCATCCTTGCGGAACTCGACATAGAGCTCCGGCGTGGCATTTCCATTCTTCGATGCCGAGGTGGTCGCCACCCGGGCCTCTCCCATCGCGCCGACCGGCTCACCTGCGAGCACCGACTGGCCAGACGCGACGCTGATTCTGCTCATCCCCGCCAGGACGACATGATAGCCGTCACCCGCATTCAGGATCAAGAGTTGACCGTAAGAGCGGAAAGGCCCCGCATAAAGCACATTTCCATCCGCCGGTGCTGTGACGATGGCTCCGGATTGTGTCGCAACCATGTCACCGAGCATCACCGCGCCGTTACCGTCCTCGGCGCCGAAGCGCCGCTTGATCCTGCCGGTGACCGGCAGCGCGATCTGCCCTTGCAGCGCGGAAAACGGCGCGGCAGCGGTGAGCCTGTTGCTCTCCGGCACCGGCAGCGAGGCCAATTCCGTCGACGCCGCAGCCGATGCCGGGCCCTTGTCGGCGTCGGCCGTCTTTTGCTCGGCTGCCTTGGCCGCATCCGCCGCCTTGCGGGCCCTATCGGCCTCGAGCGAGGCGATCAGTTCTTTCAGGCTGCCGGCCTTGGCCGCCAACGTCGCGGACCGCTGCTTTTCGGCGGCCAGCGCGGTTTGCGTATCGGCGGCGAGCTTCTGCTTGGCTTCGAGCAGCATGCCGAGCCGCTTTTTTTCCGCCGCCTGCTCGCCGATCGCTGCCGTCAGCCGCGCCCGCTCGGCCTCGATCGAGGCCGTCACCCGCGACTGCTCCTTGAGGTCGGTCAGCAACATGTCGGTCTGCTGGCGCAGTTCCGGCACCACGGCACCGAGCAGGATGGCGCTGCGCACCGACGACAATGCGTCCTCCGGCTTGACCAGGATCGCCGGGGGCGGGTTGAGCCCCATGCGCTGCAGCGCGCCGAGCACTTCGGCCAGAACGTCGCGTCTGGCGGCCAGTGAGGCGCGGATCTTCTGCTCCTGCGCCTTAAGCCCTTCCAGCTTGCCGCCAATGTCCTCGATGTCCTGGCCGAGCTTCTGCTCGGTCATCGCCGACTGGATCAGCGCCGCGGTGATCGAGGCGTGGTCCTTCTTGACCGCCGCGATGTCGGCGGCGAGCTTGGCCAGCCGCTCGGACGACAGCGTGATCTCTTTCGATACTTTCTCGTATTCGGCGCGGCTCTGGTCCGGGTCGGGCGCCAGGTCGAGCGTGTTCTCAGCCCGCGCGACGCCGAGCGAAAGCGCGATCGCCGCCACGGCGATGCCGTAGCGCACGCGCCAGGAGCCCGTTCGTGATTTCCAGTCTTCAGACATTGAAGCCTAACTCTATGCGCGGCTTCGTTAACGAACCATCAACCATGTTCGAGCCCGGCCGCGATCCGCAAACCCCATGAGCCCAAACTGTCGATGAGCATTGGGGCAAAAATCCGGGCGGCTGGCATCAATTCGCCGACCGAGCCGACTTCATGAACGATGGTAGGGGTGGCCGGAAAGGATCGTGGCCGCCCGGTAAAGCTGCTCGCCCAGCATTACGCGGACCAGCTGATGCGGCCAGGTCAACGCACCGAGCGACACCGTCAGATCAGCCAGGTCGCGCAGCGACTGGTCATGGCCGTCGGCGCCGCCAATGGCGATCACCAGCGCCTTGCGCCCGCCATCGCGCAGCGAGCCTATGCGGCCGGCGAAATCCTCGGAGGAAAGGTTCTTGCCGCGCTCATCCAGCAGCACCAGCGCCGTGCCCGGTTGCAAGTGCGTCTGCAGCTTCTGGCCTTCCTCGCGCCGGCGCTCATTGGCCGTCTGCGCGCGGCCTTCAGCAATCTCGACGATCCCGGCGAATTCGAGGCCTACGGCAGGACCGCTCTTGGCAAAACGCTCGAAATAGCGATCGGCCAACTGCTTCTCGGGGCCGGCTTTCATTCGGCCCACGGCATGAACGGTAATCTTCATCCCTGCCTCGAAGAGCCGCTGATGCATGTCTGACAACGACATGCATCAAGACGAGTACGGCTCAGTGGAGGGTCTCCTCCTCGAGATCGGGCGCCTGCCACATCTTTTCGAGATTGTAGAAGTCGCGGACCTCGGGACGGAAGACATGGACGATGATGTCGCCCGAATCGATCAGAACCCAGTCGGCGCCAGCCAGCCCCTCGACGCGCGCCGTGCCAAGCCCGGCATCCTTGAGCGCCTTGAGGAGATGATCGGCGACAGCCGAGACATGACGGTGGGATCGGCCCGATGCGACGACCATGTAGTCGCCGAGGCTCGATTTCCCCTGAATGTCGATTGAGACGATGTTTTCGGCCTTGGAGTCTTCCAGACTGGCAAGGACTGTCTTGATGGCGCGGGACACGGCGTCGTGTACGCTGATCCCGGCCGGCGAAGGCACGATGTCGGCCTTCTTCCGAAGTGCTGTTCTCAGTGTATTTCCTTTCGCAGCAAGAACAACCAAATCACCTCTAAAATCAGGTGACATTGCTTAGATAGGCAGAGTTAGGTTGCAGTTTCAAGACATGGTTCGCAAGCAGGCGCCCGGCAGCGGCCGAATATGAGGCTTTCGAGCGAGAAAATCGGAACCGCCTCGCCCCGCAGCGGTTATCGGCTCATCCACGAACCGGAATCCCGACATGCCGATCGATCCCCAGAACGCCCTCCTCACCGTGCAATCCGGCCTGGCGCAACTCAGCACGCTGATCGTCTCCTACTCGCTTTCGGCGGTCGGCGCCGTCATCCTGCTGGTCATCGGCTACATCGTCGCCGGCCTCGCCGAGCGTTCGATCTATGCCGGCCTCGGCCATATCCATGGCTTCGACGAAACGCTCCGCCATTTCTTCTCGCAGGTCGTCCGATACGCCATCCTCGGGCTGGTCGTGATCATGGTTCTCGGCCAGTTCGGCGTGCAGACCGCTTCGATCATTGCCGCCATCGGTGCCGCCGGCCTGGCCATCGGCTTGGCGCTGCAAGGCACGCTGCAGAACATCGCCGCCGGCATCATGCTGCTGGCGCTGCGGCCGTTCCGCATCGGCGAATATGTCGAGGTCGGCGCCATATCCGGCACCGTCGAGGAGATCGGGCTGTTCGCTACAACGCTGAGGACGGTCGAAGGCGTCTACGTGCTTGCACCCAACTCGACCCTATGGAACCAGCCGGTCCGCAACTTCACCCGCAACGGTGTGCGTCGCGGCGACATCACGCTCGGCATCGGCTCGTGGAACGACATCGACTTCGCGCAAAAGACCATGCTTGGCGTTGCCGCCGCCGACCGGCGTGTCAGGCGGCAGCCTGCGCCGATCGCCTTTGTCGCGACCGTCGGCGACAGCACCGTCGCCATCACCTTGCGCTACTGGACGGCGGCTGCCGACTTCTTCGCCACCCAGATCGACCTCACCAAGAGTGTCAAGCAGGCGTTCGATGCCGAGGGCCTTTCGGTCCCGGCGCCGGCACCGAAAGCGCCGCAGGCGGATGCCTCAGCCACACGGCAATAGAGCATTTGAAGCCAGCTGGAGGGTGTTCAAATTTCTTCGCGCCCGCGTTGACCTTCGGGCGCGAAGGCGAGATCGACGGGCAACGGCGCCTGCGCCGTCATCGGCGCGAAACTGCCGGTCTCGGTGGCGGGCACAGGCCGCACCATAACGACTCGCCGAAGAACGAACAGGCAGTAGGCGGCGGCAATGACGATTGCCACATAGATGAAGGCCTGCGTGCCGTAGACGGCGGAAAGCCCGGTCACGACGCCGGGCACGACGAAGCCGGACAGCGACCAGGCGAACAAAAGCGAGCTCGACAGCGCCACCATGTCGTCCTTGCCGGCGCGATCGCCGGCATGGGCGCTGGCCAGAGAGTAGATCGATTCCGAGGCGCCGTCCCAGACCACGTAGATGACGAGCAGCGCCACCAGCGCGCCGCCATCGAAACCGAGGGCAAACAGGCCCGCCGCGGCGGCAAGCGCCGACGCCGCGATCAGCACGAAGCGCCGGTCGGTGCGGTCGGAAATCCAGCCGAGCGGGATCTGCAGGATCAGCGTGCCGACCGGCATTGCCGAAAGCAGCAAGGCGACGTCGGCCTGGCTGTAGCCCTTGGCCGTGGCATGGATCGGCGCAAAGCCCGAGATCGTCATCGACAGGCCGCCGACGGCAAGCATGCCGGCAACGCCGACCGGCGAGATCCGCCAGGCGCGGCCGAGCGCCACGGACGCCGCTTGCGGCGCCGGCGGCTGCGCAAGCCGCGTCAACCCGACGGGAAGGATCGACAGCGCGGTGAAGGCAATGCCGATCAGCGGCGCGTCGGCCGCGCGGATATCGATCAACGCCAGCGTCGAATAGCCGACGCCGAGTCCGGCGACATAGGCAACGTAGAAGATAGCCATGACCCGGCCGCGGATGGCGTTGGCAACGACATCGTTCAGCCAGCTCTGCGCGACGATGAACAGGCCGCAAATGGCAAAGCCGTAGAGCGCCCGTGCAGCGATCCACGGCAAGGGATGCGGCCCGGCGCCGACCGCGGCGTTGGACAGCACGATGAGTGCCGACAGCACCATGAACACGCGGGCATGGCCGACACGCCGCACCAGCGGCCCGGTCAGGATGCAGCCGGCGAGGCCGCCAGCCGAAAGGCCGGTGACGATCAGCCCCGCCCAAGTCGGATCGAAGCCTGCGGCGCCAAGCCGGACTGGGATATAGGCGAACATGAGCCCATTGCCGACGGCGATCAGCGCCATCGACAAGAGGATACTGACAATGGCGATCGACGGGGCCGGCTGCCCTAGACCGTTCTTGTCCTGGTCGCGCTCGAGAATCGTCATGACCGAGGATCGCCCATCAAGCACGTCAAGGCAGCGGCAAAAGCGACATCAGCGGTCTTGCCTTCCGTGTTGGCTCAGCCCCTTGCCACCTTGCGGATCGCGCTCGACGACAGCGACGAACGAGGGCCGTGGATGAAGGTCCAGGCCGGCGCGTCCATGCGGGCGAGCCGCGGCGCGTCGCCCTCGTCGACGCGGGCATAGTCGAACGTCTTGGCGACCACCGACGACAGGAACGACAGTGTCGCGCCCGGCCGGTCGACCACCGCGATCGGGAACGTCATGACGATGCGGCGCCAGCGCTGCCAGCGGTGGAAGTCGCGAAGCGAGTCGGCCCCCATGATCCAGACGAAATCGACACCGGGGTTACGCGCCTTGACCAGCGCCAGCGTATCGGCGGTGAAGCGGACGCGGTGGGCCGCCTCGAAGGCGGTGACCTTGATCTTCGGGTTCTTGGCGATCTTTTCGGATAGCTGCAGCCGCTCGGCCAGCGGCGCCAGGTCACCGGCATTCTTGAGCGGGTTGCCGGGCGTCACCATCCACCACAGCTGATCGAGCGCAAGGCGTCTGAGCGCGATCTCGGCGACCAGCGCATGGCCGGCGTGCGGCGGGTTGAACGAACCGCCGAACAGCCCGACCGCCACGCCTTTCCCGGCATGCGGCATCTTGAGGTAGCGCGGAGGGACGGGATGCTCGGAAGGGGATAGCATCGTGCTAAGCACCCCCCTTGCGGAGGAGATGTCCGGCAGGACAGAGGGGGATGGCTGGGCGCAAACTTCAAGCCCTAGCGGCGAAAAAGGTCAAGGCCTCACCTGTCCCGACCCGCGTACGCGGTATTTGAACGACGTCAGCTGCTCGACGCCGACCGGCCCGCGCGCATGCATCTTGCCGGTGGCAATGCCGATTTCGGCGCCCATACCGAACTCGCCGCCATCGGCAAACTGGGTCGAGGCATTGTGCAGAAGGATCGCCGAATCGATCTCGTTGAAGAACCGTTCGACGGCCTTTGCATCCTCGGCGATGATCGCCTCGGTGTGATGCGAGGAGAACGTCTCGATATGCTCGATCGCGCCGCCAATGCCGTCGACCAGCTTCACCGCAATGATGGCGTCGAGATATTCGGTCACCCAATCTGCATCGGTCGCGGGCTGGGCGTCGGAATAAAGCTTCAGCACCTCGGCATCGGCATGGATCTCGCAGCCTGCCGCCTGTAGGGCCCCGAGGATCGGCACCAGGTGCGTGCCGGCGACGGCACGGTCGACCAGCAGCGTCTCGGCAGCACCGCACACCCCGGTGCGTCGCATCTTGGCATTGACCGCGATCTTGACCGCCATGTCGAGATCGGCCGATCGGTCGATATAGAGATGGCAGATGCCCTCGAGATGCGCGAAGACCGGCACCCGTGCCTCGTTCTGCACACGCTCGACCAGGCTGCGGCCGCCGCGCGGAATGATGACCTCGAGATTGCCGGAAAGCCCTTTCAGCATTTCGCCGACGGCGGCGCGATCGGTGGTCGGCACCAATTGTATGGCATCCTCCGGCAGCCCGGCTGTCTTCAGCCCCTCGACCAGGCAGGCATGGATCGCGGCGGAAGAATTCGCCGAATCCGAGCCGCCGCGCAGGATCACCGGATTGCCCGCCTTGAGGCAGAGCGCGCCGGCATCGGCGGTCACGTTCGGCCGGCTCTCATAGATGACGCCGACGACGCCGAGCGGCGTGCGCACCCGTTCGATATGCAACCCGTTCGGCCGCTCCCAGGCGGCAATGACATTGCCGACCGGATCGCGCAACCCGGCGATTTCATTTATACCGTCTGCCATGGCGCGGATGCGGGCGGGATCGAGCTTCAGCCGATCCATCGACGCTGCCGACAGGCCAGCCTCCTTGCCGTTTCTGATGTCGATGGCATTGGCGTCGAGGATATCCTGCTCATATCGAAGGATCGCCTGAGCCATGCCGACCAGCGCCGCGTGCTTGCGCTCGGCCGCTGCGATAGCCAGCGGTCGGGCCGCGGCACGCGCGCGGCGGCCGATATCGGCCATCAGCGCCACGGTATCGTCCCGGGATTTTTCATGCAGCGTCAGCATGGCTCATCCTCCGCTATTCAACCTGATCACCGACTACTTGCTCGCCGCCGGCATGGCTCACCACAAGGTCGTCGCGGTGGATCATGGCCGAACGCGCCTCGTAGCCGAGCACGGTTTCGATCTCGGTCGTCTTCAGGCCAGCGATCCTTACGGCATCGGCGGCATCATAGGCAACCAGCCCGCGCGCTATCTCGCGGCCCTCGGGCGACAGGATCGCCACCGTATCGCCGCGCGCAAAATTGCCGCTGACCAATTTGACGCCGGCCGGCAGCAGCGACTTGCCGGAGAGCAGCGCGCCGATGGCGCCGGCATCGACGGTCAGCCGTCCTGCAGGTTCGAGCTGCCCGGCGATCCAGGTCTTGTAGCCCTTGACCGGATTGGCACTCGGCCGGAAGAAGGTGGCGCGCTCGCCGCGCTCGATTGCCAGCAGCGGCGACAGCCGCGTGCCCGATGTGATGATCATGGCGGCGCCGGCGGCGGTGGCGATCTTGCCGGCGTCGAGCTTGGTGCGCATGCCGCCGCGCGACAATTCCGAAGCGGCAGCACCCGCCATTGCCTCGATGTCGGGAGTGATGCGGTCGACGACGGGAATGAACCGAGCTTGCGGGTCGCGCGCAGGCGGTGCCGTGTAGAGCCCGTCAATGTCGGAAAGCAGCACCAAAAGGTCGGCGCCCATCATAGTGGCGACGCGCGCCGCCAGCCGGTCGTTATCGCCATAGCGGATTTCCGATGTCGCCACCGTGTCGTTCTCGTTGATGACCGGCACTGCCGTCATCTTGAGCAGCGTCGAGATCGTCGCCCGCGCGTTGAGGTAGCGGCGGCGCTCTTCGGTGTCGCCGAGCGTCAGCAGGATCTGGCCCGATTTCAAGCCATTCTTGCCGAGCGCATCCGACCAGGCGCCGGCCAAGGCGATCTGGCCGACGGCAGCAGCGGCCTGGCTCTCCTCGAGCTTCAGCGCTCGCTTGCCGAGGCCGAGGATGGTGCGGCCGAGCGCAATCGCCCCGGAAGACACGACGAGAATTTCTGCGCCGCCATTGGCCAGCACGGCGATGTCGTCGGCAAGCGAGGCCAGCCAGTCGCGCTTCAGGCCCGTCGTGCGGTCGACAAGCAGCGCCGAGCCGATCTTGACGGCAATGCGCCGATAATTTTTCAGCGATTGCGCGGCCATGGCTATGTGTTCCAGCGCGTCTCGACCGGCGCAGCGACAGCTTCGCGGGCCTCCGCCACTACAGCCATCAGCGCGCGCAACACCGCCTCGACGCCTTCGCCGGTGACAGCAGAAAGCAGCATCGGCGCGCGGCCGGCGGCACGTTTCAGCGAGGCGGCCTTTTTCTTGCGTGCGTCGGCATCGAGTATGTCGACCTGGGAAAGCGCGACGATTTCGACCTTGTCGGTCAGCCCGTTGCCGTAAGCGTCGAGCTCGGCACGCACGGTCTTGTAGGCCTTGGCCGGATTTTCTTCCTGCGCCGAGACGAGATGCAGAAGGACGCGCGTGCGCTCGACATGGCCAAGGAAGCGGTCGCCGATGCCGACCCCTTCATGCGCGCCTTCGATCAGGCCCGGAATGTCGGCGATGACGAACTCGCGCCCGTCGATGCGGGCCACGCCAAGGCCCGGATGCAGGGTGGTGAAGGGATAGTCGGCGATCTTCGGCTTGGCCGCGGTGACCGCCGCCAGGAAGGTCGACTTGCCGGCGTTGGGCAGCCCGACAAGGCCGGCATCGGCGATCAGCTTCAGCCTGAGCCAGATGTTGAGCTCTTCGCCTGGCAGTCCGGGATTGGCGCGGCGCGGCGCCTGGTTGGTCGAGGTCTTGAAGTGCTGGTTGCCGAAACCGCCATTGCCGCCCTTGGCCAACAGGAAGCGCTGGCCGACGACCGTCAGATCGCAGATCAGCGTCTCATTGTCCTCGGCAAAGACCTGTGTTCCGGCCGGCACTTTCAGCGTTACGTCGGCCCCCTTGGCGCCGGTCATGTTGCGGCCCATACCGTGCGTCCCGGTCTTGGCCTTGAAATGCTGCTGATAGCGATAGTCGATCAGCGTGTTTAGTCCGTCGACCGCCTCCACCCAGACATCGCCGCCGCGGCCACCATCGCCGCCGTCCGGACCGCCGAACTCGATGAACTTTTCGCGCCGGAACGACACCGAACCGGCGCCGCCGTCGCCGGAGCGGATGTAGACCTTGGCTTGATCGAGAAATTTCATCGGATTGTATGGTTTCTGTTATTGGCTTTGCGGGATTGCTCTAAACCAAGGCGGGTCGAAGGGCGAGGGCCGTTTTTGCTACTGTAACGTCGCGCGTAGCTCTGGACGCGTAGCATTTGGTTGACCCTTGCCGAAAATCGATCCTCGGCTTTCCAAGCGCGAGATGTCGGAATGAAGCTGGTAACTTACAATATCCACTACGGCGTCGGCCTCGACGCCCGCTATGATGTCGGCCGTATCGCCGATGCCGTGCGCGGCGCCGACGTGATCGCGCTGCAGGAGGTCACCCGCGCTAACCCGAAGAATGGCGGCCGCGACATGGTGGCCGACCTCGGCGAGGCGCTGCCCGACTATTTTGCCGTCTACGGCAGCAATTTCGAAGCCGACGCCGGCTCGCGCCTGGAGAACGGCCGCGCCATCACGACCACCTTCCAGCTCGGCAACATGGTGCTGTCGAGGACGCCGATCCATCTGTCGCGCAATCTCCTTTTGCCGCGCAGCCGGCAAGCGGCCGGTTCGGACCACTTGCCGGTCTGGCTAGAGATGGCGTGAGCCGCATCCATCAAAAATGCACCCAGTTCCTGAGACTGGTCCAGGTCTTGCGATCGAGGCGGTAGCGTTCGACCGGCACCTGACCGGCAACGATCGAATTCAGCATGCCCTGGCCGGCATACTGGAAGCCGCATTTGTGGATGACGCGGCGCGAGGCCGGATTGATAACCCGCGTCGAGGCGTGCAGCACCTGGATCGTGGTTCTCTGGAAGGCAAGGTCGACCAGTGCGTGCGCTGCCTCCGTCGCGTAGCCGCGTTTCCAGTACGGCTCGCCTATCCAGTAGCCGAGCTCCAGCCCGCGATCCGTTGTGTTGAGTCCGGCACAGCCGACGAAGGTCTCGGTGCCGGCCAGCGTCAACGCATAGGCGATTCCAGCCCGGCGCGATGCCGTCATAGCCAGGAAAGCGCGTGCCTCCGCCTCGCCATAGGGATGCGGCATGCGAGCCAGCATTTCCGCGACACGGCGGTTGTCGGCGAGCGCCACCAATTGCTCGATGTCGCTTTCACGCGGGGCACGCATGACCAGCCGCTCGGTCGCGAGCACCGGGCAATCTATCGTGTAACTTTCGTCGTCTGAGTCTTCCGCTTCGGCAACCATGTCAGTCCTCCAGGCAAGAAAAAAGGGAGATGGAAACCCATCTCCCCTGATCCTTTTCCTGGCTTGGCCAGACACCGGTCCCGAGATGGGTGCCGGTGTTCTCGTGCGGAACCGGCTACTCCGCTGCCTTCGTCATCGGGTTCACCGATACGTAGGTTCGGCCATTGGCTTTTTTGTTGAAGGTGACTGCGCCAGCTTCGAGCGCAAACAGCGTGTGGTCCGTGCCAATGCCGACATTGGTGCCGGGATGCCACGTCGTGCCACGCTGACGAATGATGATGTTGCCCGGAATCACGGCTTCGCCGCCGAACTTCTTCACGCCGAGCCGCTTGGAATGGGAGTCGCGACCATTGCGCGACGATCCGCCAGCTTTCTTGTGTGCCATCTAACTACTCCGATGCGCCGTGAGGCGCCTAAACGATCTTATGAACGCGTTCGCGTTCCGTTTCAAGTCCGATCCGGCGACGATTGCGCCGGTTCGTTTTACTTTTTCGCCAATTCCTTGGCCTGCTCGCGCCAGTCCTTGATCTGGTCGGCGCTGAACGGCATGTGCTCGTCGATCTTGGCGACATCCTTGTCGGACAGTTTCGCGATCTGTGCGAAGGTCGTGATGCCCTGTTCGTTGAGCTGGCCGGCTGCAACCGGACCGATGCCCTTGATCACGGTCAGATCGTCGGGTTCGCCCTTCGGTGCCTTGAACAGCGGAGCGGCGGTTTCGGTTGCCTTGGCCTCGGTCGTCTCAGCCTTGGCTTCCTTCTTCGGCGCAGCCTCTGCCTTGTCTTCGGCCTTCGGCGCGGCTTCAGCCTTCGCCTCGGTCTTGGCTGCAACCTCGGCCTTCGCTTCGGTCTTGGCGGCGGCCTTCTTCGCCGGCTTGGCGCCATCCAGCAGGATCTCGGCGATCCTGACGGTGGTCAAAAGCTGGCGATGGCCGATCTTGCGGCGCGAATTCTGCCGGCGGCGCTTCTTGAAGGCGATGACAGTGCGGTTCTTGCCCTGTTCGACGACTTCGGCGGTGACCAAGGCGCCGTCGACGAATGGCGCACCGAACGTGACGTTCTCGCCCTCGCCATGCGCGAGCACCTGGCCGATCTCGACGATATCGCCGACATTGGCTTCGAGTTTTTCGATCTTCAGGAGATCGTTGGCGGCAACGCGATACTGCTTGCCGCCCGTTTTGATGACTGCGAACATTTTTTGCCTTTCGCTGTTCGGTCGGCCTTGATGAACCGCCTAAGGCGGTTCGGCCGTCTTTTTGTCAGTCTGCGGGTTCAAAAAACAAGCGGCGCGGAAGATCCCTCCACGCCGATTGCGCGCTGTCCCTAACCGAAGGTTCGGTTTGAGTCAAGGCAAGCGCCGCGGGCAAGCTGCAAACGGGTTGAGCCCAGTCCTTGCAAATATCGAGCAGCGGCTGCCGGAGGCTCGAAGGAAGCAGGGACAGAAGCTGCGGCGACGGGGCAGATTGGCCCTTGTAACCTGCCTGTCCAGCCGTTATCTAGTGCGCCGCGCCGGCAACGGCGGACCATGACCGCGGAGAGGTGGCAGAGTGGTCGAATGCACCGCACTCGAAATGCGGCATGGGTGCAAGCCCATCGGGGGTTCGAATCCCTCCCTCTCCGCCACTTCGGAATGGTACGACCCGAGCCATAGATAACTGCATCTCTCATCGCGCCGGTAATGGCTTAAGATCGCGGCCTATGCAGCCTTCCGCCGCAATTGGCTCACACTCAGCCACACCGCCGAAACCAGAAAGTAGAGGGCGCCTACTGCGGCATAGCCGGCCACGTTGCTGATGGATGGCGGCATCGGCATCCGCCTGCACGATGAAAAAGGTGCCTGCCAGCGCTGATTGCCCTCCGCTCAGGATCATCGCCCACTGTGCACACCATAGCTCTCCCAACGGCGGACTGCGGTGCCGAGTTGAAGCAGGCCGGACAGGATCGCCCATAGGCCGAACACCCCGAGCACCCAATTCATGCTCACCTCCAGCGCGAGAACGACCGCGGCCGTTGTCGCGCTACTGACCACGACATTGATGGTCTGTCTGCGAAAGCGCCGGGTGTTTGTCGATCGAGGTAGCCATCCCACTTCGGGGAGGAGGGCAACGCCCTCCGGTCGACCGGATCATTGCGATCGCCGGGCGGCACTAGGCGTTTGCACCGACTGCGCTATCTCCCCATCGTTAGCCTTGTTCTATCGCTGGTTGAAGACTGGGAGGTTTCCATGGATCGGCGACTATTTTTGACAGGAATGTTTGGCATTGCCGGGGCCGCGGCCCTTGCAAGCACAGTTCGGCCAATCAACGCAGTGGCCGGCGTTCCAACTGCCAGAAGCGGCATTCTCGATGAACTCGAGGCGCCGGATGTCGAAACCTTCGACGACGACGAAACTCAAGCCGAGTTGCAACCAGTCTATCATCGCCGGTGGCACCGGCCGCGTCGGCGCCGCCGGCGTGCTTGGAGAAGGGTCTGTCGCGTTTACTGGCGAAATGGCTATCGGCGCAGGCGGTGCTTCCGCAGGCGCGTGTGGGTCTGGTTTCGATTCTAGCAACTGGCCGGCTTGAACCCAGGCCATCGCGGCCGGGGTTCGCCTCAGGCGGCCGTTAGCGCCCTTGGAGAGCTTGTCTAAGGGCGCCCGAGGAGGCTGACGGTGTTTGCAGGTTTCAGAGCCACCAGCTTGCGACTGGACGATACGACCATTTTCGCAAGGGTCGGCGGCACCGGTCCGCCGCTGCTGCTTCTTCACGGTTTTCCAGAAACGCATCTGATGTGGAGGGATATCGCCGCAGCCTTGGCGCCCCGCTTCACGGTGGTCGCCGCCGACCTTCGAGGCTATGGGCAAAGCGGATGCCCGGTTTCATCTGCCGATCATAGCCCATACGCCAAGCGCGCCATGGCCGGCGACATGGTTCAGGCCATGAAGCAACTGGGGTTTGAGCGGTTCATGGTTGCCGGGCATGACCGTGGCGGGCGGGTTGCCTATCGCCTGGCGCTCGACCATCCCGACAAAGTGCTCAAAATCGCCGTCCTCGACATCATCCCCACCGCCGCAACATGGGATCGGGCGGATGCCAGACTGGCACTCGGCTTCTGGCCCTGGAGCCTTCTTGCCCAGCCGGAGCCCCTGCCGGAGCGTCTGATAGGCGCGGCTCCCGATGCCGTCGTCGACGATGCAATAACGCAGTGGGGATCGTCGGCGAAAATGGTCTCCAAAGAGGTCAGGGACGCCTATGTTGATGCGCTTCGCGATCCCGCGCATATTCACGCCATCTGCGAAGAGTATCGCGCCGCTGCGACGATCGATCGTGAACATGACGCGCTGGACTAGGTAAACGGTAGTCGCATCGAGTGTCCGCTAGTGGCGCTATGGAGTGGCGAAGGCGCCCTGGAGAACTGGTATGCGCAAGAGGGCGGGCCGCTGGCCATTTGGAGGAAATGGGCCGACAGAGTGGAAGGACGCGCTGTTCAAGGCGGGCACTTTTTCCCGGAAGAGCACCCCGACAAAACGGCAGCGGCACTCTCGGAATTCTTCGAGGATAAACAGGACGGTCAGCACAGAGTATTGTAGAGGTCACATGCTTCAGTTACGCCGAACCTCGGGAGTGCTTCGCGGCCTGAGATCGAGAACCCTCCGAAATTCGCTCGGCCGGCGTCAACGTGCTTGAAAAGAAAATGAAGGCGATCTCCACGGCCGCGCCTCTGATATGCAGCCTGATGTTTGTCGGAAGTTGCGCATCGCCTTTGCCTGCATCCTTCGATGCTGCGAAATACGACAAGATGAGTTGCGTCGAGCTCAACGTGGCGATGGGCGCTGTCGCCGACGAAATGTCGGCGACAGCCATCGCTCGTGGCAAAGTCGTCCACACCAACATTCCGGGCTGGCTGTTGGGAGGGCAGCGTGTCGCCTCGACCGTGGCTGCCCGTCAGAGTGCGAAGCTCGAGCGCTTGCGGCAGCAGGAGGCTGCGATTGCGGCGGCGAGGCGAAGCAGGTGCTGATTACGTCACTGAAGTGGGTCTTCAGCCCGCCACACCAGATTGATGCGCAGCGATCGCGCCGAGGAATATCTCGCCGAAATCCTTGAGCTTGGCGGCGCCGACGCCGTTGACCGCGGCGAAGGCGTCCAGATCGCGCGGGCAGCGTTCGGCCATATCGATCAGTGTACGATCCGAAAAGATCACGAAGGCCGGCACCTGGCGTTCCCGGGCAAGACGCAGCCGTACAGCCTTGAGCGCGGCCAGCAGCACCGAATCCAGACCTTCCGTGCCTGCTGCGGTATCCTGTGCGGTCCGTATCTTGCCTCGCGATGACTGGCGCGCGTCCACGCGATACCGGAACGAGGCCTCGCCCCGAGCCAGCGCACAGCCCTTCTCGGCAACGGCGAGGCCGCCATGGCCCGTTGAGTCCAATGTCAGAAACCCTCCCGCGACGAGCTGGCGGACCAGCGACAGCCACACATTTTTCTTGTGCGCGACACCGGTGCCGAAGCTAGCAAGCCTGTGGTGGTTCCTGTCCAGGACCTTCTCGGTCTCATGGCCGAGCAGAACATCGACGACATGGCCGGCGCCAAAGCGCTCGCCGGTCTGTGCGATCGCCGCCAGGATGAGCCGTGCCTCCGCCTCACCATCCGCATGCGGCGCCTGGTCGAGGCAGTTGTCGCAATTGCCGCAAGGCGAAGCACTCTCGCCGAAATAGCCAAGCAGGATCTGACGGCGGCACTGCGTCGTCTCGCAGTAGCCGATCAGCGTATCGAGTCGGCCATGCGCGCGCCTTTTGTGCTCAGCCGGCGCGTCCTCGTCTTCGATGAAAAGCCGGCGCATGCGGATATCGCCGAGACCGAAGAGCATATGTGCCTCGGCCGCCCGCCCGTCGCGGCCCGCCCGCCCGATTTCCTGATAATAGGCCTCCAAGCTGCCCGGCAGGTCGGTGTGGAAGATATAGGCGACGTCCGGCTTGTCGATCCCCATGCCGAAGGCGATGGTCGCCACCATCACCACGCCGGACAAGGTCATGAAAGCGTTTTGATTCGCTTCACGCGCGTCCTTGCTCATGCCGGCATGATAGGCGAGCGCGCGTACGCCGTTCCGCTCGAGGAACGCCGCCATCTCTTCGGTCTTTTTGCGCGACAGGCAATAGACGATCCCGCTGCGGCCTGCATGGCGCTGCACGAAGTTTAGCAATTGGCGCTTGCTGTCCTGCTTGGGCTCAATGCCTAGCTTGATGTTCGGCCGGTCGAAGCCGAGCACCACCGTATCGACGCGTCGGTCGAACAGTTGCGCGGCAATGTCGGTGCGCGTCGTCTCGTCCGCCGTCGCCGTCAGCGCAATGATCGGCACTTTCGGGAAGATATCACGTAGTCTCGACAATTCTTCGTATTCGCGCCGGAACGCCGGTCCCCATTGCGAGATGCAATGTGCCTCGTCGATGGCGATCAGCCGGACATCGAGCTTGGTCAACGCCTCGAGCATTCGCACGGTCATCAACCGCTCCGGTGCAAGATAGAGCAGGCGCGTCTGGCCTGCGGCGACACGGCGCCATGCAGCGACATTGGCATCGCGGTCGAGCGAGGAATTGATCGTATCGGCCGCCACGCCGGCAAGCCGCAATGCGGCGACCTGATCCTGCATCAGGGCCACCAGCGGCGAAACGACAATGGTGAGCCCGCCCAGCACCAGCGCTGGGACCTGGTAGCAGAGCGATTTGCCGGCGCCGGTCGGCATGACAGCCAGCACATGATGCCCGGCCAGCAACGCCTCCATCACGGCCGCTTGGCCGAGACGAAAATCATCGAAGCCGAATACATCCTTCAGGACGCGCCGCTTGGAATCCTCCACCGGGACGCTCGCCGCTATCTGCATTAGGGAACTTTCGGGGATACGACCTGCCGAAATTCGCCGGCGAATCGCCAGGTGATTGCCTGGACAGCAGATTCGAACATTTATCGACCTCTCTGGTCCTGTCCGCGGCACCGCCCGAGGCGAACTTCTCTCTCATTGGCCGATATCAGACCGTCCTTCCAGCCCCTATTCGCTTTGGCTGTGAATATCGCACCGCCTCGGAGCGGTTAATCCTATCTTCACCATCATTCGGCAGGTTCAGGTTCTGCGGTGATGTTTTGAGTACCGCGGCGCCACAAGCGCCCAGGCAACACGCCCGCGTCTCTCCGGAGGCGCGGGTTTTTTCGTTCTGAGAACCGGCTGCCTGATCTTCGGGCCCGCAGCTCAGTCGAGGAAATCGGCGCGGTGCGGCGTAAAGCTGTCGACCAGTCGTCCCGCCTGCAGCGCCTTGACGCCATGGATAAGGTTGGAAGGAACGATGAAGGTGCTTCCGGCTTCCAGTATCTCGGTCCTGCCGTCGATGGTGACCTCGAAGCGCCCTTCGGCGACGTAGCTCGCCTGGACGTGCGGGTGCGAGTGCAGCGCGCCGACGCCACCCTTGTCGAAACCGAACTCGACCATCATCAGCTCGTCCGTGTGCAGGAGCACGCGCCTGCGATTGCCATCCGGCGTCGGCGTCCATGCGCCCTCACCGGCATGCGAGAAGATTTTGGTTCCGGTCATCGCCAAACTCTCGTCTTTGGTTGCTCATCGCGCCAGCCAGCCGCCGTCCACCGGCATCACCGCGCCATGCATATAGTTCGACGCCGGCGCCAGCAGGAAGACGGCTGCGTCGCCGATGTCTTCCGGCGCACCCCAGCGCCCGGCCGGAATGCGCGCCAGGATCGACGCGCTGCGGTCGGGATCGGCGCGCAGCGCCTCGGTGTTGTTGGTCTCGATATAGCCCGGCGCAATGCCGTTGACATTGATGCCCTTTGCCGCCCATTCGCAGGCAAGCAGCCGGGTGATGCCGAGCACGCCATGTTTGGAGGCGGTGTAGGAGGCGACGCGGATGCCGCCCTGGAAACTCAGCACCGAGGCGATGTTGACGATCTTGCCGCGCCGCCCCGGCTCGGCAAGCACGCGCCTGGCAAAGCGCTGGCTGAGGAAGAACACCGTCTTGAGATTGACGCCGATGACGTCGTCCCAGTCGGCTTCGGTCAGTTCGACCGCATCGGCACGCCGGATAATGCCGGCATTGTTGACCAGGCCGTCGAGCGCCCCCGTATCGTCCCAGACGCGGTCAAGCATGGCCTGGGCAGCGGCATCGTCGCCAAGATCGCAGCGGACGGCTTCGAAGCGTCCGCCGGCCGCTGCAATCTTCTCCGCCGTCTCGTCCATCGCCGAGCGGCCGACGCCGACCACCGCGCCGCCGGCGCGCGCGATCGACACGGCAATGCCCTGGCCGATGCCGGTATTGGCGCCGGTGACGAGGATGCGCTTGCCGGCAAGGCTGAAGGCCGAGAGATCGCTCACTTGAGCTCCTCCATCGCCACCAGGTCGACATCGGTATAGTCGACATTGTCGCCAGCCATCGCCCAGATGAAGGCGTAGTTCGAGGTGCCGGCGCCCGAATGGATCGACCATCCCGGCGACAGCACCGCCTCCTCGTTGCGCATGACGAGATGGCGCGTTTCGTCCGGTTCGCCCATGAAGTGAAACATCCGCGCCGCCTCCGGCAGGTCGAAATAGAGATAGGCCTCCATGCGCCGGTCATGCACATGGCATGGCATGGTGTTCCAGACGGAACCGGGGGCAAGCTGCGTCATGCCGACGACAAGCTGACAGGTCTTTACCCCATCGGCATGGATGAACTGGAAGATCGAGCGCTCGTTGGAGGTCGCCTGGCTGCCGAGATCGAGCCGCTTGGCATCGCCGATGCGGATCAGCCGGTTGGGATGGCCCTGATGCGCCGGCGCGCTGAGCAGGTAGAATTTAGCCGGCGCTGCCGGATTGGTCGCAGCAAACGATACCTCATCCGTGCCCATGCCGAGATAGAGCATGTCGCGCGCCTGCAACTCGTAGGATTGACCGCCGGCTTTCACGACGCCGGCACCGGCGATGTTGACGATGATCATCTCACGGCGGTCGAGAAAATTCTTGGTCCCGGTCGGCTTGATCGCCTGCAGCGGCAGCGGTGTACCGGCGGGCATGGCGCCGCCGACTATCATGCGGTCGTAATGGGTGTAGGTCAGGCTGATGCGGCCGGGCTGGAACAAGTCCTCGATCAGGAAATAGTGTCGCAGCTCGTCCGTTCCCATGGCTGCGGCACAAACAGGATCGATGGCGAAGCGGGAGGTGAAATCCGTATGATTGTCAGTGTGATTCATTGCTGTCCCATGGGGCTGCCTCAATTGCTTATTCAGTTGCCGCGGCCTTGACCGAGTCGGCATAAAAAATCTGGCGCGCGTGCAGGCGCTCGCGATAGCGCTGCTGGCTGGCACCGAGATGCGCGCGCATCGCCTCCCGCGCCGCTTCGGCATCGCCTGCCGAGATGGCGTTGAGGATCATCAGGTGTTCGCGCTGCAGGCCGCGCTGGTAGGCGTCCGATTGGGCGAACTCGGTCGACCAGGGCGAGGTCACATCGCAAGGAATAGCGCGCCGGCCGAGCACGTCGAGCATCTCGACATAGAACGGATTGTTGGTGGCGCTGGCGATTGCGCGGTGGAAGGCAAGGTCTGCCGGTCCCGTCGGCTCGCTGTTGAGGAGCAGCCGTTCGAACTCGAAGAAGGCTTCCTGGATTGCCGCTTCCTGCGCGGCGTTGCGCCGGATGGCGGCGAGCCCGGCGGATTCGATCTCGATCGCCAATCTGACTTCGAGCACGTTGAGGGCAATCGAATCCTTGCTGCCCATCTCCGCTGCCAGAGCACCGAACGCTGTCGAGATATGTTCGGTGACGAAAACGCCGGCGCCTTGGCGCGGCTCGACCAAGCCGTCCGCGGCAAGCTTGGCCAGCGCCTCTCGTATCACGGTGCGGCTGACCCCGAAGGTTTCCGTCAGCTGGCCCTCGGTCGGCAGCTTTTGCCCAGGCTGGATCTCGCCCGCCTGCAGCTGCTTGCGGATCGCCGCGACGACGGTTTCCGAAAGCTTCGGTCTTCGTTCGACGCGGAGCCCGACGGCAGTGTCCGATGCCATGTCGCACCCCCTATTTGAAGACGCTCGGCAGCCATAGCGAAATGGCCGGAATGTAAGTGACGAGCGCCAGCACCACGAGGCCTGCGCCATAGAATGGCCAGATCGAGCGCATCGATTCCCAGACGGATATCTTGCCCACGGCACACGCCACGAACTGCACTGCGCCCACCGGCGGCGTGTTCAGCCCGATGCCGAAATTGAGGATCATGATGACGCCGAAATGCACCGGATCGACACCGTAGGCCTGCGCCACGGGCAGGAAGATCGGCGTGCAAATGATGATCGTCGGCCCCATGTCCATGAACGTGCCGAGGAACAGCATCAAGAGGTTGAGCAGCAGAAGCACGACCAGCGGATCGTCCGAGATCGCATTCATGGAGGCGATGAGCGCTGCCGGCACTTTCAGGAAGGCCATCAGCCACGAGAACGCCGCCGCCATGCCGATGATAAGCAGCACCATGGCAGTGGTGCGCACGGCGCCATGGGTGGCATGAACGAACCCTTCCCAGGTCATCTGCCGGTAAACGAAGACGGTCACGAGCAGCGCATAGATGACGGCGATACAGGAACTCTCGGTGGCGGTGAAGACGCCCGATCGCACGCCGCCGAAGATGATCGCGATCAGTAGCAGGCCGGGCACGGCGACGGCGAAAAGATGCGCGACCGCGGTGAAGCCCGGAAACGCCTCGGTCGGATAGCCGCGGGAGCGCGCCACGATATAGGCGGTGACCATCAGCGACAGGGCCAGCAGCAGGCCAGGGATGATACCGGCCGTGAACAGATCGGCGATCGAGATCTTTCCGCCTGCCGAGATCGAGTAGATGATCATGTTGTGCGACGGCGGCAGCAGCAGCGCGATCAGTGCCGCCATCGACGTGACGTTGACGGCGTAGTCCGCTCCATATCCACGCGCCTTCATCTGCGGGATCATCAGGCCGCCTACCGCCGCTGCCTCCGCCACCGCTGAGCCGGAAATGCCGCCGAACAGTGTAGCGGTTGCAATGTTGACCTGGCCGAGGCCGCCGCGCAAATGGCCGACGAGCGAGCCAGCGAAGGCAACGATCTTGCTGGCGATGCCGCCGCGCACCATCAAGTCGCCGGCGTAGATGAAAAACGGAATGGCCAGCAGCGAAAAGACGCTCATGCCGGAATTCAGGCGCTGGAACACGATGAGCGGCGGCAGGCCCATATAGAGGACGGTGGCGAGGCTTGCGACGCCCAGGCAGAAAGCGATCGGCGTGCCGATAAGCATCAGCAGGGTGAAGACGCCGAAGAGAATCCACAGTTCCATGGCGTCAGACCTTCACGTTGGCGGTGTCGAGTTCGGCCGCGACTTCGGCCGGCGGCAGTTCATCGAGGGCATCGTCGATCGGCGCGCCGGAGAGGCGAAGCACGATGCGCTCCAGCGTGAAGAGCACGATGAGCGCGCCTCCCGCGACAAGCGGGACATAGTCCCAGCCCCCCGATATGCCGAGTGACGGCAAGACGGAGCCCCAGGTCAATGCGACCAGCTGGCTGCCATACCAGATCATGCCGATGCCGAAGGCGAGCGCGACAAGATCCGAAATCATCCGCAGCCAGCGCTTGCCGCCTTTCGGCAGCACGTAGAGCAGTACGTCGAAGCCAAGATGGTAGTTCTCGCGCACACCGACGGCAGCGCCGAGGAAAATGAACCAGCTCATCAGCATCACCGAGCCCGGCTCGGTCCAGCTCGGCGAGCGGTTCAGAACATAGCGGCCGAACACCTGCCAGGCGACGAAGGCGGTCATCAGCACCAGCCCGATGCCGGCGATCGACAGCGCCGCCGTGCTGACGCGCGACATCACTTGCGCGACGCCGGACAGGAGCGGTGTTGGTCTTGGGCTGGAAGTCACCGGTTTTCTCCCCAGGAGGATGGCGGCACGGAATGTCCGCGCCGCCGCTTGATCACTGCACGGCCTTGATGGCTTCGACCATGGCCTTCAGCTTGTCGTCCTTGACGTGCTTCTCGTAGACCGGCCCCATCGCGTCGATGAAGGGCTGCTTGTCCGGCGTCGTGATCTGCGAACCGGCCGCCTCGACCTTGGCGCGCGATTCCTTGACCTTGGCGGTCCACAGCTCGCGCTGCTTGGCGACGCTTTCCTTGGCGGCCGCCTTGAAGATCGCCTGGTCTTCCGGCGTCAGCTTGTCCCAGCTCGACTTCGCCATGACGAAGGCTTCCGGCACCATCGTGTGCTCGTCGAGCGAATAGTACTTGGCGACTTCCGCATGCTTGGCGGTGTCGTAGCTCGGAAAATTGTTCTCCGCGCCGTCGATGACTCCGGTCTCGATCGCCGAATACACCTCGCCATACGGCATCGGCGTCGCGTTGGCGCCGAGTGCCGCCACCATGTCGACGAAGATGTCGGACTGGATGACGCGGAACTTCATCCCGGCCATGTCGGCCACGGTGTTGATCGGCTTCTTCGAATTGTAGAAGGAGCGCGAGCCGCCGTCGTAAAAGGCGAGCAGCACCAGCCCGACCTGGTCGAACGCCGCCGCGATCTGGTCGCCGATCGCCCCGTCCATGACCTTGTGCATATGCTCTTCCGAACGGAAGATGTAGGGCAGCGAGGGCACGGTGGTCTCCGGGATGAGCCCGTTGAACGGCGCCATCGAGACGCGGTTGAGATCGATCACGCCGGTACGCACCTGCTCGATCGTGTCCTTTTCCTCGCCGAGTTGCGCGGAAGGATAGATCTCGACCACATAGCGGCCGGCCGTGCGCTCCTTCACCAGCTCGCCGAAATATTTGACCGCCTCGACCGTCGGATAGCCGTCCGGGTGCGTGTCGGACGAGCGCAGGACCGTCTGGGCGCTTGCCGATCCGGCCAGCAGTGCGGCGGCAAGTAGCGTAGCTCCCGCCAGTCTTGAAAAATGCAGCATTGGTTTCCTCCCGTTTGAACGATGGCGGCAAGCGCCGTTAGAGCCGGTACGCCTTTTTCGCGAGCGTATAGGCAAGTTCCTGCGCCAGCTCGTGCGCCTCGTCCTCGCCGAGCCGATGCTCGGCGACGAGACGCGCCAGATATGCGCAATCGACCCGGCGCGCCACATCATGGCGGGCCGGTATGGATGGAAAGGCGCGGGTGTCGTCGTTGAAACCGACGGTGTTGTAGAAACCGGCCGTTTCGGTGGTCATCTCACGGAACCGGCGCATGCCTTCGGGGCTGTCGTGGAACCACCAGGCCGGGCCGAGCTTCAATGCCGGGTAGACGCCGGCGAGCGGCGCCAGCTCGCGCGCATAGCTGGTCTCGTCGAGCGTGAAGAGGATGATGGTGAGGTCGCGCTCCAGCCCGACGCAGTCGAGCAACGGCTTCAGCGCCGTCACATAGTCGGTTCGGGTCGGAATATCGAAGCCTTTGTCCCTGCCGAACTTGTGAAAGATAGCCGGCGAATGATTGCGCCAGGAGCCGGGATGGATCTGCAGGACCAGCCCGTCGTCGCGGCTCATCTTGGCCATCTCGGTCAGCATCTGGGCGCGGAACAGCTTTCGCTCGCGCTCGTCGTCCGAGCCCCGGCGGATGCGGTTGAACAGCTCCTGCGCGGCGGCATCCGAGAGATTGGCGGTTTCGGCCGTCGGATGGCCGTGATCGGAGGAAGTCGCACCGAAACTCTTGAAGAAGGCGCGCCGCTGGCGGTGCGCCTCGAGATAGCCTGTCCAATTGCCGGTATCGCACCCGGTGATCTCGCCAAGCCGGTCGAGATTGGCCGAGAACCCTTCGAAGTCGGGATCGACGATCGCATCCGGCCGATAGGCGGTGATGACGCGGCCCTCCCAGCCGCTGTCGCGGATCATCTGGTGCCATCTGAGATCGTCGAGCGCGCCTTCGGTCGTTGCGATGACTTCAATGTTGAAGCGCTCGAACAGCGCTCGCGGGCGAAAATTCTCCCACTGCAGCAAGGTCGAGATCATATCGTAATGGCGGTCGGCGGTTGCGGCCGTCAGCGGCTCGTCGATGCCGAACAGATGGGCAAGCACATGGTCGAACCACAGCCGGGTCGGCGTACCCCGGAACAGGTAATAATGCTCGGCGAAGCGCCGCCAGATCGTTCTGCCGTCGGTTTCCACCGGCGAGCCGTCAAGCGTCGGCACCCCAAGCTCCTCAAGCCGAACGCCCTGGCTGAACAGCATGCGGAAAATGTAGTGGTCCGGCACGATCAGCAACTGCGCCGGATCGGGAAACGCCTCGTTGAGCGCATACCAGCGCGGATCGGTGTGGCCGTGCGGGCTGACGATCGGCAGGTCCTTGGCCGCGGCGTAGAGATCACGGGCCAGCGAACGCGGGCGCGCCTCGGCGGCAAACAGCAAATCCGGATCCGTCAATGCGGCCACGCAAATCCTCCCAATCCGGACATCGGTAGGGTTGGAAAGAAATAATGTCAACATACAAAAACTGGGTTGTTGTATGATGACTTTTCGTCGGCCATTGCCCATTGTGCGTGACGGCATCGGGTGTTACGCCGCCTGACAGCAGTGACCCAACAATCTCGATCAGACACGTGGCGCAATGACCAATAGACGCCTTTCCTACAGCACGCTGAAGGCACTGCCGGCTTCGGTCACGGTTCCGCGCTACGCCCGCGGCGGCGGCGCACCGGGCATCGTCCATCTCGGTGTCGGTGCCTTCCATCGCGCCCACCAGGCGGCCTATGTCGACGACTGCCTGGCGGCGGGAGAGGCGGACTGGGGCATTGTCGGCGTGTCCTTGCGCAGTCCTGACACGCGCGACGCACTGGAGCCGCAGGATGGCCTCTACACGCTGGCGATCAGGAGCAGCATCGGCGAAGAGCTGCGCGTCGTCGGCTCGATCCTGTCGCTGCTGGTGGCGCCGGAAGATCCGGCTGCGGTGCTCGCCGCCCTGACCGATCCGCGCACCCGCATCGTCACGCTGACGATCACCGAAAAGGCCTATTTGAGGGCAGCCGGCGGCGGCCTCGACAATACCCACCCCGACATCGTCCATGATCTGGCCAACCCGCAAATGCCACGGACGGCGCATGGTTTCCTGACCGAGGCGCTGTCGCGCCGCCGTGCCGCCGGCATCCAGCCTTTCACCGTGCTCTGCTGCGACAACCTTCCGGCCAATGGCGCCACGCTGCACCGCCTGCTGGTCGAATTCGCCGCACTGCGCGATGCCAGGCTCGCCACTTCAGGCGATGCCAGGCTCGCCACTTCAGGCGATGCCAGGCTCGCCACTTCAGGCGATGCTAGGCTCGCCGCACACATCGCCGACGGCGTCGCGTTTCCGTCGAGCATGGTCGACCGTATCGTGCCGGCGACTACCGACGCCGACCGGGCGCGTATCGCCGTCGAGCTCGGCGTCGAGGATGCCTGGCCGGTGATGACCGAGCCGTTCTGCCAATGGGTGGTCGAAGACGATTTCCCGGCTGGCAGGCCGGCCTGGGAAAAGTTCGGCGTCACCATGGTCGGCGACGTCGGGCCCTTCGAGGACATGAAGCTGCGGCTGCTCAACGGCTCGCATTCGGCAATCGCCTATCTCGGCCTGCTCAGCGGCTACGACACGGTCGACCGCGCCTTTGCCAATCCGGCGATCCGGCAATTCGTCGACGGACTATGGGCCGAGGCCATCCCGACGCTGCCGCAGGACGCCGGGCTCGATACGGCCGGCTACACGGCCCAGCTCGCCGAACGCTATTCGAACACCGCGCTCGCCCATCGCACTGCGCAGATCGCCAATGACGGCAGCCAGAAGCTGCCGCAGCGCATCGTCGCCTCGGCCCTCGATCGGCTGGGTGCCGGTGACCCGCCCGCGCATCTCATGCTGGTGGTGGCGGCCTGGATCACCGCTTGCGAGGCGCGCGGCAAAACCTTGCCGGAAGCCCATTTCACCGACCCGATCGACACTCGGCTTACGGCGCTCGGCAGCCGGCCGGCTGGTGAAACGGTGACAGCGATGTTCGATCTCGCCGGCTTCGCCAAGGATCATGCCCACCGCATGACACTGATCGATCTGACGGCAGCCCATCTCGAGCGCCTGCGGCGGGGCGGCACTGCCGCAGCTTTGGCGGCGCTTGGCATAGGGAGTGAGAAGCCATGAGACAGACCTGGCGCTGGTTCGGGCCGGACGATCCGGTGACGCTTGCCCATGTCCGTCAAGCCGGCGCCGTCGGCATCGTCAGCGCGCTGCACCACCTCAACGACGGCCGCGCCTGGCCGGCAGACGAGATCGCCAGGCGCAAGGCCGAGATCGAGGCAGCAGGGCTGACCTGGGACGTGGTCGAGAGCATCGTCGTGCACGAGGACATCAAGACCCGCAGCGGCGACTGGCGCAGCCTGATCGACAATTACAAGGCTTCGATCCGCGCCGTCGCCGCCGCCGGTATGAACACCGTCTGCTATAATTTCATGGCGATCACCGACTGGACGCGGACGGACCTCGATTACCCGATGCCGCATGGCGGCACGGCGCTCCGCTTCGATGTCGTCGAGCTCTGCGCCTATGACGTCTTCATCCTTGAGCGAGAAGGGGCGGAGGCCGATCACCCACCGGCCCGCGTCGAGGCCGCGCGTGTGCGACTGCAAGGGATGAGCGACAGCGACAAGGCAAGGCTGGAGCGCAACCTGATCGGCTGGGTCCCGGCGCGCGAATTCATCTTCGATCGGGCAAGCTTCCGCCGCGCCCTCGACCTCTACAAGGACGTCTCCACCGAAGGCCTGCGCGAAAACCTGTTTGCCTTCCTGCGCGAGATCGTGCCGGTGGCCGAAGAGGCCGGCCTCAGGATGGCGATCCACCCCGACGATCCGCCTTTTTCGCTGTTCGGCCTGCCGCGAATCGTTTCCAAGGCAGCCGATGCCCGCGCGCTGCTCGACGCCGTCGCTTCGCCGGCAAACGGGCTGACACTGTGCACCGGCTCCTACGGCGCGGGCGCGCAGAACGATCTGCCCGCAATGGCCAAGGCCTTCGCCGAAAACATCCATTTCGCCCATCTGCGCAACGTCACCAAGGAGCCAGACGGCTCCTTCCACGAAGCCGAGCACCTCGACGGCGACACCGACATGGTGGCGGTCGTGTCGGCGCTGATTGGCGAAGAGCGGCGGCGCAAGGCGGCAGGCAGGGCGGACTGGCAGATTCCGATGCGTCCCGACCATGGCCACGCCATCGTCGACGACATCGGCAAGAAGGTGAACCCCGGCTATTCCTGCATCGGACGGCTGAAGGGCCTCGCCGAACTGCGCGGCGTGATGCGCGCAGTAGAGGCACTGACGGTTTGAGCTATTTGCCTGACGAATCCAATATTTGTCGGGACGAATAGTCGACGCCTTTGGAATTCCAGAACAGCCGCACGGCCTTGCCGACCAGATTTTCATAGGGGACAAACCCGACACTGAACCGGCTGTCGGAGGCATTGTCGCGATTGTCACCAAGCACGAAGTAGTGGCCTTCGGGCACCTCAAACACGCGCGTATTGTCGCCGATCGAGTTGTCGGTGAGGTTGAGAACGGAATGGGTGACACCCCCCGGCAAGGTTTCGCTTTGGAGTTTGGCTCTCGAGAACTCGTCGGACGAAAAAGTACCAATATCGTCGAGTCCCACTGCGACATCGTTGATATGAAGCACCCCGTCGATGATCTGGATCTTCTCGCCGGGAAGGCCGACGATCCGCTGGATGTAGTCCACGCTCGGATCGGGCGGGAACTTGAAGACAACCACATCTCCCCTTTTGGGTTCCGCGCCGAATATACGTCCATCAACGGGAAGCAAGTTGAACGGCTCGCTGTAGCGGCTGTAGCCGTATGCCATTTTGGAGACGAAGAGATAGTCGCCTTCCTGCAACGTCGGCACCATGCTGCTGGAGGGAATCGAAAAAGGCTGGAGCAGGAACGCGCGTATTGCGAATGCAGCCGGATACGAGGTCAGAAAGACGAGCACCAGCACCGAAAGCCCACGCGCGTACCATCTGTCCGGCTTGAACCGGTGCGCGAAGGGAACAACGATCGATGCCCACAGGGCCATCAAACCGATCCCTGAAAAATTGGCCCACCAAGCAAGATCGACGCCAGGCAATACCGGAAAGCCAATGTAAACAAGCGCGAAAACGACGACGCTGATCACCACCAGGCTGGCGACCGCCAGTTTGCCGCTGCCGATCCAGAGGAACCCGCCAAACGGGCCGCCAAAGGCCGAAACGAGGGCCGTCGACCATCTGGATCGCGAGATAGTTTCTTGTTGCACTGCTTGTTCTGTCATCGGCCACCCCCCACGCCAAGCCAGCCAGACTGTCCACCAAACAAAAAAGCGGGGCAAGCCCGCTTTTTCAGTTAGTCATTTGAGCGGAACTCACGCCGGCAGGATGGCGCCTTCGAGCGTGGTGAGCTGGTTGAGGAACTGCTCGGCCTTGCTGCGGGTCTGGTCGTCCTTGGCGTCGGCGGCGTCTTCCCTCGCCTCCTGGATGCGGCGGGCAAGGTCGGCGCGGTCGATGTCGCCGACGGCCACAGCCGATTCCGCCAGAAGCGTGCAGCCGGCCGGAACGATGTCGGCAAAGCCGCCGAACACCACATAGCGCTCTTCCTTGCCTTGCGCGGTCTTCAGCGTAACGACGCCCGGCTTGATTGTGGTCATGACCGGCGCGTGATGCGCCATGACAGTCATCTCGCCTTCGGCGCCCGGGATGACGACGGATTCGACCTGCTCGGAAACCAAGAGGCGCTCCGGCGAGACCAGTTCGAATTTGAAAGCTTCAGGCATGATCAATTTAGCGACTGGTGAATGGTGAATGGTGAACGGTCAGAAAGAATGACCTTCACTCAGCCCCGATTTCCTATCCGCTACTCCCCATTCACAATTCACTATTGACCATTCACCATCAGGCCGCTTCAGCGGCCAGGCGCTGTGCCTTCTCGACCGCTTCCTCGATGCCGCCGACCATGTAGAAGGCGGCCTCCGGCAGATGGTCGTAATCGCCGTTGCAAAGGCCCTTGAAGCCCTTGATGGTGTCGGCGAGGTCGACCAGCTTGCCCGGTGCGCCGGTGAACACTTCGGCGACGAAGAAGGGCTGCGACAGGAAGCGCTCGATCTTGCGGGCGCGGGCCACGGTCTGCTTATCCTCTTCCGACAGCTCGTCCATGCCCAGGATGGCGATGATGTCCTGCAGCGACTTGTAGCGCTGAAGGATCGACTGCACCTGGCGGGCGACCTGGTAATGCTCTTCGCCGACAACCATCGGGTCAAGCATGCGCGAGGTCGAATCGAGCGGATCGACGGCCGGATAGATGCCCTTTTCCGAAATCGCGCGGTTGAGCACGGTCGTCGCGTCGAGGTGGGCGAACGAGGTCGCCGGTGCCGGGTCGGTCAGGTCGTCGGCCGGCACATAGATCGCCTGCACCGAGGTGATCGAACCCTTGGTCGTTGTGGTGATACGCTCCTGCAGCGCGCCCATGTCGGTGGCAAGTGTCGGCTGGTAGCCCACGGCCGAAGGAATGCGGCCGAGCAGCGCCGACACTTCCGAGCCCGCCTGCGTGAAGCGGAAGATGTTGTCTACGAAGAACAGCACATCCTGGCCCTGGTCGCGGAAATACTCGGCAACCGTCAGGCCGGTCAGGCCGACGCGAGCGCGCGCGCCCGGCGGCTCGTTCATCTGGCCATAGACGAGCGCCGCCTTGGAGCCTTCGCCGCCGCCCTTCTTGTTGACGCCGGACTCGATGAACTCGTGATAGAGATCGTTGCCTTCGCGGGTGCGCTCGCCGACGCCGGCGAACACCGAGAAGCCGCCATGCGCCTTGGCGACGTTGTTGATCAGTTCCTGGATCAGCACCGTCTTGCCGACGCCGGCGCCGCCGAACAGGCCGATCTTGCCGCCGCGGGCATAGGGGGCCAGCAGGTCGAGCACCTTGATGCCGGTGACCAGGATCTGCGCTTCCGTCGACTGCTCGACATAGGTCGGCGCCGGCTGGTGGATCGAGCGCATCTCGATGCCGTCGACTGGGCCTGCCTCGTCGACCGGCTCGCCGATGACATTGATGATGCGGCCGAGCATGCCCGGGCCGACCGGCACGGTAATCGGTGCACCGGTGTCATAGACGTCCTGGCCGCGGACCAGACCTTCGGTCGAGTCCATGGCGATGCAGCGCACGGTGTTCTCGCCCAGATGCTGGGCAACCTCGAGCACCAGGCGATTGCCGACGTTGATCGTCTCAAGCGCGTTCAGGATCGCCGGCAGATGTTCGCCGAACTGGACGTCGACAACGGCGCCGATGACCTGCCGAACCTTGCCGGCCAGGCCGGTTTTCTTGATGGTGGCGGCCGGCGTATTCACAGCGGCGGCCTTGGTTGCTGCCGCCTTCTTGGCCGGAGCGGCCTTGGTTGCTGCCGCAGCGTTTGCTGGTGCCGCGGCCTTAGGGGCTGCCGTCTTCGGGGTCGCTGCTTTCGCCATCGTCTTTACCCTTTTCGTCTCTTTGTTTCTCACACGCTTGAGGTCGATGACCTCCTTGTGAGCGTGCCTAGAGCGCCTCGGCGCCCGAAATGATTTCGATCAATTCCTTGGTGATCTGCGCCTGCCGCTGGCGGTTGTAGGTGATCGACAATTTGTTGATCATGTCGCCGGCGTTGCGCGTCGCATTGTCCATGGCGCTCATCTTGGCGCCCATCTCGCCGGCAGCATTCTCGAGCAGCGCGCGAAAAACCTGCACGGAAATGTTGCGCGGGATGAGATCGGAGAGGATTTCGCCCGGCTCCGGCTCGTATTCATAGACGGCGCTGCCGCCATCCTTCACTTCCGCGGCAGCCGAAGGCGTGCCCGCCGGGATAATTTGCTGCGCCGTCGGGATCTGGCTGATCACCGACTTGAACTGCGAATAGAACAGCGTGCAGATGTCGAAGCCGCCTTCGTTGAACAGGTGGATCACCTTCTTGGCGATGGCATCGGCATTGACGAAGCCCAGCGTCTTGACCTCGCGCAGATCGACACGCTCGATGATCAATGCCCCGTAGTCGCGGCGCAATATGTCGAACCCCTTCTTGCCGACGCAGATGATCTTGACCTGCTTGCCGTCGGCCAGAAGCTTGCGGATGTGGTCGCGGGCAAAGCGGGCGATCTGCGAATTGAAACCGCCGCACAGACCGCGTTCGGCCGTGCAGACGACAAGCAGATGCACGTCGTCCTTGCCGGTGCCGGTCATCAGCGCCGGGGCATCGCCGCCGTCGCCGATCGCCTGGGTGATGTTGGCCAGCACCGCGCCCATGCGCTCCGAATAGGGACGCGCCGCTTCCGCCGCTTCCTGCGCGCGACGCAGCTTCGCCGCGGCGACCATCTGCATCGCCTTGGTGATCTTCTGCGTCGCCTTGACCGAGGCGATTCGGTTACGAAGGTCTTTTAACGAAGGCATGCTTCAAACCTGATCCCGTCCGTCCTGCTCAAGCAAAGGTCTTGGCGAAGGCGTCGATTTCTGCCTTCAGCCTGGCGCGCAGATCGTCGGACAGCGCCTTCTCCTTGCGGATGCCGTCGAGCACGTCCTTGCCGGCCGAGCGCATATGCGACAACAGGCCATGCTCGAACTTGCCGACCTGGTTGATCGCAAGCTTGTCGAGATAGCCGTTGACGCCGGCGAAGATCACCGCGACCTGCTCCTCGACTTTGAGCGGCGAGAATTGCGGCTGCTTCAGCAGCTCGGTCAGGCGCGAGCCGCGGTTGAGCAGGCGTTGCGTGGCGGCATCGAGGTCGGAGCCGAACTGCGCGAAAGCAGCCATTTCGCGGTACTGCGCAAGCTCGCCCTTGATCGATCCGGCAACCTGCTTCATCGCCTTGATTTGCGCCGAGGAGCCGACCCGCGACACCGACAGGCCGACATTGACCGCCGGACGGACGCCCTGGAAGAACAGATTGGTTTCCAGGAAGATCTGGCCGTCGGTGATCGAGATCACGTTGGTCGGGATGTAGGCCGAAACGTCGTTGGCCTGCGTCTCGATGATCGGCAGCGCCGTCAGCGAACCGCCGCCATTTTCGTCATTGAGCTTGGCGGCGCGCTCAAGCAGGCGCGAGTGCAGGTAGAAGACGTCACCCGGATAGGCCTCGCGGCCCGGCGGACGGCGCAGCAGCAGCGACATCTGGCGATAGGCGACGGCTTGCTTCGACAGATCGTCGTAGCTGATCAGCGCGTGCATGCCGTTGTCGCGGAAATATTCGCCCATGGTGCAGGCGGTGAACGGCGCCAGGAACTGCATCGGCGCCGGATCGGAGGCAGTCGCGGCGATGATGATCGAATAGTCGAGTGCGCCGCGCTCTTCCAGGACCTTGACGAACTGCGCCACCGTCGAGCGCTTCTGGCCGACGGCGACATAGACGCAGTACAGCTTTTCCTTCTCAGGGCCGTGGTCGTGCACCGATTTCTGGTTGAGCATGGTGTCAAGGATGATCGCGGTCTTGCCGGTCTGGCGGTCGCCGATGACCAGTTCGCGCTGGCCGCGGCCGACCGGGATCAGCGCGTCGATGGCCTTGAGGCCGGTCGACATTGGCTCGTTCACCGATTTGCGCGGGATGATGCCGGGCGCCTTGACGTCGACGCGCTTGCGCTCGGTGGCCTGGATCGGGCCTTTGCCGTCGATCGGGTTGCCGAGCGCGTCGACGACGCGGCCGAGCAAGCCCATGCCGACGGGCGTATCGACGATGGCGCCGGTGCGCTTGACGGTGTCGCCTTCCTTGATGTCGCGGTCAGCGCCGAAGATGACGACGCCGACATTGTCGGCTTCGAGGTTGAGCGCCATGCCGCGGATGCCGCCGGGGAACTCGACCATCTCGCCGGCCTGGACATTGTCGAGACCGTAGACGCGGGCGATACCGTCACCGACAGACAGCACCTGGCCGACTTCGGAGACCTCGGCCTCCTTGCCGAAATTCTTGATCTGGTCTTTCAGAATTGCGGAAATTTCCGCGGCGCGGATGTCCATCAGCCGACCTCTTTCAGTGCAAGCTTGAGCGAATTGAGTTTGGTTTTGAGCGACGTATCGATCTGGCGCGACCCGATCTTGACCACCAGTCCGCCGAGCAGCGACGGATCGACGGTGACCGTGATCGCCACGTCCTTGCCGGCGACGCTTTTCAGCGCCGCTTTCAGCTCGGTTTCCTGGGCAGGCGTCAGCGCATGCGCCGAGGTGACCTCCGCAGCGGTCTCGCCACGGTGTTCGGCGGCGATCTGGCGGAACGCCTTGATCATGCCGGGCACGGCAAACAGCCGGCGATTCTGGGCAACGACGCGCAGGAAATTGCCGGTGAGGCCGGCAATCCCTGCTTTGTCGGCGATCGCGGCGATCGCCTTGGCCTGGTCCTCGCTGGAGAAGACCGGGCTCCTGATCAGCCGCGAAAGGTCAGCGCTGCCTTCGAGCATGGCTTCGAACCTGTTGAGGTCGGCCTCGACGCTCGCGACCGAATTGGCCTGCAGCGCGAGTTCGAACAGCGAACCCGCATAGCGTTCTGCGACACCTGAGATTGGCGATGACGATTGGGCCACGGACCGTCTTTTCTCTTGTCTGACAGGCCGCAGATTGTTGGCGCGAGCAAAAACTCTGGCTAAATCTTTGACCTTACTGCATTTTTCCAAGCACGGAGGCGCGGCTTCCGCTATCCCCGGTCGAAAGTCGATTGCCGTCTAGCACAGGGATTTTCAGACCGCAATGCGTCGTCCGGCATGGTTTTCAGGCACTATTGTCGCATCCGCTGGCCGAGTTCAGCAACCAACCCCGGATTGATCCCTGATTCAGGGCAAAAAGCCGAAGACGAAGGCGAGCGGCAAGGCGGCCAGCACCAGTTCGACGACGATGGAACCCCAGTTGAAAGGTGTGTTGGCGCCATCCGACATCATCGACAGCAGCCGGCCGAAGGCGGTGAACAGCCAGGAGAAGCCGAGCGCCATGTAGAGCCATGGTTGTGCCAGCAGAATGCAACATAGGCTGACGCCGAGATAGAAGCCCGACATCCTGCCGCGCCCCTCGGCGATCGCCGCCGCCTTCTCCGGCTTGACCTGCAGCCGCAGGATGCGGAATGCCAGCTGTGGCGCCAGGAATAGCAATAGGCCGAGCAACAAGGTCGCGACCGCGCTCGACCATGCCAGCCACTCGCCCTGGCTCATCGGCCACGGAAACGCAAATTCCATCTTGTCCCCTCGTAAATGCATAGTCGAAATTTCGGACATTCTAGCGAAGCAACTGACATGCGCCAGATGGCCGTCGGCAATATGCAGGGCGCGTCAGCCCAACGCGCGCGCCGTTGTCTCGACCGGGCTAACAGGATGTTACACGACCGGCTGTTTTTTTCTGCACAATTCCTATTTGTGGCTACATGATACCACAAGGGGTTCCGCGCATGAAGACGATGCAACTACGAGAGGCAAAGGCCAGCCTTTCCGCGCTCGTGGAGGCTGCTGAGAACGGTGAGCCCACGGTTATCACCAAGCACGGCAAGCCCGCAGTCATGGTGGTGTCAATCGGTGAGGGACGGAAACTTTATCCGCAGAACAGCCAAAAAGACTTCGTGGATTTCCTGCTTCGGTATCCAGGCGGCATCGAGCTTGAGCGAAACGAATCGCCGTCGCGGTAAGTGGAGTTTTGACCGGCTATCTGCTTGATAAGTCTTTTCTCTCGGCATTTGCACCTGGTCGGCCTCTGCTTCCGTCACACGTGCAGAACTGGCTTGCCGAACAAAGAGAACGCGGCTCTTGGCAGCTCTCGTCGATAGTTATCTTGCGAAACTGAAGCGGGCGGGCGGACATATGAAGGCAGAGCGCATCAATGAGTGGTTCGAAAGGTTGCTTCTGGAGTTCAACCAGCGCATCCTTCCCATCGACTTAGCTATCGCGCGAGAAGCTGGAAAACTCGAAGATGCCACGATCGCCAGAGGCGCCAATCCGGGTCTGGCGGACGTTCTGATCGCAGCTGCTGCCCGTTTGCACGGCCTGTCAGTTTTGACGGCCAACACCCGGCATTTTGCGATTCTCGACGTGCCTTACCTGAACCCATTCACCGAAGGCGTCTCGAAAGGGTAATTCGACAGCTTACAAGAAGCTCTGCGGGTCGATGTCGACCTGGACTCGCACCGAGCCCCTTATCTTCGGTCCCTCGGCCAGCATGGTGCGAATGAACCCTTGCATGTCGGCGCGCCGCTCGCCCTGGATCAGCAGGCGAAAGCGATGGCGGCCGCCGATCAATGACAGCGGCGCCTCGGCCGGGCCGAGCACGAACAGGTCGGTGGCTTGCGGCGCGGCGCGACGCAGGCCACGGGCGTGCCCTTCGGCTTCGGCCCGTGTCGCCGCGCTGACGATGACGCCGGCGAGCCTGCCGAAGGGCGGCAACCCCGCCCGCTCACGCTCCGCGATCTCGCGCTCATAGAAGGCCTCGGCGTCGCCGGAGACGATCGCGCGCATCACCGGGTGGTCGGGTTGGAAGGTCTGCAGCAGGCCGAGGCTTTTCTTGCCGGTGCGGCCGGCGCGGCCGGTCACCTGGCTGAGCAGCTGGAAGGTGCGCTCGGCGGCGCGCGGGTCGCCATTGGCAAGGCCGAGATCGGCATCGACCACACCGACCAGCGTCATGTTGGGGAAATTATGGCCCTTGGCGACGAGTTGCGTGCCGATGACGATGTCGGCCTCGCCATTGGCGATGGCTTCAAGCTCGAGTCGCAGCCGTCGCACGCCGCCCATCAGGTCGGACGACAAGACGATGGTGCGGGCATCGGGGAAATGCGCGACGACCTCCTCGGCGATGCGCTCGACGCCCGGCCCGCAGGCGACCAGATGGTCGAGCGTGCCGCATTCCGGGCAGGCTTCGGGCCGGCGTTCATTGTGCCCGCAGTGGTGGCAGACGAGCAGGCCGCGAAAGCGATGCTCGACCAGCCAGGCCGAGCAGACCGGACAGCCAAAGCGGTGGCCGCAGACTCGGCAGAGCGTCAGCGGCGCATAGCCGCGCCTGTTGAGGAACAGCAGCGACTGTTCCTTTCTCTCCAGCGTCTGCCGCATATGGCCGAGCAGCACCGGCGACAGGAAGCCGCCGCGTGCCGGCGGCGCGCGGCGCATGTCGACCGTCTTGAGATCGGGAAGTGCCGCCTCGGCAAAGCGCGCCGAAAGCACCGCCCTGCTATAGCGGCCCTGGCTGGCATTGACCCGGCTTTCGACCGACGGTGTCGCCGAAGCGAGCACGACTGGAAAGCCGCCGATATGGCCGCGCACCACAGCCATGTCGCGCGCGTTGTAGATGACGCGATCCTCCTGCTTGTAGGCGGGATCGTGCTCTTCGTCGACGACGATCAGTCCAAGCTCCCTGAACGGCAGGAACAGCGCCGAGCGCGCGCCGGCGACGACCCGCACGCCGCCTTCCGCCACCTGTCGCCAGACCTTTTCGCGCATTCTTGGCGGCAGGTCCGAGTGCCACTCCGCCGGCTTGGCGCCGAACCGCTCCTGGAAGCGTTCGAGAAAAGCGTGGGTCAGCGCAATTTCCGGCAGCAGGATCAGCACCTGCTTGCCACGATCGAGCGCGGCCGCGACCGCCTCGAAATAGACCTCCGTCTTGCCGGATCCGGTTACACCGTCGAGCAGGGTGACCCCGAATGTACCGGTCGCGACATTGGCGCGCAGCGTCTCGGCGGCATCGCTCTGGTCGGGCATCAGTGAAGGCACGGCGTAGCCGGGATCGGGTGCTGCGACCACCGGCCGCGGCGGGATCATCACCGTCTGGAATACGCCCTGCGCCCGCAGCCCGTCCACCACCGTCGACGACACGCCTGCCGCATGCGCCAGGCCGGACCGCGTCCAGGCCAGTCCGCCTTCGGCTGTCTCCAGCACGCGCGTCCTCGCCTCCGTCATCCGGTCGGGTCTGGCGAAGGTGCGCTGCAGCCCTTCGATCCACGGCTCCGGATCGAACGCCTCTGGCGCCCTGAGCAGCATGCGCGCCACCATGCCGGGCGGCGACAGCGTGTACTGCGCCACCCAATCGACAAAACGCCGCATCGCGCGGTCGATCGGCGGGCAGTCGAAAACCTGCTCGATCGGCCGCAATTTCTTCGCGTCGACCTTTTCGACGACGCCGTCCCAGACGATGCCGGCGACCTGGCGGGGCCCAAGCGGAACGCGCACGATCGAGCCCGGCACCACGCGCATGCCAGCCGGCACCGCATAGGTGTAGGGGCGCTCGGCGGGCATCGGCACCAGCACCGGTGCGGCCGCGACAAAGGGCGAATCTTCGATCATGAGGCGTGACCTTGCCCCGACTTTGGTCTAGATCAAAGTCCGACCCCAAATGTGCATGACGTGCACATGAAAAATCTTCAGGAGACCGCCATGAAATTTTTTGTCGACACCGCCGATGTCAAGGAAATCCGCGAGCTGAACGATCTGGGGCTACTCGACGGCGTAACCACCAATCCGTCGCTGATCCTGAAATCCGGCGGCAAGATCGCCGACGTCACAAGAGAGATCTGCGAGATCGTCAAGGGCCCGGTCTCGGCCGAAGTCGTCGCCACCGAATACAAGGACATGATGGCAGAGGCCAAGATCCTGGCCAGGATCGCCGACAATGTCTGCATCAAGGTGCCGCTGACGCTCGACGGCCTGAGAGCCTGCAAGGACATCCGGTCGGACGGCCGCATGGTCAACGTCACGCTGTGCTTCTCGGCCACCCAGGCGCTGCTCGCCGCCAAGGCCGGCGCCTCCTTTATCTCGCCCTTCGTCGGCCGCATCGACGACAGCGGCTGGGACGGCATGGAGCTGATTGCCGATATTCGCACCATCTATGACAATTATGACTTCCAGACTGAAATCCTGACCGCTTCGGTGCGCACCGTGAACCATGTCAAGCAGGCGGCGCTGATCGGCGCCGACGTCATCACCGCGCCGCCGGCAACTCTCAAGGCACTGGTCAAGCACCCGCTGACCGACAAGGGCCTGGAGCTGTTCCTCGCCGACTGGGCAAAGACCGGGCAGAAGATCGGCTGAAGCGACTATCCTGCGAACAAAAAAGGCCGAGCAATCGGCCTTTTTTGCAGATTGCGCACTCTGGAAACACCTAGCTTGCCGCCGGCTTGCCGTGCTTGATCAGATCCTGGGCGATCGACAGCCGCAGCACATCCGCCAGTTCGCGCGCCGCACGGTTCTCGGCGTCGATCTGGGCTCGGTATGACGCGAATTCCTGGCGGGGCCTGTCGTATGACGACGGAATCGAGCGCTTGCCCCTCGCTATGACCGTGCCCGTCTTGGCATCGCTGAGCACATAGTTGGCGGTCAGCGTCACGGTGCCGGCGGTCGGCTCGTCCTCGTCGGTCGTGACCTGCTCGATTGCCGCCGATTCGACGAGTTCGGAGACGCCCAGATCAAGCGAATAGACCGGCGAAGCTGGCTCGCCGGCGCCCTGGCCGAGCGCGAAGATCAAATTGTTGCGGACCTGCTGGGCGTAGCGGGTCTTGACCGGCTTGACCGAGATCGATGCCAGCTCGGCAGCAGCGCCAACCTGCGAGCCGGCGACCAGCGGCGCGCTCGAATAGAGCGGCCGCACCGTGCAGGCGGAAACCAGCGCCACCGAGGCGAGCAGCCCGCAAAGCACGATACGGCGCACCGTCAGCTCTGTCCTTCGCGGCTTAGGCAACGACATTGACGATCCTTTGCGGCACGATGATCACCTTGCGCGGCGCCTTACCTTCGAGCGCTTTCTGAACGAAGTCGAGAGCCAGAACCGCCTTTTCGACCGCACCTTGATCCGCGTCGCGGGCAATTGTCAAATCGCCGCGTTTCTTGCCGTTGACCTGGACCGGCAGCACGATCTCGGCGTCGACGACAAGCGAGGGATCGTAGTCCGGCCAGGGCCGTTCGGCGACAAGGTCGGTGCCGCCGAGCGTCTGCCAGCACTCCTCTGCCAGATGCGGCATGACCGGCGCGATCAGGTGCACCAGGATCTCGACGGCCTCACGGCAGGCCGCTTGCAGCGCCGGACCGGCTTTGCCCTCTGCCGCCTCGTTCAGCGGTACGGTCAAGGCATTGGCGAGCTCATAGATGCGGGCGATGGCGCGGTTGAAGGCGAGCTTTTCGATGTCCTCGCCGACCGACTTCAAGATCTTGTGCGCGGCCTTGGACACTGTCCCGGCCTCGCCGTCCTTCGCCGCCTCTGGCCGGACTCCGGCGAGCGATTCGGCAGCCGTCGACACCAGCCGCCAGATGCGCTGGATGAAGCGATGGGCGCCGGCCGCACCCTCGTCGGTCCATTCGACATCGCGCTCGGGCGGCGAGTCCGACAGCATGAACCAGCGCGCCGTATCGGCGCCGTAGCCGTCGGTGATCTCTTCCGGGCTCACCGTATTCTTCTTCGACTTCGACATTTTTTCGAGCGGACCGATCACCGCCTCTTCGCCGGTGGCGATTTCGAAGGCGCGGCGCTTTCCGTCGGCGTCTTCCAGCCTGACCTCGCTTGGCGCAAGCCAGCGGCCGTTCGAGGCGCCGCCAACCCGATAGGTCTCGTGCACCACCATGCCTTGCGTGAACAGGCCCCTGAACGGCTCGGCGAGATCGACATGGCCGGTCTCGCGCATGGCGCGGGTGAAAAAGCGCGAATAGAGCAAATGCAGGATCGCATGCTCAATACCGCCAATATACTGGTCAACCGGCAGCCATTCAGTCGCGGCCTCGGGATCGGTCGGATCATTTGCCCACGGCGCGGTGAAGCGAGCGAAATACCACGAAGAATCGACAAATGTGTCCATCGTGTCGGTTTCTCGCCGCGCATCCTTGCCGCAACGCGGGCATTTGACGCGCCGCCATGTCGGATGGCGATCGAGCGGATTGCCCGGCCGGTCGAACTCGATGTCGTCCGGCAGCTTGACCGGCAGGTCGGCTTTCGGCACCGGCACCACGCCGCAATCCTCGCAATGGATCATCGGGATCGGGCAGCCCCAATAGCGCTGGCGCGAAATGCCCCAGTCGCGCAGGCGGAAGTTCACCTTGCGCTCGGCCATCGGCCGGTTGCCGATGGTCTTTTGTTCCAGCAGCTTCGCCACCTCGTCGAACGCCTGATCCGGCTTCATGCCGTCGAGGAAGCGCGAATTGATCATCACGCCGTCGCCGACATAGGCCTCATCGATGACCTGGAAGCTCCCTTGATTCTCGCCCTCCGGCATCACCACCGGAATGACCGGCAGGCCGTATCTGTTGGCGAAGTCGAGGTCGCGCTGGTCACCGGACGGACAGCCGAAGATGGCGCCGGTGCCGTAGTCCATCAGCACGAAATTGGCGACGTAGACGGGCAGCGTCCACTTCTCGTCGAACGGATGGACGACGCGAATGCCGGTATCGAAGCCCTTCTTCTCGGCCGTCTCCAGAGCCGCCACCGAGGTGCCCATATGGCGGACCTCGTCGATGAACTTTGCCAGCGCCGGATTGTCTTCGGCGGCCTTTTTGGCCAGCGGATGGTCGGCGGCAATCGCCATAAAGGAGGCGCCGAAGATGGTGTCAGGCCTTGTCGTATAGATTTCGAGCTCATGCTCGCCGGCTGCTGGCTTGGCCAGCGGCCAGCGGATCAGCAGACCTTCCGAACGGCCGATCCAGTTCGCCTGCATCAGCTTCACTTTTTCCGGCCAGTCGTCGAGTTGATCGAGCGAATCCAGCAGGTCCTGCGCGTAGTCGGTGATCTTGAAGAACCACTGCGTCAGCTCGCGCTGTTCCACCAGCGCGCCCGAGCGCCAGCCGCGTCCGTCGATGACCTGCTCGTTGGCAAGCACCGTCATGTCCTCCGGATCCCAGTTGACCTTGGAGGATTTGCGCGTCACCAGCCCCTTCTCGACGAAATCGAGGAACAGCATCTGCTGGCGGTGATAGTAATCGACATCGCAGGTGGCGAACTCGCGCGCCCAATCGAGCGACAGGCCCATGACCTTGAGTTGCTCGCGCATAGCGGCGATGTTCTGATAGGTCCAGTCCTTGGGATGGACCTTGTTCTGCATCGCCGCGTTTTCGGCTGGCATGCCAAAGGCGTCCCAGCCCATCGGGTGCAGCACGTTGAAACCCTTGGCCCGCTTGTAGCGCGCCACCACGTCGCCCATCGTATAGTTGCGGGTATGGCCGATATGGATGCGCCCCGACGGATAGGGGAACATCTCCAGCACGTAATATTTCGGGCGCGGGTCGTCATTGTCGGCTTCGAACAGCTTCTTTGCGTCCCAGGCCTTCTGCCATTTGGGCTCTGACGCGCGCGGATTGTATCGTTCGGTTGCCATCGGGTGTTTTTCACTTAAAAGCATGCGCGAACCGCCGGACAATGCCCGGGCGGCTCAGGAAATGTCGTCGCGGTGTTCACCATGGATTGCCGGACCCGTCAACTGCGGCGATCCGGCGAAAAGCCAAACACAGGCAGGATATAGGCATGGCGAGCGCCGTCGAACAGCTTTTCACGGTCAAGGCAAGGATCGCTGCCGCCGAGCGCGAGGCAGGACGCGACGCCGGAGCGGTGGCGCTGGTCGCGGTCTCGAAAACCTTCGACGCCGCCGATATCCGCCCCGTTATCGAGGCCGGCCAGCGCGTCTTCGGCGAAAACCGGGTCCAGGAAGCACAAGCCAAATGGCCGGCACTGCGGACGGCGTTTCCCGACGTCGAGCTGCATCTGATCGGTCCGCTGCAATCGAACAAGGCGAAGGAAGCGGTGGCATTGTTCGACGTCATCGAAACCGTCGACCGTGAAAAGATCGCCGCCGAACTCGCCAAGGAGATCGCCAGGCAAGGCCGGTCACCAAGGCTGTATGTCCAGGTCAACACCGGCTCCGAGCCGCAAAAGGCCGGCATCGAGCCGCGCGAGGCTGTCGCCTTCGTGGCCCGCTGCCGCTCGGTTCACGGCCTCGCCATCGAAGGGCTGATGTGCATTCCGCCGGCCGGCGAGAACCCCGGTCCGCATTTCGCGCTGCTGGAAAAGCTTGGGCTTGAGGCCGGCGTCGACAAGTTCTCCATGGGCATGTCCGGCGACTACGAAACCGCGATCGCCTTCGGCGCGACTAGTGTCAGGGTTGGATCGGCGATTTTCGGCGCCAGATGAGGCGCAGCCGGCCTTAGGCCACAGGCTAACATTGACTAAGCCAGCATATAGAAACGGAACGTTTCGTTCCTATATGGGTCGAGTTATTCTCAACCCGTCTGGAGCCACCATGCGTTACAATCAACTTGGAAATACGGGGATGTTCGTCTCCGAACTTTGCCTCGGCACGATGACGTTCGGCGCGGCCGGCGAGAACGCCCAATGGGGCCTGATCGCCAGCCTCGACCAGAAGGGCGTTGACCAGATCGTTGCCCGCTCGCTCGCCGCCGGCGTCAATTTCTTCGACACGGCGGATGTCTATTCCTTTGGCGCCTCGGAACGGCTTCTCGGCCAGTCGCTCAGGAACCTTGGCGTCAACCGGCAGGACGTGATCATCGCCACCAAGGTTCATGGCGCCATGGGTGGAGGCCCGAACCAGCGTGGTTCCTCGCGCGGCCACATCATGGATTCGGTCGAAGGCAGCCTCGAACGGCTGCAGCTGGATCATATCGATCTCTACCAGCTGCACGGCACCGACACGGTGACGCCGATCGACGAAACGCTGCGGGCGCTCGACGACCTGGTTGCCGCCGGCAAGGTCCGCTATGTCGGCGTCTCGAACTGGCAGGCCTGGCGCATAGCCAAGGCGCTGGGTATTGCCGAGCGCAAAGGCTTTGCCCGCTTCGAGACCGTGCAGTCGTATTATTCGATCGCCGGCCGCGATCTCGAGCGCGAGATCGTGCCGCTGCTCAACGAGGAGAAGCTCGGGCTGATGGTCTGGTCGCCGATGGCTGGCGGCCTGCTCTCCGGCAAATACGGACCGGGCGCCCCCGGCAATGGCGAGGGCCGCCGCGCCAGCTTCAATTTCCCGCCGGTCAATGAGGACCGTGCCTGGGCAGCAGTCGCCGTCATGCGCGAGATCGCCGCCAAGCACGGCGTCAGCGTCGCTACGGTGGCGCTCGGCTATGTTCTGGCCAAGCCATTCGTGATGAGCGTCATCATCGGCGCCAGCCGCACGGAGCAGCTGGAACAGAACCTTGCAGCCACCGAGTTGCAGCTCGATGCCGATGATCTTGTTCGCCTCGACGAAGCCAGTGCCCTGCCCGCCGAATATCCGGGCTGGATGCTGGAGCGTCAGGCGGCCGGCCGGCGGCCGGCGCCCTTTGCGCCGAAATAGTAACTCAATCTTACCTTCTTACCTTCGTTGCTTCGGGAGCCGGCAGGCTCCCGATCGTTTTGGGCTCAGTTCAGCCGGACAGTCTCGACCAAAAAGTCCAAAAAGGCCCGCACCCGCGCCGGCAGATGCTTGCCATGGCCGACATAGACGGCGTGGGTAAGCTCCTCGTCGCCGGGGTTGAACTCTTCCAGCAGCGGCAGGAGCCGGCCGGCGGCAATGTCGGCCTCCACATGCCAGCTTGCCAGCCGGGCGATGCCCGCCCCCGACAGCGCCATCAGCCGCATCGCCTCGCCGTCGCTGACCAGCGTATTTCCGGCGATCGACAGGCTGATCGGCTTGCCGACCGCATCGATAAAAGGCCAGCCCTCGAGGTGGCGTACGAAACGGAAGCCCATCCGGTTGTGACGATCGAGATCGGCGGGCGTCACGGGCGTGCCACGCGCTTCGAGATACGATGGCGCCGCAACGACGACCACCCGGCTCTGTCCGAGCTTGCGCGCCACCAGCCGTGATTCGCCGAGCGGCCCGGCCCGGATGGCGACGTCAGCACGCTCCTCCATCAGGTCGATGACATCGTCGGTCAACACCAGATCGACCGAGATTTCGGGGTAGCGCTCCAGAAAACGCGGCAAAAGCGGGATCAGCCGATGCTGCCCGAAAGGCACGTAGCTGTTGATCCGCAGCCGGCCACGCGGCGCGGCACCCGCCGCCGCCTCGCGCTCGGCAGCTGCCATGTCGGCCAGGATACGCACGCCGCTGTCGAAAAAGGCCGCCCCCTCCGGCGTCAGTTGCAGCCTGCGCGTCGAACGGCTGACCAGCCGCGCGCCGAGCCGTGCCTCCAGCCGCGCGATCAGCTTGCTCACCGCCGACGGGGTCATCCGCAACGCACGGGCAGCGGCCGAAAAGCTGCCCGCCTCGACCACGCGGACGAACACTTCGATCTCGCCGGAGCGGTTGATGTCGGGTCTGGTCATTGGTGAATCTATTTCACAGACGATGTGCCCGATGCAAGGCTGGTTCACAGCACATCGCGACACGATCTTCCGAATTGGGGCGTGGGAGGAACACGGCGCCCGTCGTCAAAACTGGTCGTCATCGAAGTGGGAACCGCCATGCCCCTTGCTCTTTACGCTCTTGCCGCCGGTGCGTTCGGCATCGGCGTCACCGAATTCGTCATCATGGGCCTGCTGCTCGACGTCAGCACCGATCTCGACGTCTCGATCTCAGCTGCCGGCCAGCTTATTTCCGGCTATGCGCTCGGCGTTGTCATCGGCGCGCCGCTGCTGACGATCGCAACCGGCCGTTGGCCGCGCAAGACCGTGCTTCTGTCGCTGATGGCGATCTTCACGCTGGGCAACCTCGCCTGTGCGCTTGCCCCAGACTACTGGACGCTGATGGGTGCGCGCGTGCTGACCGCCTTCGCCCACGGCACCTTCTTCGGCGTTGGCTCGGTCGTGGCGACCGGGCTGGTGGCGCCCAACAAGAAAGCTTCGGCGATCGCCCTGATGTTCACCGGCCTGACCATCGCCAACATCCTCGGCGTGCCTTTCGGCACTTGGCTCGGCCAGGCCTTCGGCTGGCGCGCGACGTTCTGGGCGGTGACCCTGGTCGGCATCGCCGCCTCCGCCATCATTCTCTTGGTGGTGCCGCGCAGCCGAACAGAACCTGAGAAGAGCAATTTGCGTGCCGATCTCGCCGTGCTCGGCCGCACGCCCGTCCTGCTTGGCTTTGCCACCACCGTGCTTGGCTATGCCGGCGTCTTTGCCGTCTTTACCTACATCGCTCCGTTGCTGACCGAGATCACCGGTTTTGAGGAAGCAGCGGTGTCGCCTATCCTGCTGGTCTTCGGCGGCGGCCTCATCGCCGGCAACATCGCCGGCGGCAAGTTCGCCGACCGCCGGCTGCTACCTTCCGTTCTCGGCAGTCTCGTCGTCCTGGCGCTGGTGCTCGGCACCATGACGTTCGCCCTGCACAGCCAGGTCATGGCCGTTATCTATGTCGGCCTGCTCGGCGCCGCCGCCTTCGCCACCGTGGCGCCACTGCAGATGTGGGTGCTGGAAAAGGCACAAGGCGCCGGCCAGAGCCTCGCCTCGTCCTTCAACATCGCCGCCTTCAACCTCGGCAACGCGGCCGGCGCCTGGCTCGGCGGCGTGGTCATCTCGCACGGTCCCGGCCTCGGCGCCGTCACCTGGGTCGCGGCCCTGTTGCCGCTTTCAGCGCTTGCCGTGGCGGCGTTTGCTCTGCGCCTCGACCGAGACCCTGCCCTCTCCACACCGGAAATCGCGCCGTCATAGAACGGCAAACCTCAACCAATCCTTGAAACAGCCATCCTTCCACAAGGAGCAAACCCATGGATTATCGAAATCTTGGCGCATCAGGCCTGAAGGTCCCGGCACTCTCGTTCGGCGCTGGAACCTTCGGCGGCTCAGGCCCGCTGTTCGGCGCCTGGGGCAACAGCGATGCGACGGAAGCACGGCGGCTGGTCGACATCTGCCTAGAGGCCGGCGTCAACCTGTTCGACACCGCCGATGTCTATTCGATTGGCGCTTCCGAACAAGTGCTCGGCGCTGCCATCAGGGGCCGCCGCGACGCCGTGCTGATCTCGACCAAGACCTCGCTGCCGATGGGCGACGGTCCCAACGATGCCGGCTCGTCACGTTCACGCCTGATCAAGGCCGTCGAAGACGCGCTGAAGCGTATTGGAACCGATTACATCGACCTGCTGCAACTGCACGCCTTTGATGCCGCAACACCGATCGAGGAGGTGCTGTCGACGCTGGACGGTCTCGTGCGCGCCGGCAAGCTGCGTTATGTCGGCGTCTCCAATTTTTCCGGCTGGCAAGTGATGAAGTCGCTCGGCCTGGCGGATAGATATGGCTATCCCCGATACGTCGCCCATCAGGTCTACTACTCGCTGGTCGGACGCGATTATGAATGGGAGTTGATGCCGCTCGGCCTCGACCAGGGTGTCGGTGCGCTGGTGTGGAGCCCACTCGGCTGGGGCCGCCTGACCGGCAAGATCCGCCGTGGCCAGAAGCTGCCTGAGAAAAGCCGGCTGCACGACACGGCAAGCTTCGGACCGCCCGTCGAGGATGAGCATCTCTATCGGGTCGTCGACGCGCTTGATGTTGTCGCCGAGGAAACCGGCAAGACCATACCGCAGATCGCCATTAATTGGCTGCTGCAGCGGCCGACCGTCGCCTCCGTCATCATTGGCGCGCGCAACGAGGAGCAGTTGCGCCAGAATCTCGGCGCCGTCGGCTGGTCCTTGACAGCCGAGCAGATGAAGAAGCTCGACACGGCAAGTGAGGTCACCGCACCCTACCCGTATTTTCCCTATCGCCGGCAGGAGGGGTTTGCCCGGCTGAACGCGCCCGCAGTCTGACGCTCCAAAAGCTGGCGGCGGCTCCCGGGCTGCCGCCCCGGCTAATGCAGCACGAACTCGCCGTCGACCTTGCGCCATTCGTTCGGCGCGATCAGCTTCTGGTGCGTGTAGCTCACCGAATGCAGCGGGCCTTCGAGCTCGGCCTTCCAGAATTCGATGAAGCGGATCAGCACCGGAAATTTCGGGGCGATGTCGTAATCCTGCCAGATGAAGCTCTGCAGCAGATGCGGATGATCGGGAAAGTGATAAAGAATCTTGGCCGTGGTCAAGCCATAGCCCTTGAGCATCAGGTCCATTTCTGAATGGTCGCGCATTGCGGTCCCCTGGTTGATTCTCCTTCCTCCCAGCCTGAAATTGTGCACCCCATTTGCTTATTCGTCTATTGATATTTCTGCGATCAAACCAGATTCCTCCCGCAAAAACATGCGCTTAGCAGCCGCCTCACGAGAGTGCTGACACCACCCGGCAAGGCACCTGCGGCATCCCGCCGCGCGAATCCAACGTCTAATGTTGCCGTCACCGCCGAACTGTTAATAATGCGCGCGAATTCGCGGCCGCATCGCTGCGATCCTGCCGGCGGTCAAGCCGGCGGTTTGGTTTTGGGGAGGAAGGCGAAGAAATGTCCGATGTTCATGTCCATCGCGTCCAGCCGGCGTGGAAGAAGAACGCGCTGATTGACAATGACACCTACCTGAAATGGTACGCCGACAGCGTCAAGAACCCGGACAAGTTCTGGGGCACGCACGGCAAGCGCATCGACTGGTTCAAGCCCTACAGCAAGGTCAAGAACACGTCCTTCGACGGCAAGGTTTCGATCAAATGGTTCGAGGATGGCCAGACAAACGTTTCCTGGAACTGCATCGACCGGCATCTGAAGAAGCGCGGCGAACAGACCGCCATCATCTGGGAAGGCGACAACCCCTACGACGACAGGAAGATCACCTATAACGAACTTCACGCACATGTCTGCCGCCTCGCCAATGTGATGAAGAAGCACGGCGTCAAGAAGGGCGACCGCGTCACCATCTACATGCCGATGATCCCGGAGGCCGCTTATGCGATGCTCGCCTGCACGCGCATCGGCGCCATTCATTCGGTCGTCTTCGGCGGCTTTTCGCCGGACGCGCTGGCCGGACGCATCGACGACTGCAAGTCGACCTTCGTCATTACCGCCGACGAAGGCCTGCGCGGCGGCAAGACTATCCCGCTGAAGGACAACACCGACAAGGCGATCGAGATCGCCGCCAAGGCCGGAACGAAAGTCGAAAAGGTCTTGGTCGTGCGCCGCACCGGCGGCAAGACCGGCTGGGCCGCCGGGCGCGACGTCTGGTACCATGACGAGGTCGCCACGGTTAAGGCCGAATGCAAGCCCGAGAAGATGAATGCCGAGGACCCGCTGTTCATCCTCTACACATCCGGCTCGACCGGCAAGCCGAAGGGCGTGCTGCACACCACCGCCGGCTATCTCGTCTATGTCTCGATGACCCACCAATATGTATTCGACTATCATGACGGCGACATCTACTGGTGCACCGCAGATGTCGGCTGGGTCACCGGTCACAGCTATATCGTCTACGGGCCGCTCGCCAACGGCGCCACCACGCTGATGTTCGAAGGCGTGCCGAACTACCCGTCGCAGTCGCGTTTCTGGGACGTGATCGACAAGCACAAGGTCAACATCTTCTACACGGCGCCGACGGCGTTGCGTGCGCTGATGGGCGCCGGCGATGCCCATGTCACCAAAACGTCGCGCAAGTCGCTGCGCGTGCTGGGCACCGTCGGCGAGCCGATCAATCCGGAAGCCTGGGAGTGGTATTTCAACGTCGTCGGCAACGGCAAGGTGCCGATCGTCGACACCTGGTGGCAGACCGAGACCGGCGGCATCATGATCACGCCGGTTCCGGGCGCCACCCACCTCAAGGCGGGTTCGGCGACGCGGCCCTTCTTTGGCGTCAAGCCGCAGCTGGTCGACGCCGACGGCAAGGTACTGGAAGGCGAAGCCAGCGGCAATCTTTGCATTGCCGACTCATGGCCGGGCCAGATGCGCACCGTCTATGGCGATCACGACCGCTTCGTGCAGACCTATTTCTCGACTTACAAGGGCAGGTACTTCACCGGCGACGGCTGCCGCCGCGATGCTGACGGCTACTACTGGATCACCGGCCGGGTCGACGACGTCATCAACGTCTCCGGCCACCGCATGGGCACCGCCGAGGTCGAATCGGCGCTGGTTTCGCATGAGAAGGTCTCGGAGGCCGCCGTCGTCGGCTACCCGCACGATATCAAGGGCCAGGGCATCTACTGCTATGTCACGCTGATGGCCGGCGAGACGCCAAGCGAGGAATTGCGCCAGGAGCTCGTCGTCCATGTCCGCAAGGAGATCGGCGCCATCGCTTCGCCCGACAAGATCCAGTTCGCGCCCGGCCTGCCGAAGACCCGTTCCGGCAAGATCATGCGGCGCATCCTGCGCAAGATCGCCGAGGATGATTTTGCCGCGCTCGGCGACACCTCGACGCTCGCCGATCCGGCAGTCGTCGACGACCTGATCGCCAACCGGCAAAACAAGAAGGGCTGATGCAACCCGCATTGGGCGCCGTCACCGAGCTTTGGCGCTATCCCGCGAGCTCGCTCGCCGGCGAGTTTCAGGAGGCGATCTCCGTCGACTGGTATACCGTCGAAGGCGACCGCCTGTTTGGTCTTGTCGATACCTCGACCGATGAAATCGCACGGCCCGACCGCGAAGCGAAATGGCACAAGGTGCCCCGCATCCGCACCCGGCTGTCGCAGGCCGGCAGGCTGGAGGTCGCCATCCCCGACGGACGCTGGCTTTCGGCACCTGGCGCGCAAAGTGATCGCGCGGTTTCCGCGTATCTCGGCTTTGCGGCTTCCATCCGGCCGTTCCGCCGGGAAAATGCGGCTCCGGATTACGCCGGCCCTCTGCTGACGGAACGCTATGTCAAAGCCCCTATTCATCTGCTGACCACCGCCTCACTGGCGCGTTTGAAAGTGCTGCATCCAGAGGGCACCGCCGACGCGCGCCGCTTCCGCCCCAACATCGTCGTCGATATGCCGGAGGTCGAGGGGTCGTTCCCCGAGACGGAATGGATCGGGCGCAAGCTGGCAATCGGCGACCTGCTCCTGACCATCTCCGAGCCGTGCCGCCGCTGCGGCTTCACCATCATTGGCCAGGACGGGTTGGACCACGACCCGGCAATCCTGCGCAGCCTGGTCCGCCACAACGCCCATAATCTCGGCGTCTACTGCACCGTCGATCGACCGGCCCGCGTCGAGATCGGCGCCACGATGCGCCTCCTGTAGCTATCGGTACAAATCCGCCCGCGTCGGCGGCAGGCCGCTCGGCCCACGCGCGCGCCTTGTGGCGACGGTCTGGAAAACCTGCGCCGATGCACGTTCGAAAGTAATCGAGCAGCCGGTGAGATAAAGCAGCCAGAGCCGCGCCTTGGCTTCGCCGACCTCAGCGATGGCTTCGTCAAAACGTGCGTGGAGACGCTCTGCCCATAGCCTGCAGGTGCGCGCATAGTGCTCGCGCAAGTTTTCGACGTCGTAGACGAGGAAGCCGTGCGCCTCGAGATTGCCGAGCGTCATGCCGATCGTATCGAGTTCGCCGCCCGGAAAAATGTATTTGATCAGCGCCTTGAATTCCGGCCCCTTTCGCAGCGTCTTCTTCAAGCTGCCCTTGTCGCGCCGGGTGATGGCGTGGTGCAGATAGATGCCGCCGGGCTTGAGCAGGCGATGGATCCTCGAGAAATAGGCCGCATGGTTGGCAAGCCCCAGATGCTCGAACATGCCGATCGACGAGATCTTGTCGAAGGAGCCGGACAGCTCGGCATAGGACTTGATCTCGATGGTGATGCGGTCCTCCAGCCCCGCGGCGCGGATGCGTTCGCGGGCGAGCTCGGTCTGTGCCTCCGACAGCGAAACACCGTGGCCGACGACGCCATAATTCTTCACCGCATGGATGAGCATCGCTCCCCAGCCGCAGCCGATGTCGAGCAGTTTTTCGCCGGGCTTCAGCCGAAGCTTGCGGCAGATATGGTCGAGCTTGTCTCTTTGGGCCTGATCGATATCGTTGGCGAAATCCTTGAAATAGCCGCAGCTATAGACCATGCGCTCGTCGAGGAAGAGCCGGTAGAATGCGTTGGAAATATCGTAGTGATGCTGGATTGCCTCCCGGCTCGAACCGCTGACGAAAGGATTGCGGCCGGAAAGATCGGTTCGCGCCGTCATCTGTTTTCGCGAAAACAGCACCGCCGGCAGGTCGCGCAGGATCGCCAGCTTCGGCAACGTCTTGAGCTTCGTCCTGAGCTTGCCGTGCGTGGGCAAGGCGTAGAAATCAAACAGCGATCCGTCTTCGACGTCGACCGCCTTGGCAATCCACATCTCGATCAGCGTCGATAAAGAGGGCCGACGTACGATCTGCCAGACGATGTCCTGGTCGTTGATAGTGAGCACCGGGCCGGTAGCCGGGCCGATCCGCTCGCCTGTCCACAGCCTCACCGCGAAACCCGGTTTCAGCGTTTCGATGACCGTCCGAACAATCCGGGCCGCTCTTTCGGCTGCCTCCATCCCCATCCTCCCTTACCCGGCAAAAAGCGGCCCGGAACAATCGCGGCTCGATCTTGCCTGCCGGATCGGCCGGCCGCAAGCCGCCCGAGTGCACAAGCACGCTTGTTCAGGATTTTCGAGTGCCCCGCCTTGCCATTTGCCGGATGACACCCCATCATGAGCAAGTGTTCAACAAATCGAAAGGAGGTGATCCGATGTCGAGTGATTTCGTTTTCCAGAACGTGGCCTCAGCGGATCGCACTTTCGGGAAGCAGTCTTCCCGTTAAGGCGCGAGATGCGCGGCTGGCGACCAACCGTCGCAGCCAGGAGCCGCGCCATGGACGGAAACACGGAAGGCCGCCGACTTCGCAAGAAGCGGCGGCCTTTTCCTTTTTGGGCTGTTGTCCCTTATTTGGTTACGCTCAACATCTCGACGTTGCGCGCTATGTCCTGGAAAGCCTGGTTGAGTTCGGTTCCATTGGCAGCTTGGTAGAAGTGCTTGATCTTGGTGGTGTCCGGGCTCGCGCAATCCTGGAGCGTCGCCTTGGCATTCGTTTCGTTTAGGTCAAATCCAATAGTGAAGATCTCGATGCCCTTGTCGCGCATGGCAGCGCAAAGTTTCTTGGCTGCCGTGCGGGTCGGCTCCTTGCCGGCGTCATTGTAAACGTCGCTCACCGTGCTCGCATCGAAGTAGGACAGGTTGAATTCGCCGTCGGTCATCAGGATCGCGATTTTGGCGACCTTTTTTGGATCCATCTTGGCCGGCCGCTGCGAAGTCCTCATTATGCTCCCCCAGCTCTCCGAGAGCATGTACCAGGTCCACTGCACGCCGATATGGCCGGCAGTGCCGCCGGAGGCGACGAAATTCTTGATGACCGTCTTGAGCGCCGTCGCATCGGCCGTCAGCGGCATCAGCGTGGCGGCCGGGCAGGCGGCGGTGCCGGTTTGCCAGGCGAAGGACGACAGCAGGTAGTCGCGGTTGACCATGCTGGCGTCGGGGCCTGCGTCCGAATACTGGTAGGTCCCCTTGCGTTCTGTGGCGCAATTATCGGGACGGATGAAGCCCGAGACATACTGCACGGCGTCATTGGCCGGCGCCTGTTTGCGTTGGCTGGCGGTGGTTTCCACATAGACGCTGCTGGTGGCAAGTGTACCGGCATTCACCGAATTGGCATAAGGCACGATGGCAACCCGCACGCGCGGTTTGGACGGGTCCTGACCGCCCAGGAAGCTGTCGACAGCATTCGCCGCAGCCGTCCGCAGATCGATGATTTTCTGGCCTGCCATCGAGCCGGTAACATCGAGCATCATCGCGACTTCGATCTGCTTGTCCGAATAGAGAGCCGTCGTCGATGCGGGAACGCGCTGCATGCTACCCGTGCTGAAAAGCGGGAAATAATAGCTGACATTGACATGAACGTCCGCCTGAACGGTCTTGGCGATTCGGTCGACAGTCAGTTTGTCGAGAACGATCTGATTGTCCTGCAGGATACCCGCCGTGCTGTTGGCATCGAGAAAGGCCTGCACCGATTTGCTGGCGTCAGCCTCGCTGATGACGCTGGTCGTCAGGTCGCGGGCCGTCGAGGTGACCGCAGCATCGACGACGCCTTGCAGGCTCGATTTCACATTGTAGAGTTGGGAGACGTTGACGGCAAAGCCGACGCTCAGCGCCAGTACTGAGCCGATTATACCAAACAGCACCGCGAAATTTCCGCTGCGATCCCCGGCAAACCCGCCGATCGCCTGAACAAGACCCCCGAAACGCCGCATTCCTTCCGCCTCCATTCGCTACAGCCTGCAGCTGTCCGAACGCGCATTGCAGGAATCCGGCCGGATCGCGCCGCCGGGCGCGGGAAAGCGAGCGCCCCCCGCTCAGGGCATTGTTTCCAAACGGTTTCGAGCAGCGACAAGGTAAACAGCGGGTAAACGAAAGCCGCGTCGGCGCGGCTTTGTTCACAAAGCGCTTACCACGATCCGGCTCGCAATTCGGAACGGCCGGACTGCGTCCCGATCCGGTACAGACGAGATGTCTCGAACCGGATCAGCACGACCGCGATGACGGGACGTGGAAACATGGGCTGTGAACGTCTCCGGGAGGATTAGGCCAGCACCCGTGCGGTGACGGTCCTGTCGAGGCCGCGATAGGGCGGCTTGAACAGGTTGCCTTCCTGCTCGTACGTCCAGACCTTGAACAGGCTGAGCCGGTGCGGGCCGAAACTGTGCAACAGCGGCACGTCGGTGGCGTCGCGGCCACGCGCAATGACGACACGGCCGATTCTCGGCACGTTGTGGCGAGGATCGAACGTGTACCACTTGCTGTCGAGGAACACTTCCATCCAGGCCGAGAAGTCCATCGGCGCCGGATCGGCGGGCACGCCGATATCGCCGAGATAGCCGTTCACGTAGCGGGCCGGGATATTCATGCAGCGGCAGAGCGTGATCGCCAGATGGGCAAAGTCGCGGCAGACGCCGACGCGTTCCTCATGCGCCTGCGCCGCCGTGCGGGTCGAGCGCGCATAACCGTAGCCGAAGGACAGGCGGTTGTGGACATAGTCGACGATCGCCTGCACCCGCGCCCAGCCCGGCGGAAGCTGGCCGAACAGTTGCCAGGCCAGGTCGCCGAGATGGTCGGTCTCGCAGTAACGGCTGCCGAGCAGATAGCCGAGCACCTCGTCCGGCAATTCGGCGACCGGAACTTCCCTGGCCAGCGTGTTGACTTCGTCCGTCTCACCGCTGTCCTCGACCACCGCGTCATAGAGGATGCGAAAGCTTCCGGCCGGCGCCGTGAAGCGGCGGCAGCTATTGCCGAAAAGATCGTGGTAGACCCTGGTCGGGACCGACGGCGAGGTCAGCACGCGGGTCTGACGCTTGATGTCGACCTGGCGATCCGTGTGGATCTCGAGCAGCGAAACAATCGGCGTGGCTGCAGCGCATTCAATGCCAATTTCATAGCCGAGCCTGATCAGCATCGCCGTCCCCCTACGATCGTCATGGAAGATAGTGCTGGTCAACGCAGGAGAGTGCGCGGCGGTTCCTTGCGAACGTCGAAAACGACGCCTCGCGGCTTCCCATACGGACGCGGTAACGTTACGGTCGATCGACACGCGTCCTTCGAAAATAATCCCTCCAGGATGACCCGGGAAAACCGATGTTTGCAGGCAGAAAATTTGCGGCCTTCCTGTTCGATATGGACGGCACGATTCTCAATTCGATTGCCGCGGCGGAAAGGGTCTGGGCAGCTTGGGCGCATCGGCAAGGTCTTGACGTCGCCGCATTCCTGCCGACCATCCACGGCGTGCGGGCGATCGAGACCATCGGCCGGCTGGCGCTGCCAGGCGTCGATCCTGCCCGCGAAGCCGATGCGCTTTTGCAGGCCGAGGCAGCCGATGTCGAGGGCATTCGCCCGATCGCCGGCGCCGCGGCGTTCCTCGCATCGCTGCCGCCTGGGAGTTGGGCGATCGCCACCTCCGCGCCGCGGGAACTCGCCCTGCTGCGCCTGCAGGCCGCCGGCATTCCGGCTCCCGCCGTGATCGTTGCGGCGGAGGACGTGGCCCGCGGCAAGCCGGCGCCCGACTGCTTCCGGCTGGCGGCCGAACGGCTCGGCGTCGATGTGCGCGACTGCCTCGTCTTCGAGGACGCGCCGGCCGGCATAGCGGCAGCCGAAGCCGCGGGTGCCGCAATCGTGGTGATCAGCGCCACGCACCGGCATCCCTTGCAGACGCCGCATGCCGCTATCGGCGGCTATGACGCGATCGGCATCGCCGTCGATGCCAGCGGCTGGATCGCCATCGAAGCGGAGCGGACGGCGCAGCCCGCGTAGTTTGGCGCCGCTGCGTGGGCTAAAAGTCGCTGGTCAGGCCCTTGACCTCCCAGTCGCCGTAGCGTCCAGGCTCCTTGCCGCCGCGCCCGCCGATCTCCCTCGGCAGCGTGGCTTCCGTCTCGCGATATTTTTGCCGCCGGGCCTCGGCCTCCGCCAAAGCGCGCCGGGCTGCCGGCGTCAGCGCCTTTTGCGGCGCGTGGTGAGCCTGTGTTTGGTTGGATTCGTCGATCATGCGATCTTCCGGTAGATTGAAAAAGGCCCCCGATTGAAACGAGAACCGCTGTTTCCCATCATATAGCGATGGGTCCACAAGGGATCGACCCCTTTGTTGGGCAGAACGGAGCAGACAATGAACACCCTTCGCACCGCCATGCTTTTGGCCGCAATGACGGCCCTGTTCATGGGCGTCGGTTATCTGGTCGGCGGATCCGGCGGCATGATGATCGCCTTGCTGATCGCTGCCGGCACCAATCTGTTCAGCTATTGGAACGCCGACAAGATGGTGCTGGCGATGCACCGAGCGATCGAGGTCGACGAAAGCAACGCGCCTGAATATTACGCCATCGTGCAGGGCCTCGCCCGACGCGCCGGTCTGCCGATGCCGAGGACCTATCTCATCGACAATCCGCAGCCCAATGCCTTCGCCACCGGCCGCAATCCGCAAAATGCCGCTGTCGCCGCCAGCACTGGCCTGCTCGAGCGGCTATCGCATGAAGAAGTCGCGGCGGTGATGGCGCACGAGCTCGCCCATGTGCAGCACCGCGATACGCTGACCATGACGATCGTCGCCACCTTCGCCGGCGCAATTTCGATGCTCGGCAATTTCGCCTTCTTCTTCGGCGGTAACCGCGACAACAACAATTCCTTCGGCATCGTCGGCGTGCTGGTGGCAATGATCGTCGCGCCTTTGGCCGCCATGATCGTGCAGATGGCGGTGAGCCGCACTCGCGAATACGAGGCCGACCGGCGCGGTGCCGAAATCTGTGGACACCCGCTGTGGCTCGCCTCGGCGCTTGACAAGATCGCCCGTGGCGCCGAACGCATCCGCAACCCGGATGCCGAGCGCAATCCGGCAACCGCCCATCTCTTCATCATCAATCCTCTTTCCGGCGAGCGCATGGACAATTTGTTCTCCACCCACCCGAGCACCGAAAACCGCATCGCCGCTCTGCAGCGGATGGCGCAACAGATGGCCGGCGCACCCGAAGCGGCCGCGACGCCAAGCCCCGCGCCGGACGGGATCGGGCAGCAGCCGTCGGGTCCGTGGGAAAGGGCCGCCCGGCCCGAAAGGCCGGCCGAGCCGGCCAGGCCGAAACCCAATCCCTGGGGACGCAATCCGACCGGGCCTAAAGGTCCGTGGTCGTGACGAGCGCGACAGACAAAAAAGGCGGGATCTCGCTGGCGGAAATACGCGATCTTTGTGCAAGGCACTGGAACCCTATCGGCATACCGATGGCGAACATGGAAACATCAAGTGAACTGGAATTTCGTCCGCTTCCTGAAAACGAATATGACACCTATCTCCACCACATCATTCGATTTGTAGGGGATGGTGCATCTCCAAAGCAAGTCGCAGACTATGTTGACACGGTTGAGAAAGACTACATTCAGGTGACCTCACCCCTAGGAAGCAAAGAAGATTTTGTCAGCGCCATATTTAAACTAGTCAACCGATCGCCGACACAATGAGGCCAACTCACAGTGAGGCTTCAGAAGCTCGCGGTCTCGCCGCGCGCAAGGCAGCCGCGCGCCTGCTTGCCGCCGTCGTTGACGCGAAAACGCCACTCGACGGGCTGACCGACCACGAGAACGGCCATCCGCAATACAAGGCGCTCGACTTGCGCGACCGCGCCTTGGTGCGCGCCATTCTGGTCACCGCCCTGCGCTACCGCATGACCATATCAGGCCTGTTGGCCCGCCGCCTGGAAAAGCCGCTGCCGCCCAACGCCACGGCGCTTTCGCACATCTTGCATGTGGCGGCGGCGCAGATCCTGTTCCTCGATGTTCCCGACAGCGCCGCCGTCGACCTCGCCGTGACCCACGCCAAGTCCGATCCGCGCACGGCGCGCTTTTCCGGCCTCGTCAACGGCGTACTGCGTACGTTGGCGCGGGCCAAGCAGGATGAGCTCGCGGCGGCGGTTGCGGCCACCGACGAGGCGCCAAAATGGTTTTCCGACCGTTTGAAAACCGTCTACGGCATCGACAAGACCAGGCAGATACTGCTCGCCCATCGCCATGAGGCGCCGGTCGATTTCACCGTCAAGTCGGACCCGGCGCTGTGGGCCGAACGGCTCGGCGGCTTCGTCCTGCCGACCGGCACGGTGCGCGTGGAAAAGCTCAGCGCTTCCGTGACCGAACTGCCCGGCTTTGGGGAAGGCGCCTGGTGGGTTCAGGATGCAGCGGCCAGCCTGCCGGCCCGGCTGTTCGGCGACATCAATGGTTTGCGAATCGCCGACCTCTGTGCCGCGCCGGGCGGCAAGACCGCCCAGCTGATCCTCGCCGGCGCCCACGTCACCGCACTCGACATGTCCAGAACACGGCTGGCGCGGCTGACGCAGAATCTCGAACGGCTCGGCCTGTCCGCGGAGATCGCCCACGTCGATCTGCTCAAATACGAGCCGAAGGAGCTCTTCAACGGCGTGCTCCTCGACGCACCTTGCTCTTCGACAGGCACGGTACGGCGGCATCCCGACGTTCCCTGGACGAAGACGGCGGCCGACGTCGAAAAACTGGCCGACCTGCAACGCCGGCTGCTTGCCCGGGCCGTCACCCTGGTCAAGCCTGGCGGACGCATCGTCTTTTCCAACTGTTCGCTCGATCCGCTCGAAGGCGAAGAGCTTTATCGCGGCTTTATCGCCGGCAATGCGGAAATCATCGACGACCCGCTTCGGCCGGGTGAGATCGCCGGCATCGACCCGTTCCTGACGCCGCAAGGCACGTTGCGCACCACGCCTGCCGACCTGGAGCTTGGCTCCCCTGCCCGTTCCGGGCTGGACGGCTTCTTCGCCGCCCGCATGCGCAGAGCCGGCTAAGGGCAGATATCGAAGCGCGTCCGGCCTTTTGGAGCAAGGAGGCACGGAAAACAGGCTGAACGGCCACGCTGCCGCGGAATTCGCCTTCGCACAAGTTCTTGAATCATATAAACTTGTGCCTGGGTGAGGACGATCAGGAGAGATTTTGGCAATCGCTGCCGGTAACACGACGCGTCTGTGGACGCTTGTCGCGAGGGAGTTCTGGCGCAAGGCGCGCCGGCGCTTGCGTGCCGGACCACTCTATCGCTGGCGCTACTCAGGCCGCACGCCGGAGCGCGTCCTGATCGCCCCGCCGGACCTGCGCTTCGCCGATCCTCAGATCGCGCTCGAGATCTATTACGGCCGCTATCCGCTTTCGGGGCATCTGGTCGAGACCGGCGGCAAATCGCCCTTCCAGATCGACGTGCCCAATCCCGGCTGGCAAAAGACGCTGCATGGCTTTCGCTGGCTGCGCCACATGCGTGCCGCGGGTACCGAGCTCGCCGCCGCCAACGCGCGGGCGTTGGTTTCCGACTGGATTGCAATCCATGGCAGCCATATTTCCGGCGTCGCCTGGGAGCCCGGCACGACGGCCAAGCGCGTCATTGCCTGGCTGCAGCATTCCTCGATCGTGTTGCAGGGCGCCGAATTTCCGTTCTACCGCGCCTTCCTGAAATCGCTTGCCGTCCAGATCCGCTATCTGCGCGCCATGGCGCGCGAGATGCCGGACGGCAAGGACAGGCTGCGCGCGCGCATTGCGCTGGCCTTTGCCGCTTTGTCGCTGCCGGCGCCGGCCTCGGCGCTGCGCGGTGCCACCCGCAGTCTCGCAGAGGAGATCGACCGCCAGATCCTGCCTGACGGCGGCCATATCTCGCGCAATCCGATGGTCGTGCTTGAAATCCTCGCCGACCTTCTGCCGTTGCGCCAGACATACGCCAATCAGGCCGAGACACCGCCGGCCGCCCTGATCGGCGCCATCGACCGGATGCTGCCGGCGCTGCGCTTCTTTCGCCATCAGGATGGCAGCCTTGCCCGCTTCAACGGCATGGGCGCCACCATCCACGACCGTATCGCCAGCATCCTGCATCACGACGACACCGCCGGCGCACCATTGCTGCACGCGCCGCATTCGGGTTATGAGCGCCTGTCGATGGGGGGTGTCACCGTGATCGCCGATACCGGACCACCGCCGCCCGTCGACGTGTCCAATGCCGCTCACGCCGGGTGCCTCGCCTTCGAATTGTCGTCGGGCCGCCAGCACTATATCGTCAACGCCGGCATAGACACCTATGGCGCCGCCGAGTTCCGGCCGCTTGCCCGCGCCACCGCCGCCCATTCGACCGCCACCATCAACGACACGTCGTCGGCGCGCTTCAACCACTCCCTGCGCGTCAACGACCTGCTCGGCACGCCTTTGATCGGCGGACCGCAGCATGTGCCTTGCAAGCGCACCGACCAGAAGGGCAGCCAGGGCTTCATCGCCCGCCATGACGGCTATGTGGCGCGCTTCGGCTTCCTGCATGAGCGCGAGCTGAAATTATCGACCGAAGGCAATGTGCTTGCCGGCAGGGACCGCTTCCTGCGGCCGGGCGGCGCCTCTATCCGCAACAATGGCCGTGATTTCGTCACGGTGCGTTTCCATGTCCATCCCGACATAAACCTGCTCCAGGATGAGCATGACCGTCTGGTGCTGGCCGCCGACCATGCCGACACCTGGGTGTTTACCTCCACCGAAGTGGCACCCGAGGTCGAGGAATCGATCTATTTCGCCGGGCTCGGCGGCCCGCGCCGCAGCTGGCAGATCGTGCTTGCGTTCAAAGCCTCGGAGATTTCCGAGGTCCACTGGCAATTGACGCGGACTACTATCGGTGGTCATCCGGAAAAAGCTGAAGCCAGTGGCAACGGCAAACACTGATCAAGCCTTGCTGCTTGATTTCCGGGCCTCATGTGCTACGGCCCGCGGACGCTCTCCAACCAGAACTGGAAAGGCCGCCAGCCCATGGCCGTCGCCGCCAAGAACATTCCCGCGCCCGACCTTGTTCCGATCCGTCGCGCGCTGCTCTCCGTCTTCGACAAGACCGGCCTGATCGACTTCGGCAAGGCGCTGGCTTCGGCCGGCGTCGAGCTGGTTTCGACCGGCGGCACCGCAAAGGCGATCGCCGAGGCCGGCATGGCCGTGCGCGACGTATCCGAGCTCACCGGCTTTCCCGAGATCATGGACGGCCGCGTCAAGACGCTGCACCCGTCGGTGCATGGCGCACTGCTCGGCGTGCGCGACGATCCCGAGCACGTCGCTGCGATGCGCGACCACGGCATCGAGCCTATAGATCTCGTCGTCTCCAATCTCTATCCATTCGAAGAGGTGCGCCGCTCCGGCGCCGACTACGCGGCGATCGTCGAGAACATCGACATTGGCGGCCCGGCGATGATCCGTGCCTCGGCCAAGAACCACGCCTATGTCGGTATCGTCACCGACCCTGACGACTATGCCTCGGTGCTCAACGCGCTGGAGATGAATTTCGGCTCGTTGTCGCTGGATTTCCGCAAGAAGCTGGCAGCCAAGGCCTTTGCCCGTACTGCCACCTACGATGCGGCGATCTCGGGATGGTTCGCCGAGGCGCTCGAGATCGAGCATCCGACATGGCGCGCTTTCGGCGGCAAGCTGCAATCGGTGATGCGCTATGGCGAAAACCCGCATCAGGGCGCCGGCTTCTATGTCAATGGCGACAGGCGGCCGGGCGTCGCTACGGCGCGCCAGCTTCAGGGCAAGCAGCTTTCCTACAACAACATCAACGACACCGACGCCGCCTTCGAGCTGGTCGGCGAATTCGATCCGACCCGCTCCGCCGCAATTGCCATCATCAAGCACGCCAACCCGTGCGGCGTCGCCGAAGCCGCTTCGCTGCACGCGGCCTATGCCAAGGCGCTGGCCTGCGATCCGGTCTCTGCCTTCGGCGGCATCGTCGCCATGAACCGCATCCTCGACGCCGGAACCGCCGAAGAGATCGTCAAGACCTTTACCGAAGTGATCATCGCACCAGAGGCGTCCGAGGAAGCAGTCCGCATCATTGCCGCCAAGAAGAATCTACGCCTGCTGGTTACCGGCGGCCTGCCCGACCCGCGCGCGGCGGGCCTTGGCTTGAAATCGGTTGCCGGCGGCTTGCTGGTCCAGGGCCGCGACAATGCGGTGGTCGATGACCTCGACCTGAAAGTGGTGACCAGCCGCGCTCCGACGCCGGCTGAATTGGCCGATCTGAAATTCGCCTTTCGCGTGGCAAAGCACGTCAAGTCGAACGCCATAGTCTATGCCAGGGATGGCGCTACAGTCGGCATCGGCGCCGGCCAGATGAGCCGGGTCGATTCCTCGCGCATCGCCGCGCGCAAGGCGCTCGACGCGGCCGAGGCTGCCGGTCTGACGGAGCCTTTGACCAAAGGCTCGGTCGTCGCCTCGGATGCCTTTTTCCCGTTCGCGGATGGGCTTTTGTCGGCAATCGAAGCCGGCGCCACCGCCGTCATTCAGCCCGGCGGCTCGATGCGCGACGACGATGTCATCGCCGCCGCCGATGCTCACGGCATCGCCATGGTGTTTACCGGCGTGAGGCATTTCAGGCATTGAACTCCCTCCCTTCCCTCTGTGGGAGAAGGGACGAGCAGATCACTCCGCCGGCCGATCCGCCGGATAGGGCGTGCCGATCAGGATCGCCATGCCCGCGCCGAGGAACAGCACGATCGCCGCCATGCCGAGCCGCGCCGAGCCGCTAGCCAGGGTGATCGTGGCCACCATGAAAGGTGCGGCAAAACTGGTCGCTCGGCCGGCCAGCGCATAGATGCCGAAATAGCGGCCCGATTCGGCCGCGGAGACGCTGCGCGCCATGTAGGAGCGCGACGAAGCCTGCACCGGCCCGAAAGCAAGCCCGATCAGCAGGCCGTAGAAAATGTAGGCTTTTTCCGCCGCCGTACCGAACAATCCGCCGCCGTCCAGGCCGGGCATCACCCAGGCGCCGAACAGCGTATAGCCCGGGCCGGTCGAGACGATGCCGAGCGTGGCGATGCTCAGCATGACCAGCGAAATCATCACTATGGACTTGGAACCCAGCGCCGTGTCGAGGCGTGCGGCAACCAGGCATCCGACTATGGCGACGACGTTGAGGATGATGCCGAACAGGCCGATCTCGGTAATCGACCAATGGAACATTGCCGCCGCAAACGTTCCGCCCAACGCCAGCAGCGCGTTGACGCCGTCCTGATAGATCATGCGGGCGACGAGAAAGCGAAAAATGCCGCTGCGCTTGCGCACTTCGGCCAGCGTCGACTTGAGTTCCGACAGTCCCTCGCGCACCGCCGGCCCGATTGGAATGCCTTTGATTGCATCCGGCGTGAAGAAGAACATCGGCAGGATGAACAGGAAATACCAGGCCGCCGACAACGGTCCGGTGGCGCGCGCGTCCTCGCCGAGCCTGGGATCGAGGCCGAAGATCGGGTCCAGCCCAACAACGGTCTTGCCGGTTTCAGGCGAGCCGGCCATGACGGTAACGACGAAGATCAGTGCGATCATGCCGCCGAGATAGCCGAGCCCCCAGGCCATGTTCGAGATCCTGCCGATGTCGCTCTTCGGCACCAGGCGGGGCATCATCGAATCATTGAACACGGTCGAGAATTCCGCCGCGACCGACGCCAGCGAGAACAACGCCACGATCAGAAAAAGATCAGAGCCGGGCGCGGCGAACCACAGTAGGGTGAGGCAGGTGATCTTGACCGCGGCGAAGAAGGCTATCCACGGCTTTCGCGGTCCGGTCTGGTCGGCAATCGAACCGAGGACCGGCGACAAAACGGCAATGACGAGGCCGGCGGCGGCAATGCCGTAGCCCCAGGCCGCTTGCCCGGTCTCGGGATTGCTGGCCATGCGCGAGACGAAATAAGGACCGAAGATGAAGGTAGTGACGACCGTGAAAAACGGCTGTGCCGCCCAGTCGAACAGCATCCATCCCCAGATGCCGCGTCCCGACGCCCGCTGCACTGCCATCTCAGCCATGTCCCCTCCGCTGGAGCTTGCTCAATACTGATCGAATCGGAATGACGCTTCCACCTTGTTGTTGAGCACGATCTTGTCCAAAAGCCGATCGTTAGGTTCGGCATCATGCTCCGGCGCTCCCAAAAGCAGCGCGCCGTTCGCTCTATTGCGCAGTTCTTCCCGGCAATCCCGCGCGATATGGAAGACGTCTCACAGCCCCGTCAGATCGCTCATCAGGCCGGACGCCACCGACAGCCGCGACACGGTGATGTCGCCGCCCTCGGTCAGCGCCTGCAGCCGCTCGCGGATGCGTCCGACCCGTTCGCCGCCGGCCTCCAGCCATGCCGCCACCGGATCCGCCGCCTCGGCATGGCCGGTGAGTGCCGCCACGGCGATGCCGCGCCTGGCCGCGCCGATCGTGTCGGTGGCACGGGAAAGCGCCAGTTGATCGTAATAATCCGAGGGGGTGATCGAGCGCGCCGCATCTTCGACGCGCGGGATGCGGAAGACATCGCTGACCGCGAAAAACGCCTTGGCAGCAGCGACGATGCCAGCATTCGCCGTCCGCGCCGTCAGGGCAATGTCGGGGATGAGTTCCGCCACATCGGTCAACGCCAGTTGTTCGGCAAGGCTCCCCGGCGCGCCGCCCTTCGACAGATTGTGCCGCCGCTCTTCGATCCGCTCGCGCGAGAAGGCCGGCAGCAGCGAAACCAGCTTCGACTCCAGCGCCTTGCGCGCGTCCTGCAACTCGGCGATCCGCTGCCCGAGCGGCGCGGTGCCGGCATCGTTCTTCAGGTACCAGCCGCTCGTCACATAGATCAGCCGGCTGACCGCCTGATAAAGGTCGAGCTGGATCTGCCCGTCGATTTGGTTGTCGAGCGCGTCGATCTGGCGATAGAGCGCCGGCAGCGCAAATCCATCCCGAACCACGGCGAAGGTGCGCACGACATCGGCGGCACTGCGGCCGGTTGTTTCCTGCAGCCTGTTGACGAAGGACGGACCGCCGCGATTGACCAGATCATTGGCGACGACACGGGCGATGATCTCGCGGCGCAGCCGATGGCCGTGGATTTCTCCCGCATATCTCTTTGCCATGCGATCGGGGAAATAGCCCATGAGATCACGGTCGAAATGCGGATCGTCGGGCACGTCGCTGGCGACGATATCGGAAAACAGCGCGATCTTGGCATAGGCAAGCAGCACGCCGAGCTCGGCCCGGGTCAGCGGCTCGCCGCGCGTCTCGCGCTCGACAAGGGCCGCCGGCGACGGCAGCGCCTCGACGGCACGGTCGAGCAGTCCGCGCGCCTCCAGCGCCGCCATGAAGCGGCTCTGATGGGCGATGTCGGCGAGGCCCCGCTTGCGGGCAAGCGACAGCGCCAGCGTCTGCTGGTAATTGTTGGACAGCACCAGGGCGCTGACCTCATTGGTCATCTCGGCCAGCAATTTGTTGCGCGCCGGCCGGGTCAACGATCCCTTGCGCATCGCGGAAGCCAGCGCGATCTTGATGTTGACCTCGACGTCGGAACAGTTCACGCCGCCCGAATTGTCGATCGCGTCTGAGTTGCAGCGGCCGCCATTCAATCCGAATTCGATGCGCGCCCGCTGCGTGACGCCGAGATTGGCGCCCTCGCCGATCACCTTGGCGCGCAGGTCGAGCGCGGTGATGCGGATCGCGTCATTGGCACGGTCGCCGACATCCTGGTTGGTCTCGCCCGATGCTCTGACATAGGTGCCGATGCCGCCGAACCACAAAAGGTCTGCCGGCGCCTTGAGGATGGCACTCATGATCTCGACCGGCGTGGCCGTTGTCTTGCCGAGGCCGATCGCTGCAGCCGCGGCGGCCGGCAAGGTGATCGACTTCTGGCTGCGCGAGACGATGATGCCACCTTCGGACAGCTTCGTCTTGTCGTAATCCTGCCAGCTTGAGCGGGCGAGAGCGAACATACGCCGGCGCTCGGCCATCGAAGCCGCCATGTCGGGATCGGGATCGATGAAGATGTCGCGATGATCGAAGGCGGCGATCAGTCGGGTCTGCTCCGACAGCAGCATGCCGTTGCCGAACACGTCGCCTGACATGTCGCCAACGCCGACGACGGTGAACGGAGTGGTTTGGATGTCGCGGTTCATCTCGCGAAAATGCCGCTTGACCGCTTCCCAGGCGCCCTTGGCGGTGATGCCCATCTTCTTGTGGTCGTAACCGGCCGAACCGCCGCTGGCGAAAGCGTCGTCGAGCCAGAAGCCGTGCTTTTCACTGATGGCGTTGGCGATGTCCGAGAAGGTCGCCGTGCCCTTGTCCGCGGCGACGACGAAATAGGGATCGTCCTGGTCGCGCCGCACCACGCCCGCCGGCGGGATGACGCCGTCCAGGCCGATATTGTCGGTGATCGACAACAGGCTGGAAACGTAATTCTTGTAGGCGGCTGTGCCGGCCTCGAAAATGGCGTCGCGCCCGGCGCTCATCGGCAGCTTTTTCGGGTAGAAACCGCCCTTGGCGCCAACCGGCACGATCACCGCATTCTTGACCTGCTGTGCCTTGACCAGGCCGAGCACTTCGGTGCGATAGTCCTGGGCACGGTCCGACCAGCGCAGGCCGCCGCGCGCGACTGGGCCGAAGCGCAGATGCACACCCTCGACCTCAGAGCCATAGACGAAGATCTCCCGCCATGGCCGCGGCGCCGGCAGCCCGTCCACCGATTGCGAATCGAGCTTGATCGCCAGCGATTGGCCTTTCTCTTTCGTATCGGCAACGAAATGATTGGTGCGCAGCGAGGCCTCGATCAGGTTCAGATAACGGCGGATGATGGTGTCGTCATCAATGTTGGGAACGTCTTCCAGCGCATCCGTGATCTTGGCCTTCAAATGTTTGGCCTGGACGACACCTTCCGTTTCCGCCGTCGGGCCGAGGCGGGCGACGAACAGCGCATGCAGGCCGCGGGCGATCTCGGGATAGCGATTGAGCGCGGCGGCGATGAAATCCTGGCTCTGCGGGATACCGGCCTGCTGCAGATAGCGGCCATAGGCGCGCAGGACGGTGATCTCGCCTGACCACAGGCCGGCGGTCTGGGCAAGGCCGTTATAGCCGTCATTGTCGACATCGCCGCGCCAGACGGAAAGGAACGCATCCTCGAACAGCGCGCCGCCATTGCCGAGGTCGATCGGCCTGCCGTAGCTGTTCTCGAGTTCCATGTCGTGGATGAAGACCATGCCGGATTGATTGTCGCCGACCTCGAAAGTGCGCTCGCTGATGACGCGGAAACCAATGTTTTCCAGCACCGGCACGCGCCGCGACAGCGCCACCGGGCTGCCGTGGTGATAGATCTTCAGCGCAGCCTGATGCGGCTTCTGGACGGCGTGACGGTAATAGTCGATGGCGATCGGATTTGACGCATCGAGCTTGGCGATGCGCCCGGCGTCGGCCAGCGCCACGGCCGGCGGAAAACTGTCGCGATAGCTTTCCGAAAAACGCGAGGCGATGGCCGTGAGTCTCGCATCGGCGCCGGTCTCTGTCGCGGTCTCGCGCAGTGCATCGTCCCAGGTCCGTACGATGTCGCGGATCGCCGCCTCGATCGTCGCCTGCTCGACCTTCGGCGTCTTGCCGCCGGAGCGGCCGATGATGAAATGGACACGCGCCAGCCCGCCTTCCGGGAACGCCGGATAATAGGCCGACAGCCGGCCTTCGAAGACGGTCTTCAGATACGTGCCGATCTTCTCACGCACGACGCTGTCGTAGCGGTCGCGCGGCACGAAGACGAGCACGGAGACGAAGCGGTCGAACTGGTCGACACGCACCAATGCCCTGACGCGCGGCCGCTCGATCAAGCCCAGGATGGCTTCGGCATGCTTGCGCAGGATCGGCACCGGAACCTGGAACAGCTCGTCGCGCGGATAGCTCTCCAGCACGTTGATCAATGCCTTGCCGGAATGGTCGCTTGGATTGAAGCCGGATTTGGCGATGACGGTTTCCGCCTTCGAGCGCAGATAGGGGATTTTCATCACCGAGCGCGTATAGGCAGTCGACGTGAACAGGCCGACGATGCGGAGCTCGCCCGAAAGCACGCCTTTGCCGGTGTAGGTCTTGACGCCGATGTAGTCGAGGTAGATGCGCCGGTGCACCGATGACTTGGCGTTGGCCTTGGTGACAATCAGCGGTTCCGGCCCATGCAGGAAAGCGCGGATTTCCGGCGTCGTGCTTACCGCTTCGGTGCCGCGCCTGAGCACCAGCACGTCGGGATCGGAAAGGATGCCGAGGCCGGGCTTTTCGGCCCGCTCGAGCATGCCGCTCGTCTCGCCGCCGGTGTAGTTGAATTCGCGCATGCCGAGAAAGGTGAAATTGTCGTCGCGCAGCCATTCGAGGAAGGCGATCGCCTCGGTGACATGGGCCTTGTCGAGCGGCACTGGCGAGTAGCGGAATTCCGAGATCGCCTGGTCGAGGCGGGCGAGCATCGGCTTCCAGTCGGTGACGGCGGCGCGCACTTGGCCGAGCAGCTTGGTCAGGCGTGCGGCCAGACCTTCAGCCTGCTCGGCCGAAAGGCGGCCGATATGGACATGGATGACGCTCAGCCGGTCATGGCTGTGGTCGCCCTTGGCATAACCCCCGTCGCCGAGGATTTCCTCGACGCCGTTTTTGCCGTGCCTGACGACTATGACCGGGTGGGTAACCAGCAGCGGCTCGCCCGCGCTCTCGGTGATTTCGCCGAGGACGGAATCAAACAGGAACGGCATGTTGTCGTTGACGACGGTGATCACCGTCATCGGCCGGCCCTGGCGGACGACACCGGAATCGACGTCTATAGCAACGACGCAGTCGTCCTTCTTGTGCCTGGCCACTGCGCGGCCGGCGAGTTCGGCAGCGCGTTCGAGATCGATGACGTCGTAGGCGGCGACATCTTCGGCCGGAGCTCGGGCCAGCAGGTAGTCGGCAAGCCTGCCGGGCTTTTCGCCACCCGCGGCTTCACCCCTCGTCAGGCCGGCTTTTTTCAACCGGCTCGCTGACTTTACACTGGCCATGAGTCCCTCCCGTCGCATGTTTTTGCGGCTATGCTAACAGATGACGGGTATTTGGCGACAAAGGTTTGACGGCTTGCGACGAAATGTCGGAATTCACCGGCAGCCTGGCGAAAAACGAGGAGAAATCCGCCATGACGGACAAAATCACCGCGCTTGACCTGGCACCGGCGGAGCTGAGCGACGCGACCAAGGCCTATTTCGCCAAATGCCGGGAGAAACTCGGCCTCGTTCCCAATGTGCTACTCGCCTATGCCTTCGACGAGAAGAAGCTGCGCGCTTTCACCGACATGTACAATGATTTGATGCTGGGTGAATCCGGCCTGTCGAAACTCGAGCGCGAGATGATCGCGGTCGCCGTCTCTTCGGTCAACCATTGCTACTATTGCCTGGCCGCGCATGGCGCGGCGGTGCGCCAGCTTTCCGGCGACCCCGCCTTCGGCGAGATGATGGTGATGAATTTTCGCGCCGCCAAGCTGTCGGACAGGCAACGCGCCATGCTCGAATTCGCGGTGAAGCTGACCGAGCAACCGGCAAAGATCGTCGAAGCGGACCGGGCGGCGCTGCGGCAAGTCGGCTTTTCCGACCGCGACATATGGGATGTCGCCTCGACCGCGGCATTCTTCAACATGTCGAACCGGCTGGCATCGGCAATCGATATGCGGCCGAACGATGAATACCACGCGATGGCGCGATAGGGCACCGCTGTTGCGAGCCAACCGCACATTATATTAGCTACTTCGCATTCTCGTTGCTTGTTTGCCGGTTTGGTCAGATGATCGGCATGCGGCATGACCGCATGCCGGTTCGATGCCGCCGATCAGAGGAGGAGAACATGGCGAAATTTCTCTACGTCTATCATGGCTCAGGCAAGATGCCGACCGAGGAGGCCGAACGGAAGGCAGCGATGGATGCCTGGACCGGCTGGTACGGCAAGCTCGGCTCAGCGGTGGTCGACGGTGGCAATCCAGTCGGCATGTCGAAGACCGTGCTGCCTGGCGGCAAGGTCGAGAACAACGGCGGCAGCAATCCGACCGCTGGTTACACCATCATCGAAGCAAAAGACATCGACGATGCCGTCGGCAAGGCCAAGGATTGTCCTATCTTGACCGACCCAGCCTTTAGTATCGAGATCGCGCCGATCATCGAAATGGGTTGACGCGCCGGCTCAGGACCGCGCCGCGATCGCCGCCGCAGCGCCGGCCATGGTGCCGGCGCTGATGCGGTTGGCGATCTTCATCGCCCGCTTGCTTCTCAAGAGCTTGCGCGCCTGCGATGCGGCGAGCACCCAGGTCAAATCGATGGCGACCAGGACCACTGCCATGGTCGCCGTCAGCTCGACCCAGCCGACCACGCTGACCGAACCGAGGTCGATGATGGTCGGCAGCAGCGCCAGATAGAACATCATGATCTTGGGGTTGCCGAGCGTCACAGCCATGCCGGCAAAGAACAGCTTGGCAGGAGAATCTTCGCGCGGCAGCGAACCTTCCTTCGCCTCGACCGGTGCCGTCCACATCTTCCAGGCAAGCCAGCCGAGATAGCTGACGCCGGCCCACTTCACGACGACAAAGGCATAATGGAACGTCTGCGCCACCACGGCGAGGCCAAACACCGCCAGAGACAGCCAGATCGCTTCGCCGATCCACATCGCAAGCAGGAACGGAAACACGTCGCGGAAGCCCTTTGCGATGACCCGCGCCACAAGAGCGGCAATCGACGGGCCGGGCGAGCCGGCGGCAACAAGCAGGGCGCCGGCAAAAATCAGCAGCGACGTGAAATGCATGACGGGGTCTCGTTTGAAGTGTTTGGGGTGTTCAACATAACCCAACTGTTCCGGCGACGGTAGCGTCTACCGAAAGAAGGCTTGTCCGCCAGGCACCTCACGGCTAGAGATGTCGTTCCGAAATCCTTTCCGAGCTTCACTTTGCCTACGTAACCGCCGGTCTCGTCAACTCCCCCAACACAGAGCAGGGCGTCGCAGTCGCGGTGCCTGTTTTCACATGACCTGTTCTTCAGGGTGGCGGTTCGAGACCGGTTTGGCACTGCTGAACCGCTGTCGCGCATAACCACCCGCGACACCTGATTTCCAACTGCCGCAGTCTCTCGCCACGCCGTGCCCGCAAGGGGTTCTCGATATCGCCGATCTGACGAACTTCCCGACGGGAAGGGCTTTTCGGCATGCCTTCGATACTGCTCATCCGCTGGGCGATCGCGCCCAAAACCGCACCTCGACCTCACCTCAACTGCAATCGCTGCGGCGGCCTGAAAGCCTATCGCTGCAGCGGCAAATTCCGCGTCAATGCCAATGGCAAGCGCATTGACGCCTGGTTGATCTACCGCTGCATCGACTGCGACAATTCCTGGAATTTCGGCATTCTGGAGCGCTGCAGCCGCCGGGATATCGAACCGGCAATATTGCAGGCGCTCGAAAGCAACGATCCGGTCCTGGCGCGGCGCCATGCCTTCGATGTTGCCGCATTGCGAAGCAGTATCGGGCGCGTTGAGGAGTTCGCCGAAGCCGCCGTTCAAAAGGAGGTGCTCGGCGACAGGCTGGGAAACACCACCGCTCTCGAACTCCAGCTCTGGCTCGAAACGCCGACATCGCTGCGGCTCGACCGGTTGCTCGCCAGCGAACTCGGTGTCTCGCGATCGCGGCTTCAGGTTTGGGAAGAGAAACGATTGCTGGTCATTAGTCCGGACGGAGCCAAAGCCTTGCGCAGGCCGGCGCGGACGGGAACGGCGATCCGCATCCACCTGTCTGGCGAACCAGACCGGGACGACATCATTTCGGCTGCCGGCGGATGAGGCGACGGCAAGGGCATCCGCAATCGGAGACAGTTGCGGCCAGGGGTCAATCGCCCTCTTTGGAGGCCGAGCCGATCAAACCCTTGGCTGCATCGAGATCGCTGTCGGCGACTTGCACATGGATCAAGCCGAGCCTGCCCGTGTCGAGAAGATAATTCGCGAGAGCATAAATTCCATACGCGTCGAGCATCGACACGCAAACTTCGGCCTCGCGTCGATTGTCGTATATGACAGCCGTGACGAGTTTACCGCTCACTGCGCGGTATTGCCCTTTATGCCGCGCCGACCACTTTCGCCGACTTCTCAAAACGCTTGCGCTCGTTCGGGTCGAGATAGAGCTTGCGCAGGCGGATGGTCTTCGGCGTCACCTCGACCAGCTCGTCGTCCTGGATCCAGGCCAGCGCGCGTTCCAGCGTCATGCGGATCGGCGGCGTCAGCTTCACCGCCTCGTCCTTGCCGGCGGCGCGGATGTTGGTCAGCTTCTTGCCCTTGAGCACGTTGACCTCGAGATCGTTGTCCCTGGAATGGATGCCGATGATCATGCCCTGATAGACCTTGACGCCGGGATCGATGACCATCGGGCCGCGGTCTTCCAGGTTCCACATGGCATAGGCCACCGATTCACCCTGTTCGTTGGAGATCAGCACGCCGTTGGTGCGACCCGGCAGCTCACCCTTATAAGGCTCGTAGGCATGGAACAGCCTGTTCATCACGGCGGTGCCGCGCGTGTCGGTCAACAGTTCCGACTGGTAGCCGATCAGGCCGCGCGTCGGCGCGTGGAAGACGATTCGCTGGCGATTGCCGCCCGAAGGGCGCAACTCGACCATCTCGGCCTTGCGCTCCGACATCTTCTGCACGACGACGCCGGCATGCTCCTCGTCGACGTCGATGACGACTTCCTCGACCGGCTCCAGCAATTCGCCGTTATCGCCCTTCTGCATGACGACGCGCGGCCGCGACACGGCGATCTCAAAACCTTCGCGGCGCATCGTCTCGATCAGCACGGCCAGCTGCAATTCGCCGCGGCCGGAAACGAAGAACGAATCCTTGTCAGGTGATTCCTCGATCTTCAGCGCGACATTGCCTTCGGCCTCGCGCAACAGGCGGTCGCGGATGACGCGGCTGGTCACCTTGTCGCCTTCGGTACCGGCCAGCGGCGAATCGTTGACGAGGAAAGACATCGTCACCGTCGGCGGATCGATCGGCTGCGCGTGCAGCGGCTCGGTCACCGACAGGTCGCAGAAGGTGTCTGCGACAGTGCCTTTCGACAGGCCGGCGATGGCGACGATGTCGCCCGCCTGCGCTTCCTCGATGGGCTGGCGCTCGAGCCCGCGGAAGGCGAGGATCTTCGAAATGCGGCCGGTTTCGACCTGGGTGCCGTCATGGTGCAGCACCTTGACCGCCTGGTTGGATTTCAGCGTGCCGGATTCGATACGGCCGGTGATGATGCGGCCGAGGAACGGATTGGCTTCCAGGATGGTGCCGATCATGCGGAACGGGCCGGGATGAACGGTCGGCGCCGGCACGTGCTTGATGACGAGGTCGAACAGCGGCGCCAGAGCCTGGTCCTTCGGGCCTTCGGGGTTTTCCGAGACCCAGCCGTCGCGGCCTGAACCGTAAAGGATAGGGAAGTCGAGCTGCTCGTCGGTGGCGTCAAGTGCTGCGAAAAGGTCGAACACCTCGTTGACCACTTCGACATGGCGGGCATCCGGCCGGTCGATCTTGTTGATGACGACGATCGGCTTCAGTCCAACCTTGAGCGCCTTGCCGACGACGAATTTGGTCTGCGGCATCGGGCCCTCGGCGGCGTCGACCAGCACGATGGCCGAATCCACCATCGACAGGATGCGCTCGACCTCGCCGCCGAAATCGGCGTGGCCGGGCGTGTCGACGATGTTGATGCGGGTATCCTTCCAGTCGACCGAGGTCGCCTTGGCCAGGATGGTGATGCCGCGTTCCTTTTCAAGATCGTTTGAATCCATGGCGCGCTCGGCGACGCGCTGGTTGTCGCGGAACGAGCCGGACTGTTTCAGGAGTTGGTCGACGAGGGTGGTTTTTCCATGGTCGACGTGCGCGATGATCGCGATATTGCGGATTTTCATGTTTCGGTCTCGGGAGCGTTGCAGGCAGCAGGCCAAAAGGCGCTGCCTCTTTCGGTTGGGCGGCTCATACAGGGTTTTTCGCATTTGCGAAAGAGGAGGCGAGCCACCAAATAAAGTCACCAAATCTTAAATATCTTGGTGTGAAGTGGAATTATTAACCAAGGCGGAACCTTTCGTGGTCCGGACAGTTCGAATTTCATGATCGAGACAGGCATCAAACTCCGGCCGATTTTGGCATGTACCGCGCTCGCCGTCCTCCTCGCGGCAAGCGCGGCGCAATCGGCCGCGCCGTCCAAGGAGACGCGGTCTGCTCTGCCGTCCGACAAGCGCTCGGCAGAGCAGCTTTTTGCCGATGCTCCGGACGGCGTCGACCCGGTGGTGACCGGACCGGTCAGCACCGCCTTCAAGCAAAGGCAAAAAAACGCCGGATGCGACAGCGCCGTCTGGCCCAAGATTCCCGTCGTCTGCTATCCCGATTGATGCACATCCACCTTCGGGGTGGTCCTAAAAGGCAATCTCACGCCGACCGCACCGGATCGAGCGTGACCTTATAGAGTTCGCTGTCGTCGCGATCCATCAGCCGCACCGTCAACTGCTCGGTGGCTCCATCGATGTCGACGAGCCCGAAGAACTGCAGGCCGGCCGACGGCGGCAGGTTCTGACCCTGTTCGGCGGTCGGTGCCTTGATGAACCTCAGCTCCGGGCCGAAAGTCATGTCGAAAGCATTCGGTCCGAATGTGCCGGCGTGGATCGGACCCGAAACGAATTCCCAGAACGGATTGAAGTCCTGGAACTGCGCCTTGTCCGGATTGTAATAATGCGCGGCTGTGTAATGCACGTCCGCGGTTAGCCAGACGGTATTGCTGATCCCCGCGTTCTTTATATAGCGAAGGAGGTCGGCAATTTCCAGCTCGCGCCCCTTGGCCGGGCCATTGTCGCCATTGCTGATTGCCTCAGCCCCGACCTTCTTGGTGCCGTCGTTCCAGACGACGAGGCCGAGCGGCATGTCGGCGGCGATGATTTTCCAGGTTGCATTGGAATTCGCCAGCTCGCGCTTCAGCCATTTCGTCTGTTGTTCGCCGAGGATGCGCGATTGCGGCGTCATCGTCTCCTGCATATTCGGACCGTTGGGGCCGCGATAGGAACGCATGTCGAGGAAGAACACGTCGAGCAGCGGCCCATAGGCGATTTTGCGGTAGACACGGCCGGGCTCCGACGGCTCGTAGCGGATCGTCGTCATTTCGTGGAAGGCGCGCGCCGCGCGTGCCGCCAGTACATGGATGGATTTTTCGGTGTAGCGGTCGTCGGCGCTCAGATCCTTCGAATCCGACCAGTTGTTCACCACCTCGTGGTCGTCCCACTGGTAGAACGTCGGGCAGATGGCGTTCAGCGCCAGCACGTTCCTGTCCATCAAATTGTATTTCCACTGACCCCGGTATTCATCCAGCGTCTCGGCAACCTTGCGTTTTTCGTCGATCAGCACGGTGTTCTTCCACTTGCCGCCGCCGGGCAGGTCGACCTCGTCCTTCATCGCGCCATCGGCATAGATCGTATCGCCCGAATGCAGGAAGAAGTCCGGCGTGTGCTTGGCGATCGTGGCGTAGGTCTTCATGCCGGTGTCGTCGATGCCCCAGCCCTGGCCGGCGGTGTCGCCCGACCAAGCGAAACGAATGTCGCGCTTCGAGGCAGGTGCCGTGCGGAAGCGGCCGATGATCGGCTCGGAAACGGCGTTGATATCGGAAAGATCGGCCGCGACCATGCGGTAGAAGATGTCCTGGTCGGAGGCGAGATCGGTAAGCAGCCGCTTCACCGTATAGTCGCTGGCCGGCGAGCTATCGAGCGGCGCCAGGCGGACGGCATTGGCGAAGCTCTCCGTCGGCGACACTTCGAACATGACGCGCGACGGCCGGTCCGTGCGCGCCCAGACCATGCCGCTGGTCGCGTCGACGTCGCCGGATTGGATACCGTGGGTAAAGGCCGGGCGCTGATTGGCGCGCGAGTAATAGGGAAGCGCGAGGCCCGACGCGCCGACCAGGCCAACGGCGCTGGCCGACGTGACGAAAGCGCGCCGCGTCATCGAAATCTTGTTCATGGCTGTCTCCTGGATGGCGTTGAACGTCGCCGCCAAGCTCCAGCTTCAATGTTTCAGGCACATTTCGAAACGATGAAGGTTTTCTGACATCAACAGGATGGCGAATCTCCCTCCTTGAGGGGGAGATGTCGCCGGGGGCGACAGAGGGGGTCGTCTCGCATGGAGCACCGACCTCTTGCGCCTGCGATAAGGGGCCGAGCCCGGTCGGACCGACCCCCTCTGGCCGCTTCGCGGCCATCTCCCCCTCAAGGGGGTGTTTGGACCGGGGACATCGCGAACAGGTGTGCGAGGACATCGCGAACAGTTTGCCATCCTATCGTTGGCTTGCATTGAGGTCGATGGTCTGGATTTTCTGGTGGCGGAAGTAGGCATCGAAGACGCCATC